>DASURL010000252.1:0-7803 GCA_036280075.1 Gemmatimonadaceae bacterium | reverse complement strand
GGGCTGGATGGCCTTGTCGAAACCGGTCGCGATGACGGTGACGCGGATCTCCCCCTGCATCGCCGGCTCGTGCACGGCGCCGAAGATGATCTCCGCCTCGTCGCCGACGGCGTCGTGGATGATCTCGTTGATCTGGTGGACCTCACCCAGGGTGAGGTCGGCGCCGCCGGTGATGTTCACCAGCACGCCGGACGCGCCGGAGATGCTGATGTTGTCGAGCAGCGGGCTGGAGATGGCCTGCTGGGCGGCTTCCATGGCGCGGTTCTCCCCGCGGCCGATGCCGGTGCCCATGAGCGCCGAGCCGCCCGACTGCATGACGGTGCGGACGTCGGCGAAGTCCACGTTCACGAGCCCCGTCACGCTGATGAGCGACGAGATGCCCTGCGTGGCGTGGAGGAGGACCTCGTCGGCCTTCTTGAGCGCGTCCTGGAAGGGGATGCCCTTGCCGACGACGGCGAGCAGCCGCTCGTTGGGCACGACGATCATCGTGTCCACGTGCTTGCGCATCTCGGCGATGCCCTGCTCCGCCTGTCGCATGCGCTTGCGGCCCTCGAACAGGAAGGGGCGCGTGACGATGCCGACGGTGAGCGCGCCCTGCTCCTTGGCAATGGCGCAGATCTCCGGCGCCGCACCGGTGCCGGTCCCGCCGCCCATGCCGCAGGTGATGAAGACGAGGTCCGCCCCGGTGACGGCCTTGGACATCTCGTCGCGGCTCTCCTCGATCGCCTGCTTCCCCACCTCGGGGCGCGCACCGGCTCCGAGGCCGCGCGTCAGCTTCTTGCCGATCTGGATCTTGAGATCGGACTTCGAGGAGAGGAGCGCCTGTGCGTCGGTGTTGACCGAGATGAACTCGACGCCTTCCAGGTGTTCGTCGATCATGCGGTTGACGGCATTGCCGCCTCCGCCCCCGACGCCCACCACTTTCATGCGCGCGTTCTGCGCCGCGCTCTCCTCGAATTCGAAGATCATTGCGTCCGACACTCCCCTACGGCGAGGTGTGGGAAGGAGAAAACAGGAAGGCGTGTCCGAACGGGCACGGCATCGTCGACATCGGCGGGAACTGCATGCGACCGGCGGCTCGGAAACGATGGGGCAATATAACCGCTCCCGAAGTTCCGGCCAGCCCCATACGGCGCCGACAAAGGTTGACGAGCGAATTTCGGAAACAGCACGGGAAAATCAACGCGATCTTTTCCACATGCAGGACACGCGCGAAAAGAATTTGATTCCCGTAGAGTGAGCGGATGTGTACATCGCGCGCGTGCGTCCGACGAAAGAAAAAAAGCGCCAGGAGCGGATTGAACGGACGCGAACGGAGAAGCCGGATCAGAACCCCTCGAGGTTCTCGATCCGGCCTGTTCCGGCTGATCCGGCCGTCTCCGCTCCTCCCGCTGCTCTGCGACGCGCGATGAACCCGACTGCTAGAAGAAATCCTGCAACCAGAACTTGATCTTCTCGCCCAGCCGGTCCATGCCGCCGGTGCTCGGGAGCTTGATGCGGCGCGCGGTGGCGCTCGCGCCGCCGAGGGCCATGCGGTGCGCGCCGTACTGCGCGAGCCCGACCACGGTGGCGAAGCGGGGCGCGTCCACGGAGTCGCTGAGCCCAGTCACCTGCTCCGAGGGCGTGCCGACGCGCACGCCCGTGCCGAACACGTCGCTCGCCAGCTCGGCGGCGCCTTCCATCGCGGCGGCGCCGCCGGTGAGCACCACGCCGGCGGCGAGCTTCCCCGCGTATCCCGCCGTGGCCACCTCGCGCTGCACGAGGTCGAAGATCTCGTCCATCCGCTGGTGGATGATGTGCGCCAGCAGCTCGCGCGGGATCTGCCGATCGCCCTGCGCCACTGTGCTCGGCAGCTGGATGATCTCCTGCGGGTCCACGAGCTGCTCGTACGCGCAGCCATGCTTCTCCTTCAGCCGCTCGGCATCGGCCTGCGTCACGCCGAGGCCGTGCACGATGTCGCTCGTCACGTTGTTGCCGCCGAAGGCGATCGTGCCGAGGTGGCGGATCTTGCCTTCGTGGAAGACGGCGAGGTCGGTGGTGCCGGCGCCCATCTCCACGAGCGCCACACCCAGTTCCTTCTCGTCCTCGGTGAGCACGGCGAGCGCGCTGGCGAGGGGCTCGAGCACCAGCTCACGCACCTTGTAGCCGGCGCGCTCCACGCTCTTGCGCAGGTTGATCGCGGGCGACGACCCGATGGTGACGAGGTACATCTCCGTCTCCAGCCGCGTGCCGCTCATGCCGATGGGATCACGGATGCCGTGGTCCTTGTCGACCGTGTACTCCTGCGGGATGGCGTGCAGCAGCTCGCGGTCGGGGGGGATCGCCTGCGCGCGGGCCACCTCGTTCGCGCGGTCCACGTCGGACTTGGTGATCTCGTCGTTGCTGACGGCGACGATCCCCTTGGACGTCATGGCGCGGACGTGCTCGCCCGCGATCCCCGTGTAGACGTCGGTGATCTCCGCGCCCGCCATGCGTTCGGCGTCCTGCAGCGCCTTGCGGATGGAGCGCGTCGTCTCCTCGATGTCGGAGACGATGCCGCGACGCATGCCGGTGGTGCGCGCCTGGCCCACGCCGAGCACCTTGATCGAGGTGCCGCCCTGCGGGGTGCTGATCACTTCCCCGATGATGGCGGTGGTTCTGGCCGACCCGATGTCGAGTCCGGCGACGAGGCGGTCGGTGTTCATGGCAGTCTGGCGATCACTTGGTCGCGATAGCGGAGATCGAGCTCGGCGGCACGCAGCTGACGCCGCGCAAGGTCGCGCTCTACGGGTTCGATGTCGGAAAGACGCGCGAGGGTCACGCTCGTCATGGTGCGCACCGGGACGTCGGCCACCTGCACCAGCAGTTCATCGCTTCCGGAAGGACGGATGGAGCTGATGCGCGCGTAGAGCGCGGGTGCCTCCCGCTGCATCTGCCCCAGCAAATGATACACTGCGGCGGCGCGCGGCGCCGTGACCACGGGCGCGTCCACCGGGGTGCGGCTGGGATCGAGCGGGAGGGTGACCCCGCGCTCGTCCACGGCACGCAGCTCGGCGCCGATCGGGACCAGTGCCACCGGGCGCCGCTCGACCACGTCCACGACGAGCGTCCCCGGCAGCTTGCGCGAGACGTACGCCGACTCCACCTGCGGATGCTCCATCACGCGCGAGGCGAGCGGAGGGAGCGGATCCCACACGCTGCGGGTGGTGTCCACCTTCAGCCGCGCGAGCACGTCCGCGGCCGGCGTGTAGCGGAGCCCGTTCACCTCGATCTTCCGCACCCGGAAGAACGCGAGGTGCCGGAGCGCGCGCGGCCCCCACAGCGGGCTGGCGAGCAGCACGAGCAGGGCGGCGCCGAAGAGCACGAGGCGCCAGCGCGGCAGGCGCGATCCGTCGGCGGCGACGTCGTCGCGTCCCGCGTCGTCTTCGGGCTCCTCGCGGCCACTCATCGCGCGGCGGCCCGTATCAACGCCAGCACTTCCGGTCCGCAGCGCGTCACGTCGCCGGCCCCCATCGTGATGACGAGATCGCCCGCACGCACGGTCGGCGCGAGCGCCGCAGCCAGCGCGTCGCGGCTCCCCCGCCACGCGGGGGGGCGGCCCTCGCCGCGCATCGCCTCGGCAATCAGCTCGCTCGTCACGCCGACGATCGGCTTCTCGCGTGCCGGGTAGATGTCGAGCAGGAAGACCGCGTCCGCCTCGGCGAGCGCCTCCCCGAACTCCTGCGCGAGGTCGCGCGTGCGCGAGAACAGGTGCGGCTGGAAGGCCACGACGAGCCGGCGGTCGGGCGCCGCGGAGTGCGCGGCCCGGATGGTGGCGCGCACCTCGGTGGGATGGTGCGCATAGTCGTCCACCACGAGCACCTTGCTCGCGTCACCGATGAGCTGGAAGCGACGCTCCACACCGCGGAAGGCGGCGATGCCCGGCGCCATCTGCTCCACGGTCAGGCCGAGGCCGAGCCCGACGCCGATGGCGGCGAGCGCGTTCCGCACGTTGTGCTCGCCCGGAACGGCGAGGCTCACGTCACCCTCGCGCTTGCCGTCGTACGTCACGGTGAAGCGGGTGCCGATCTCCTCGCGCCGGAGATCGGTCGCGCGAAGCCTGGCGTCGGGGGACTCGATGCCGTAGCGGATCACCTCCGCGCTCGGCGGCGTGGGGAGGCTGTTCGCGCCCGGATCGTCGGCGCAGAGGACCACGTACCGCGCGCCGGCGACGAACTGCGCAAAGGCGCGCCGCAGGTCGTCGAGGTCTCGGTAGATGTCCATGTGGTCCGCCTCGAGGTTCGTCACCACCGCCACCGTGAGCGCGAGGGCGAGGAACGAGCGGTCGTACTCGTCCGCCTCGACGACGAACCGGTCGGCACGGCCGGCGCGCAGGTTTCCCTTCCACGACGACACGCGCGCGCCCACGTAGCCGGTGGGATCCATCCCCGCCGCGGCGAGCGCTTCCGTCGTGAGCACGGTGGTGGTGGACTTGCCGTGCGTGCCGGCCACGCCGACGAGCATCGCGCCCGACGTGACCTCGCCGAGCGCCTCGGCGCGCCGGATGACCGGAATGCCGAGCTCGCGCGCACGCACGAGCTCCGGGTGATCCTTGGGCATCGCGGAGGTGACGACGAGCGCCCGCACCTCGCGCACGTGATCGGGCGAATGGCCGCTGCAGACGGGGATGCCGCGCGCGGCGAGGTCGGCGGCGTTCCCGGGATTGGCATCGCAGCCCGTGACGCGCATGCCGCGCAGGGTGAACAGCTCGGCGAGAGCGCTCATCCCCGCGCCAGCGATGCCGACAAGATGTATGGGGCGCGGATCGGCGGGATCGAGGAGAGGCATCAGCGCCCTGAATATACCTATTGCGAGTCGAGCTGGGCGAGGATGCGACGCGCGATGGTCTCCGCGGCGTGCGGCCGCGCGCGCGTCGCGGCGCCTTCGGCGAGGCGCGCCATCGACGCGGGATCGGCGAGCAGGCCGCGAATGGTGGCGTCGAGCCGGTCCACGGTCAGCTCCGACTGCGGCAGGTTGATCGCCGCGCCCGCCGCCTCGAGCGCCCGCGCGTTCGCCGTCTGGTGGTCGGCCGCCGCCGTGGGCAGCGGCACGAGCACGCCGGGAATGCGCCAGGCGAAGAGCTCGGAGGTGGTCATCGCGCCAGCGCGGGCAAGGGCGATGTCGGTGGCAGCGTAGGCGTCGGCGATGGGGGAGAGGTACTCACGCACGCGTACGTTGCCGCCGTCGAGGGAGGCGAACTCCGCGTAACTGGCGCGGCCGGTCATCCAGATCACGTAGAGCTGCTCCGGAAGGCCGCGCTGCACCCAGTCGGCGACGACGCGGTTGATGGCGAGCGAGCCCTGGCTCCCGCCGTAGATGAGCAGCACGTGCCCGCCCTGCGCCGGAAAGCCCCAGGCGCGCCGCGCGGCAGCGCGATCGGGGCGCGGCTCCGGTGGCGGCTCGATCGGCGCCCCGGTGTCCACGAAGCGCGACGGCTCGCCGCCGATCACCCGCCCCGCCTCGGGGAAGGCGAGGTAGTACTCGCGCGTCCACCGCTTGAACGCACGCGCGGTGAGGCCGGGGTGGCTGTCGCCCGCCTGCTGCACGATGGGAATGTGGTGTCGCACCGCGTATGCGAGGGCGACGCCGGCGGCGTAGCCGCCGGTACCGACGACGAGGCGCGGATGCTCGCGCTGCACGAGCGCATGCAGCGCGCGCCACGCGCCCACGGCGCCGACCAGGGTGCGCCAGTTCTGCCACGGCCGGCTGCGGTAGAGCGGGTGCAGGTCCAGCAGCAGGTGCGGGAACTCCGTGGTCGGCAGCACGGTGCGCTCGATGCCGCGCTGCGCGCCGACGAAGATCGGCTGCACGTCGGGGGCGAGGCGCACGAGGGTGCGCGCGATCGCGAGCCCCGGGTAGAGATGCCCACCCGTGCCGCCGCCGGCGAAGAGGACGGTGCGCGTCATGACCCCGTCGGGTCGGTGGCAGTGCTGCCCACGACGCGCTCGCGCGTGCTGCCGATGTTCACGAGCACCCCCGTGAGGAACATCGTGAGCACGATGTTCGACCGGCCGTAGGACACGAAGGGGAGCGTGAGCCCCGTCGTCGGCAGGAGGCCGATCACCACGCCGATGTGCAGGTAGGCGGTGATCACCGTGACGAAGGTGAGGCCGACCGCGACGAGCTGCAGGAAGGGCGACCGTGCCTTGCGGGCGATGCGGAAGCCGAGCAGCGCGTACGCCGCGAAGGCCAGCGTGACCGCAGCGAGGCCGATGAAGCCCCACTCCTCGCCGATGTTGCTGGCGATGAAGTCACTGTACGGGAACGGGAGGAAGCCGTACTGCTGCCGCCCCTGCCCGAAGCCGACGCCGAACATCCCCCCGCTGCCGACGGCGATCAGCGACTGCTTGAGCTGGTAGCTGATCTCGCTGGGCGCGTTGCCCGGATCGAGGAAGGAGGTGAGGCGCAGCAGCGCGTACTGCACCTTCTCGATCTCCTTCCACAGGATCGGGATCGCCAGCGCGAACAGCGCGACGAAATGGGCCACCCGCACGCCGCCGACGAACAGGAGCACGGCGAGCAGCAGCGTGTAGAGCATCGCGACCGAGAGATCCGGCTCGAGCGCCACCAGGATGTCGAGCAGCCCGATGACGACGAAGAACGGCAGCACCCCCTTGGTGAGCCGGCGCAGCTTCTCGCCCTTCTTCACGATCAGCATGGACGTCCAGATCACGACGCCCAGCTTGCCGAGCTCAGACGGCTGGAAGGAGGCGCCGAACAGGAAACGCTTCGAGCCGTTGATCCGTGGCGCGATGCTCGACGGCAGCACGAGGCAGAGGAGCAGCGTGACGATCGTGAGCCACATGATCGGCCACGCCCACTTCTCCCACTTCTCCGCCGGCAGCTTGGCCGCCACGGCGAACACCACGACGCCGCCGAGCACGCCGGTGATCTGCCGGCCGAGATAGAACCAGCTGTCGCGGTTCTCCTGCATCGCGACGATCGCGCTCGCGCTGTACAGCACCGCCAGCCCGAAGGCGAGCAGCACCGCCATCACGAACACGAGCCCGCGCGCCTCGGAGCTCATGCGCCAGCGCTCGCGCACCTGCGCGGGCGCGTACGCGCGGTCCTGCGGCATCGCCGCCGCGGACGCCATCATCATCGAACGGCCCCCTGCTGCCCTGCGGCGAGCCGCTTGAAGGTGCGACCGCGCTGCTCGTAGTTGTCGAACATGTCGTAGCTGGAGCAGGCCGGCGACAGCAGCACCGCGTCTCCCGCCGCCGCGGCCGCGCGCGCGCGAGCGATCACTTCCTCGAACGTGCCGTCCACACGCTCGAGCGGCACGGCGCCCTCGAGGTCCTGTGCCACGATCGCCCCCGCCTCGCCGTACGCAATCACCAGCTTCACCGTCCGCTGCAGCTCGGCAGACAGCGCATCGTACGGCTCGCCCTTGTGCCGCCCGCCGAGCAGGAGCACGGTGGGCTTCTGCATGCCCCTCAGCGCCACCAGCGTGGACGCGACGTTCGTGGACTTGGAGTCGTTGATCCACTCCACCCCCTCGTAGCACCCGGCCGGCTCGATGCGGTGCTCGAGCGCGCGGAAGGCGCGAAGCGCCTGGGCGATCTTCGCCCGCCCCTGCGGCCCGGCGTGCGTCTCGTCCGCCCCCATCACCGCGAGCGCGGCCGCCAGCGCGTTGGCCACGTTGTGGTCGCCAAGCAGCACCAGCTCGTCACGCGCGATCAGCGGCGCGTCGAGCACGACGAGCTGGTTCCGCGCGCGATCGAAGTAGCCGTCGGCGGCGCCGGCGCCCACGGTGAAGCGCAGGTGGCGCCCGGGCACGCCGGC
>DASURL010000251.1:0-18419 GCA_036280075.1 Gemmatimonadaceae bacterium | reverse complement strand
CGGTGTACGGACGCTGATGCTGCGCATGCTGGGCGGCGAGCGCCAGCACTACACGGGGCGCAGCGGGACGTTCAGGGCGCCGGGGTGAGACGGAAGGTCGGAAGGTCGGAAGGTCGGAAGGTCGGAAGGTCGGAAGGTCGGTAACGACATTCCCACCTTCTCACCTTCCGACCTTCGGTCGTCAGTCGTCAGTCGTCAGTCGTCAGTCGTCGGTCGTCAGTCGCCAGTCGTCGGTCGTCAGTCGTCAGTCGGCCGCCGCGCCGGAGTGATCGCCGTGGTGATGCGGATGGGCGCGGTGCTCCAGCGCCTCGAGCTGCTGGAGGATCGCGTCGCCGTAGAAGGTGCGGATGTAGCGCGCCTGCGTCTGGGTGAGGCGACGCACGGCCCACGACAGGTGCACGAAGTGCGGCTCGACTGGCTGGACGAGCGGGTGCATCCCGATCTCCTGCGGCAGCCGGTTGCCCTTGCGGGTGTTGCAGGGCGAGCAGGCGGTGACGACGTTCGTCCAGTCATTCGTGCCGCCGCGCGAGATGGGGATCACGTGATCGCGCGTGAGTGCCTCACGCGGCCGCAGCTCCACCGCCGCGCGCCCGCAGTACTGGCAGCGGTAGTGGTCGCGCGCGAAGAGGAAGGTGTTCGTCACCTGCCGGCGGAAGCGTCGCGGCACGTGAATGAACTTGGTGAGGCGAATCACGGCGGGCCGCGGCATGACGAGCCGCTCCGAACGCACCACGCGATCCTGCTCGGCCTCGACGATCTCGGCCTTGCCATCGATGACGAGCCGCAGCGCCCGACGCATGGGGACCATGGTCAGGGGCTCGAACGACGCGTTCAGGGCAAGGCAACCGAGAATCACATACGCCTCCTCACACCGCTTCTCTGAACCTAGGGGCGGGTGGCACGCTCAACAAGAGATCGTGTCGTCCTCATTGCGACTATGCGAGCGGGCCGGAGGTCACACCCGATGCGTCCGTGGGCACGGACGCATCGTAGAAACCGGTGCGGGAGCCGTGGCGCTCGGGGTCGTAGAGGTCCTCGTCCCGCACGCCGATGTGCCGCGCCATGGCGAGCGGGCGCACGACGTCGGCCACCTGTTCGCGCGTGTGGCCGTCGGAGCCGAGCGAGAAGCGGACCTGCGCGGCGTGGGCACGGCGCAGGAGCCGCTCGTGCACGGGATAGCGATTCGAGAGCTCGAAGGCGATCCCGGCCGTGGCGAGCGCGCGCACGGCGCGCTCCTCGAGCTCCTCCGTCCACCGCTCCTCGAGAGGAACGTGGTGGATGGCCGGTGGAGCGATGGCGGGGTGCGCGAGGATGTCGACCGGCATCTCCGCGGCGAGCCGCTCGAGCGAGGCGACGTGCGCGTCCATGTACACGGCGGGCGTGAGCCCCGCCGGAAGGTGCGGGGCGAAGGCGCGGACGTAGCTGCCGTCGGGGAGCTGCACGGCGTGCAACGAGCCGAGTCGATGCGTGAATCGGCGGACCGTCCGGGACGGCAGGTCGCGCCAGAGTGAATCGTGCCAGCAGAACTCACCACCGCGCAGCACCGGATAGCGCTCGATGTCGTCGAGGTACGCGCACACCGCGTCGAGCGATCGAACGCCCTTGGCGACGGCGCGGGACATGTGATCCGAGACCGACGGGCGAACCCCGAGCGACGCCGCCCGGTCGACGAGCTCGGCCACGGTCAGCTTGCCATCGGAGTGCCGCGTGTGCGCGTGGCAGTCGGTGGGACGCCACTCGATCATGGACGCGACGGTATCGTGAACGGGTTGCTGTCGGGCCGCACCGACGTGCTGTCGCGACTGGGCACGCCCGGCCGCACAGGCTGGCTGGAGTCGCGTCGCGACCGGCCGGTGTCGCGCGACGGGATGTGGAACACGTCGCGCGGGGGTGGTCGCGAGGGATCACGCGGCGATGCGCTGCTGTCGCGCGTGGGGCGTGTAGGCAGCACTCGCGCACGCGGCGACATCGTGTCGGCCGGCGTGGAGAGCCGCGGAATGGGCGCCGGCGCCGTGCCCGACTGCGGCCGCCCTGGATACGCCGGCGTGCCGTAGGAGGGCGTGGGATACGTGGACGGTGGATACGGCTGGCCGGTGAGGCTGTCGTAGCCCGTGCCGGGCAGGCCATACCCCGGCATGCACTGCTGCACCGGATCGGTGCCGACGATGAAGTACTCGGTGACGGAGCCGGAGCACCCGGGTCCGGCGAGCAGGCCGGTGGCCGGATCGATCTCGCGCACGACGATGCCTTCGGGACGCGGCCAGTCGGGAGGGGCGGGCTTGCGGCGATAGACCTCGTTCATGAACGCGGTCCACGCCGGCGCGGCGATGTGGCCGCCCTGCGCGTTGCCCTTGATGGTCTGCGGCTTGTCGAAGCCGACCCAGAGGCCGGCGACGAGATCGGAGGTGTAGCCGATGAACCAGGCGTCGGTGCCGTCATTGGTGGTGCCCGTCTTGCCGCCGGCGGGCAGGTGGAACTGCGAGCCGACGGAACCGGCTGCGGTACCGCGCTGGATGACGTCCTTCATCATGCTGACCATGAGCCACGCCTCTTCGGGTGACATCACGGGTGCGCGCACCGGTGTCGGCTCCCACAGCACGTCACCCTTCGAATTCTCGACGCGCACGATGCCGGTGGCCGTGGCGCGCGTGCCGAGCGTGGCGAAGGCCGAGTACGCGGCGATCATCTCGACGGGATAGACGTCGGCGGCGCCGATGGCGATGGACGGATAGGGCGGGATGGGGGTGGTGATGCCGAACTTCCGCGCCATGTCGATGATGCTCTGCGGCCCGAGCTCGAGCCCGAGCTTGATGGCGACGATGTTGCGCGACTGATACAGCCCGCGCCGCATCGGCATCGGCCCCTCGAAAGTGCCCTCGTAGTTCTGCGGCGTCCACGTGCCGCCGCCGGCCTGCGGGATGGAGATCGGCGAGTCGTCCACGATGTACGACGGCGGCCGGCCATTCTGGATGGCGTCGGCGTAGACGATGGGCTTGAAGGTGGAGCCCGGCTGCCTGAGCGCCTGGGTGGCACGATTGAACTTGGAGTCGTCGAAGTCGCGGCCGCCGATCATCGCGCGCACGGCGCCGGTGCGCGGATCCATGGCGACGAAGGCGCCCTGGAGGTACGGCGAGTTCGCGGCCGGCCCGCCGGTGCGGTCGGAGGCCTTCGCGAGGTATGCCTCGAAGCTGGTGTGCTTGTACGGCCCGTACTTGCCCGACTCCACGGCGCGAAGCTGGTTCTCAAGGGCGCGTTCGGCGGCGGACTGGAGATCGACGTCGAGCGTGGTGTAGACCTTCAGCCCCTGCTCGTAGAGCCGCTGGCCGAATTGCTGCTCGAGCTGCTGACGGATCCATTCCACGAAGTAGGGCGCCACGTCGCCGGCTTCCGACCGGCGCGCAAGCTGGAGGGGATACGCCTTGGCGAGGCTGGCGTCGGCGTCGCTGATGATGCCCTGCTCGCGCATGACCTCGAGCACGGTGTTCCGGCGCTGGATCGCGCGCTCGGGCGACCGGCGCGGGTTGTAGCGCTCGGGCGCCTTGGGGAGCCCGGCGAGCATGGCCATCTCGGCCAGGTTGAGGTCGCGCGCCGACTTGCCGAAGTAGCGCTGCGCCGCGGTCTCCACACCGAATGCGCCGTTGCCGAGCGCGATCTGGTTCAGGTAGAGCTCGAGGATCTTGTCCTTGGAGTACCGCGCCTCGATGGCGCGCGCGACCTTGATCTCCTTGAGCTTGCGCAGCGGCGACTTCTCCCGCGAGAGGCGCTCGGGGAAGATGTTGCGCGCCAGCTGCATGGTGATGGTGGAGAACCCTTCCGCGAAGCTGCGCTGCCGGATGTCGGCGAGGATGGCGCCCGGAATCCGGTAGAAGTCCACGCCGTGGTGCTCGAAGAAGCGCTTGTCCTCGGTGGCCACGAAGGCCTTCTGCAGCATCGGCGGGATCTGGTCGATCTTGAGCAGCGTGCGCCGCTCGAGCCCCAGCTCGGCGATGAAGCGGCCGTCGGCGGCGTAGAGCTTGGAGGTCTGGCGGGGCTGGTACTCGTCGAGCACGTCCACCGACGGGCAGGCCCCGGCGCGGCAGACGAGCGCCCACGCGGCGTAGCCGAATCCGATGACGAAGGCGAAGGAGAAGGCGAGGAAGACGCCGAGGCCGCGCGAAAATCCAGGATGGCGGCGGCGGAAGTTCTTCGAGAAGGGAAGGTCCATCTAGCAGGTCATGAGGGCTGGCCGCGAAGGGGAGCGGGGCGCAGGAAGGTTAACCCCGGGCAGCGAAGCGCACCAAACGCGCCGCGGAAATCGCCTGACAATCGGACACCCGAGTCCCTAGTTTTGTGCCATGAAGACGAATGGAGTGCTCGACGAGCTACGCTGGCGCGGGCTCGTGCATCAGAACACCGACGGAGTGCCGGCGCTGCTCGCGGCGGGGCCGGTATCGGCGTACATCGGATTCGATCCCACGGGGAGTAGCCTGCACGTCGGCAGCCTGGTGCCGATCATGATCCTGGTGCACCTGCAGCGTCACGGGCATCGCCCGGTCGCGCTCGTCGGGGGCGGCACGGGGATGATCGGCGATCCGAGCGGCAAGACGGTGGAGCGGCAGCTGCTGACGCCAGAGCAGGTGGCGGAGAACACGCGGGGGATTCGCACCCAGCTGGAGCGCTTCCTGACGTTCGAGGGCGACAGCGCCGCACGGATGCGGGACAACGCCGAATGGCTCACGCCGCTGCGACTGGTGGAGTTCCTGCGCGACACGGGGAAGCACTTCACCGTGAACTACATGCTGCAGAAGGAGTCGGTGCGCTCGCGCATGGAGGCGGGGATCTCGTTCACCGAGTTCGCATACATGCTGCTGCAGGCGTACGACTTCCTCGAGCTGCGCCGCCGAGACGAGGTGCTCCTGCAGCTGGGCGGGAGCGACCAGTGGGGCAACATCACCGCGGGGATCGAGCTGATCCGCCGCGTGGATGGTGTCGAAGCGCACGGCCTCACGGTGCCGCTGGTCACGACGGCCGCCGGCACGAAGTTCGGCAAGACGGAGGCGGGCGCGGTGTGGCTGGATGCCGAGCGGACGTCGCCGTACGCGTTCTACCAGTTCTGGCTCGGCACCGACGACGCGGACGTGGGGCGCTACCTGCGGTACTACACCCTGCTCACGCGAGCCGAGATCGAGGAGCTCGAGGCGAAGACGAGCGCCGAGCCGGAACAACGCGCGGCACAGAAGGCGCTGGCGCGCGACGTGACGCGGCGAGTGCACGGCGAGAAGGCGCTCGCGGCAGCCGAGCAGGTATCCACGTTCTTCTTCGGCGGGCTGGATCCGGGCGAGCTGTCGCCGGAGGCGTTCTCCATCCTGCGTGCCGAGGCGCCCTTCGCCGAGGTGGCTGCCTCCAGCGTGACGGCGGATGGCGACGCGGACAAGCTCGACGTGCTCAAGCTGCTCACGGCGAGTGGGCTCGCGGCCTCCAATGGTGCCGCGAAGCGCCTGCTCGAGCAGGGGGGGGTGTCGGTGAACAAGCGGAAGGTCGCGGCGGGAGATCGGCTGCTCGAGCGGACCGACGCGGTGCTTCAGGGCGGGTACGTGGTCATCGGCAAGGGAAAGCGCGACGTGGCGGTGGTTCGGATCGCCTGAACCACAACTGAAGTACGGCGTACTTCGTAGCGGGACCGAAGGGGCTGGCCATTCCAATGAGTGGCTGGCCCTTTCGGCATTCAGGACTGGTGTGAAAAGCGCAGGGAACGGAAAGGGCCGGATGAACTGCCTGGAACGACAGGATCTGTCCCTCGCGGGATCCTTGCTCCGCGCACCGAGGGTCAGCCATCGCACCCACATAGTCTTGAATCGATCGGAACGACCTCGGGAGGTTCCGCAGCGCGTGGAGCCTTCTGCCCCGGGGGAGCGAATCCGGCCGTTTTCAGGTTCAATCCGGCCCGTTCCGCTCCCAACGCTTTTGCGGGCCCGGTGGCGAGCCGGCTACGGCTATCGCAGTGCGTCGAGCGCGAGCTCCACGTCGCGCGTGGTCGTGTAGCAGTGCGGTGAGAGGCGGATCGTGCCCTCGCGCACCGAATGGGAGACGCGGGCTTCGTTGAGCCGCGCGCTCGCGGCAGACGCATCGGGGGGGCGGATGCAGGCGATGCCGGCGTGACGGTCGCGCGGGGTGACGAGCGGGATGCCGAGCTTCGCGGCGCCATCGAGGATCTCGCGCGTGCGCACGTGGATGTGCGCAGCGACGTCCGCCGGGCCGAGCTCGTGCAGCAGCTCCAGGCTCGCGGTCATGCCGGCAAAGTCCTGGAAGGGAAGCGTGATCTGCTCGAAGCGGCGCGCGTCGTCGCGCCAGGTCAGGTCGTACTGCAGCAGGCGGCTGAAGTCATCCGAGCCGGCGACGGACAGCCAGCTCACGGGTTGCGGCGCGAGCTGGCGCACGAGGTCGCGGCGCACCCAGGTGAACCCACTCCCCCAGGGAGCGAGCAGCCACTTCTGCGCGCCGCAGGCGAGAATGTCGATGTGCGCCTTGCGCACGTCGAGGGCGAGGGCGCCGAGCCCCTGGATGGCGTCGACGACGAAGCGGATTCCCCGTTCGCGACAGGCCGCACCGAGGCGCTCGAGGTCGGCGACGACGCCGGTGGCAAAGCCGACCCACGACACGGAGAGGACGCGCACGCCAGGACGGTCGAGCGCCTCGAGGAGCGCCTCCTCGTCGAGAAGTCCATCGCGACAGGGCACGCGCTGCAGGGTGAACCCGCGCGCGGCCGCAGCCGCCATCCACGGATAGACGTTCGCCGGAAACTCACGGTCGGGAATGACCACGACGTCGCCCGCAGCAAGTGGCAGCGTCCACGCCGCGAGGTTGAGCCCCGTGCTCGTGTTCGTGGCGAGCGCGATCTCCTCGGCCTCGGCACCGATCAGCCGCGCAACGAGCCGGCGCGCGTCGTCCAGCACGGCGAACTGCTGCTCCTGGCTGATCAGGTACGGGGTCGCGCGAAGGCGCGTGAACCCCTGCTCTGCGCGAACGCTGCGCTCCGGAAGCGGCCCCGTGCTCGCGGCGTTGAGGTAGATGCAATCGCCGGCCTCCGTCCACGGGAACTCCGCGCGACGCAGCTGCTCGACATCCAGCATCATACGCGCTCCGAGCCGGGGGCCTCGATGGCGCCGCTCTTCGACGCGTGGCGTGGATCGAGTGCGTCGCGCAGCGCGTCACCGAGCAGGTTGAAGCCGAGCACCGCGGCGCCGATGGCGAGGCCGGGCGACACGGAGGTCCACGGCGCGTTGCGCAGCTGGTTCAGGTCGCGGCCGTCGGCGATCATGGAGCCCCAGCTCGGCGTCGGCGGCTGCACGCCGAGCCCGAGGAAGGAGAGCGAGGCCTCGGCCATGATGGCGGCCGCAATGCCCAGGGTGGCGGCGATGAGCACCGGGGCGACGACGTTGGGCAGCACGTGCTTCGCGATCACGCGCACGTCGCGCGAGCCGAGGGCGCGCGAAGCCTGCACGAACTCGAGCTGCCGCACGACGAGCACCTGGCCGCGGACGAGGCGCGCCATGCTGGCCCAGCCGACGATGCCGATGGTCACGAACACCACGCCGATGGACGGCTGGAGCGCGGCGGCCATGGCGATGAGGAGCAGCAGCGTCGGGAAGGCGAGCGTCACGTCGGCCAGGCGCATGACGACCTCGTCCACCCAGTGCCCGTAGTAGCCCGCGGCGAGGCCGAGGGTGAGCCCGAGAGTCAGCGCAATGGCCTGCGAGATGATGCCGGCCGAGAGCGAGATGCGCGCGCCGTAGACGAGGCGTGCCCAGACGTCGCGCCCCTGGATGTCGGTGCCCAGCCAGTGCTTCCACGACGGCCCCTGGAGCTGGTGCACGAGGTCGATGTGCAGCGGATCCTGGCGCGCGACGAGCGGCGCGAGGATGGCGAGGAGCACGAGCAGGATGACGACACCGATGCCGAACCAGGCGCGCGCGTCGCCGCGCAGCGCTCGCTTGACTCGCTCGTTCATGCAGGATCTCCCAATTCAGGCGGCGTGCCGGGACGCTGGTGCTTCCAGCGACGATGATGCCAGAAATACTGCTCGGGCGCGCGGCGGACCCAGCGCTCGAGCGTGGCGGTGTACGCGGCGACGATGCGGTCCACGTCGGCCTCGCGGTCGCCGGTGGGCTCGGTGCGCACCTCCTCGAAGCCGATCATGTACCGCCCGTCGGGCTGGCGCAGCGCCGCGCCGAAGACTACCGGCGCACCGAGCCGCAGCGCGAACACGGCCGGTCCGCGCGGCGTCTTGGCGAGCCGCCCGAAGAATGGCACCCAGGTGGAGGCGAGTCCAACGGCGCCCTGGTCGACGAGAAAGGCGACCGCGTGCTGCTCCCGCATGGCGCGCGGGACGCGGCGCACGGCGTCCGCGTCGTGGATGACCGACATGCCGATGCGACTTCGAGTCTCGGTGAGGTAGCGATCGAAGAGCGGGTTCTGCATCCGCCGTGCGACCGCCTCGAGGGGGATGCCGCGCGCGGCGACGAACGAGCCGGCGAGCTCCCAGTTGCCCAGGTGCCCGGTGACGAAGAGAATCCCCTTCCCTTCCGCCATCGCGCGCTCGACGATGTCCCATCCCTCCACGCGCGAGAACATGGCGACCACCTGCTCGCGCGACCGCGCGGGGAGGAGCGCCGTCTCGATCGCCGTGCGGCCGAGGCTCTCGTAGGACGCCTTCGCCACGCGATGCACCGTCGCGTCGTCGAACTCGGGAAAGGCGGCGCGCACCTGCCGCTCCACGACGGCGCGCCGGATGCCGAACGGACGGTAGCCGAGCGCGCCGAGCCACTCGCCGATGCGCCCGGCACGCCGGATGCCGAAGCCATCGAGCGCCGCCACAGCGCCGCGCAGCGCGTAGTACTCGACGCGGTGCGTGAGCGTCGCGTCGGCCATCAGCGCTTCGTCCAGCCGGCGCGATCGCCCGCCGCATTCGCCGCGGCGGCGAAGCCGTCCACCATCGCGCCGACGGTGAACTCGCGCGCCACGCGGTTCCGGCCGGCGCGCCCCATCGCCTCGCGCTGGTTGTCCTCGGCGAGGAACTTCGCCACGGCGGCGGCGGTGTCGGCGGGATCCGCACGCGGCAGGAGCACGCCGGCGATGCCGTCGGGGACGTAGTGGGCGAGCGCCGGCGAGCGCTCGGCAATCACGGGGACACCCGCCGCCATGAAGTCGAGGCAGCCGAATGCGCCGTCGTCACCTTCCGCGGCCACCCATCCCACCTCGGCGGCGGCGAGGACGGCCGCCATGTCGTCGCGCTGGCCGAGGAATCGCACCAGCGAGGTGACGCCGAGCGCCGCCGCGTGCATGTGCACGTCGTCATCATCACAGCCCGTCCCGACGAGGGCGACGCGGAGGCCGGGGTGGCGCTCGGCGAGGAGGCTGACGGTGCGGAGCGCCGTGGTGATGCGCCCGCGGGCGCGCCGGTCGGTGACGCAGACCATGAGCTTCGTGCCCGGCTCGACGCCGAGCGTGGAGCGCGAGGCCGCGCGCTCGGCATCGAGGCGCTCGAGGTCGATGCCGAGTGGCGCGACGTAGCCGGTGGACTCGGCGCCGGCGCGACGGCGCTCTTCCTCGGTGCTGAACAGGAGGCGGACGCTGGCCAGGCGGCTCGCCACGCGAGCCCCGCGTCCGCTCGACGCCGCGCCGCCGGTCGGGATCCGGCGCACGATGGCCCCGCGCGCGGCGAGCCGCATCGCGGAGCTGGCGACGAGCTGCTCGCGCTCCGTGTGCAGGAACACGACCTCGGTGAAGCGCTCCTTCAGCACGGCGCGCAGGCGCCACGCGTCGCGGCTCACCGAGTCCGTCACGGGGATCGTGACGACGTCGAGGTCCTCGTGGGTGAAGCCGAGCTCGGCGTCGCCATCGGGACGGCAGACGATGGTGACCGGCTCGCCGCGCGCCGCGAGGCCGCGCGCGGCGGTGGCGAAGGCGCGCGCCTCGCCGTTCCACTCGCGGCCGGAGTAGTAGAACAGGGATCGCATGGTCAGCCCGCCGCGGCGGGCTGGCCCGCGCCGACCGACGCGCCCTCGTCGCGGCGGAGCTGGGCCGCGTGCAACCGGTGATAGATCCCGCGCAGGCGCAGGAGCTCGCCGTGCGTGCCGCGCTCGACGATCTCGCCGCGGTCGAGGACGAGGATCTGGTCGGCGTGGGTCACGGTGGAGAGTCGGTGAGCGATGACGAACACGGTGCGGCCGGCGAGCAGCCGGTCGATGGCCTGTTGCACGAGCCGCTCCGACTCGGTGTCGAGCGCGGAGGTGGCTTCGTCGAGGATGAGGATGGGCGGGTCGGTGAGGAGCGCGCGGGCGATGGCGAGCCGTTGCCGCTGGCCGCCGGAGAGCCGCGTGCCGCGCTCACCGAGGATGGTGTCGTAGCCGTCGGGCAGCTGGGTGATGAAGTCGTGCGCGTTCGCGGCACGCGCGGCGGCCTCCACCTGCGCGTCGGTGAAGCGTCCGGCCGCGCCATAGGCGACGTTGTTCCGCACCGTGTCGTTGAACAGCACGGTGTCCTGGCTGACGATGCCGGTGAGGCCGCGCAGCGAGGAGAGGGTGATCTCGCGCGTGTCCACGCCGTCCAGACGGATGGCGCCCGAGGTGGGCTCGTAGAAGCGCGGAATGAGGTCGACGAGGGTGCTCTTCCCTGCCCCGCTGGCGCCGACGAGGGCGACGACCTCGCCGCGGCGCGCCGTGAAGCTCACGTCGCGCAGCACCGGCTCCGTGTCGTAGGCGAAGGAGACGCGATCGAAGACGAGCGACTCGTGCATCGTCTCGACGGTCCGTGATCCGCGCGTCGGGAAGGCCTTCGAGGGTGCGTCGAGCTCTTCCTCGGTGGGATAGTCGAGCACCTCGAACAGCCGTTCAGCCGACGCGAACGACTGCTGGGCCGTGGTGGGCGCCTGTGAGAGCTGCTTGAGCGGCGGCAGCAGGCGCATCACCATGATCATGAAGGTGATCAGGGTGGCGCTGTCCATGCCGCCCACGGTTCCCAGCAGCACCTCGCGCGCGCCGATCCAGAGGATGAGCATCGCGACCGCGGTGCCGATGAGCTCCGTCATCGGCTGCGAGAGCACCGACAGGCGGGTGATGCGCACCATCCCCGAGGAATAGCGTCCGCTGGCGTCCATGAAGCGGCGATCCTCGTACGGCTCGCCGCGGAAGGATTTCACGAGGCGAACCCCACTCACCACTTCCTGGAGCACGCTGGTGATCTCGCCGTAATCGCCGCGCAGGCGGCGATGGCCCTTGCGCAGCTTGCGCAGCACGGGCTGCAGGGAGAGGGTGAGCAGCGGCGCGATGACGAGCGCGACGAAGGTGAGCCGCGCGGAGTAGTTGAGGAGGATGATGATGGTGCCGATGATCTGCGCCACGTTCTGCAGCGTCTTCGTCACCAGCTCGGTGATGAGCGCCTTGGTCTGCTCCGTGTCGGAGAGGACGCGCGAGATGATCTGCCCCGTCTTGGTGCGCTGGAAGTAGCCGAGCGGGAGCCGCTGGAGGTGGCGGAAGACGCTGTCGCGCAGGTCGCGGGTGACGTTCTCCTGCAGCGAGGCGCCGAACTGCCCGCCGAGCCAGACGAACACGTTCTTGAGGAGGACGATGGCGAGGATCGCCACCATCATCGTCTCCACCGAGCCGAGTCGGTCGGCGGGATCGAGGAAGGTGCCGACCAGCCGGTCCTGCAGCCCGGAGATCCAGCTCGACGTCTTCGGGATGAACGACGGCGCGCCGAACAGCGCGTTCAGGAACGGGACGAGCAGCGTGAAGGAAAAGACGTCGAGCGCCGCAGCGATGACGTTGCAGGCGATGGTACCGACCATGCGCCAGCCGTGCGGGCGCAGGTACCCCAGGAGTCGGCGATACATGCGCTAGCGCCTGGGGATGAGAAGGGACACGGGCAGGATGCACTCCTCGGGCGTGACGCCACCGTGGAGAAAGGAGCCGCGGTAGCGGCTCTGGTATTCACGAAGCTTCGTCGGATAGACGAAGAAGCTGTCGCCGGTGGCGAGGAGGGTGTTCGCCCCGAGCCCGCGGCGTGGCAGCTTCAGTGCGTCTTCGTTCTTGAACAGCAGGGCGTACTCCGGATTCTCGGCACGAAGGTCCTCCCCGAACTTGTAGCGGAGGTTCTGCGTGGCGTCGCGCCGGGCGAACACCGTGGCCGGCGTGTGGCAGTGGATGGAACCGTGGTCGCTCGTGACGAGCACCTTCACCTTCTTGCGCGCCGCTTCCTGGAGCACGCTGAAGAGCGCCGACCGCCGGAACCACTGGAGGGTGAGCTGGCGCAGTGCAATCTCGTCACGCGCCACCTCGTAGAGAATGGCCGACTCCGAGCGCCCGTGGGTGAGCAGGTCCACGAAGTTGAAGACGAAGGCGCTGATCCCCTCCGGCGCCACGGCGTTGGCGAGGCGACGCTCGATCTCGTCCGCGTCGTGCGACGAGGACACCTTGTCGTACTTCACCGGCACCGGGTGGCCGAGCTCCTCGAGCTGGGCGACGAGGAGGTCGCGCTCGTGGGCGTTCAGCGTCTCGTCCTCGCGCTCGCCCCACCAGTCGGGAAAGCGGGCGGCGATCTCGTTGGGAAAGAGGCCGCTGAACAGCGCGTTGCGCGCGTACGGCGTGGCCGTGGGCAGCACGCCGAAGTAGTGCGTGGTCTCGATGTCGAACAGGGTGGCGATCACCGGCTCGATGATCTTCCACTGGTCGAGCCGCAGGCAGTCGATGACGATGAACAGGGCGTTGCCGTCCTGCCGCACCACCGGCATCAGGAACTCGCCGACGATGTCGATGGACAGTGGCGGCCGGTCGGACTCCAGGTGCGCCAGCCACTCGGGATACGCGCGCGCCATGTACAGCGCGAAGTCGCGCCGCACCTCGGGGAACAGCCCGCGCAGCGATTCGTGCAGCCCCTTCTCGTTGGCCGCGGTGAGGTCGAGGTCCCACTGCACGAGCTCGAGGTAGCGGTCGATCCAGCCGCGCCAGTCGAGCTCGCGCAGGGACTCGAACTGCATGGCACGAAAGCGGTCGACGAAGGCGCGGCTGATGGCCTGCTGCCGGATGCGCGGCCCCTCGAGCATGCGGGCGACGAGGGCGTACACCTGGCGCGGGGTGACCGGCTTCACCAGGTAGCCGGCGATGTCCTTGCCGAGCGCCTCGGTGAGGGTGCCGTCCTCCTCGCTCTTGGTGACCATGACGATCTGGAGGGCGGAATCGATGTCGCGCAGCTCCTTGAGCGCCTCGAGGCCGCGGATGCCGGGCATCTGCTCGTCGAGCAGGACGAGATCGAACGGCCGGCGGCGCACGAGCTCCGCCGCGTCGTCGGCATTGGTGGCGGTCTGGACCTCGAACCCCTTGTCACGCAAGAAGATGCGGTGCGGCTCGAGGAGCTCCGCTTCGTCATCCACCCAGAGGACGGCCTTGGTCTGGTGCGGCATCGTCTCAAAGCTAGCCCTCGCCTGGGGGAGCAGCAACGCGCCGTGCGGTGCGAGGCTGGCCCCGTGGCATGGCGAAGAACACATTATGAACGTGATCGTTCCCTTCCTGCCCTACGCCCTCGGCACGCCGTCGTTCCCCTTCCGGCACCTCGCCTCGCTCGCCGGTCGCGCGCCGATCGGCGGCGCGAGGGAAGTGGCGCTCGGCTGCTTCATGGCAGCCCGACTCGCCGCCGAGCTGGGGCCGGGCGGGCTGGCGGTGAGCGAGGAGGCGCGTACGGCTCGCGCGGCAGCGGCGAAGAGCTGGCTGGGCACGCTCACCCTCCCGACCTCCGTGCGCGGGCCGATCGCGAGGTGCATCGAGAGCTCGGCGACGGGGAGCCCGGCGGCCACCGCGCGCGACCTGGCGGCGCTCAGCGCCTCGTGCGCGAGCTACCTGGACGGCGCTTCCCGCACGGAGCTCGATGCGCTGGCCGCAGCGCTGCATGGTCACCGCGCCGTCGCCTTGCCCGGCGCAGCGGGCGACGCCTAACTTCGACCATGGCGCGCGGCACCGACATCTCCCCCCTCTCCCTGCTCCTGGCGCGCCTCGATGCGGTCGCCGACGGCGCACGGTCACCCGACACCGTCCCGTCGGGATTCCCGAGCCTCGACAAGCTGCTCGGCGGTGGCCTGCGTCGCGGCGATCTCGTGGTGCTCGGCGGCGACGTGGGGAGCGGCAAGAGCGCGCTCGCGCTCGCCCTGGCGCTGCGGGTGGCGAAGCAGGAGCGCCCCACCCACTTCTATTCCGGCGAGATGACGGTGGAGCGCGTGCTGGAGCGCGCACTCGCCATGGAGGGGCGGGCGCGGATCGACGACCTGCGGCGCGGCACGATGGACGACGAGACGCGGGCGGGCGTGGGCGCGGCGGCGGTGCGCCTGCGTGACGAGCTGCCGGTGATCGAGCGCATCCCCGTGGGCGGAGTGTCGGCGATCGCGGAAGAGGTGAACGCGGTGGGCGGGCTGCAGCTCGTGGTGGTCGACGGCCTGGAGGCGCTGCTTCCAGGCACCCGTGAGAGCACCGAGGAGGCAGCGGCCGCGGTCCGCATGCTGAAGCAGCTGGCGCTGGAGGCGAAGACGGTGGTGCTGCTCACCACTCCGCTGCCCGAGCTGAGGGCACGCGACGACCGCCGTCCCCTGCTGGACGATTTCGGCGCCGGCGGCGCCGTGAAGGAGCGTGCGGACGTGGTGCTGGGACTGTTCCGCGAGGGGATGTACGACAGCGCGCGCGACATCGCCGGCGCGACCGAGCTGCTGGTGCGGAAGAACAGGAATGGCGGGACGGGCTACGTGGACCTGTTCTTCTACGAGCAGTGGATGCGGTTCGAGGACATGATCGAACAGTAGGCGCTACCGCTGGTACTTCGTACCACGTACGTCGTATCAGGACCGACATCCTCGGTCTCCACAAGGCGGGGCCGTCTCGAATCTGCGCGCCGAGTGGAAGCGTCGGCACATCGTTGGAGCCAGCGGCCTGGGTCCGGGTACCTCGTACGAGGTACGAAGTACTCGATCCTGTCCTTATATTTCATCCCAGGCCTCTACCTTTTTTCAGCGACGAGTCACGCATGGCTGGCCACAGTAAATGGAAGCAGATCAAGCACTACAAGGCAGCGACCGACGCGAAGCGTGGGGCGCTGTTCACGAAGCTCATCCGTGAGATCACCATGGCCGCCAAGATGGGCGGCGGTGATCCGGCCGGTAACGCGCGGCTGCGCGTCGCCATCGACGCGGCCAAGGCCAAGTCGATGCCGAAGGACAACATCGACCGCGCCATCAAGAAGGGCACGGGTGAGCTCGAAGGGGTGGACTACCAGGAAGTCACCTACGAGGGCTATGCGCCCGGTGGCGTGGCGCTGATCATCGACGCCGTGACGGACAACCCGACGCGCACGGTGGCCGACGTCCGGCACAAGATGTCGCGCGGCGGCGGGAACCTGGGCACGCCGAACTCGGTGGCATTCCTCTTCGAGAAGAAGGGCATCCTCACCATCCCCGTCTCGGCGAACTCCGACGAGGACGCGATGCTCGAGGCGGCGCTGGAGGCGGGGGCCGAGGACTTCCGTCGCGAGGACGAGGAGAGCTACGTCGTCACCACCGATCCGGCGAGCTTTCACGCGGTGAAGCAGGCGCTCGAGGACAAGGGGATCGCTCCTTCCGAAGCCGAGCTGCAGATGGTGCCGAAGACCACGGTCACCGTCTCCGGGCCCGACGTGGAGTCGCTGCTGAAGCTGATCGAGTCGCTCGAGGATCTCGACGACGTCCAGAAGGTCTGGGCGAACTTCGACATCGACGACGCCGACCTGGCGACGCTCTAGCGCCGGCGGAGGACACCGGCGTGCTCGTACTCGGCATCGACCCGGGGACGGCGAACACCGGCTATGGCGTGGTGCGCGGCGGCGGGGTGGGCTTTCCGTCGCTGGTGGAGTGCGGCGTGATCCGCACGCGCGCACGCGATCCGCTGCCGGCGCGGCTGCGCGAAATTTATGAAGGTGTACGGGAATTGATCGAGAAGCATCGGCCCGACGCGCTCTCGGTGGAGGATGTCTTCTACTCCCGGAACGTGCGCACCACGGTGGTGCTCGGCCATGCGCGCGGCGTGATCCTGCTCGCGGCCGAGCAGAGCGGGCTGGTGGTGAACGAGTTCGCGCCGGCGGAGATCAAGAAGGCGGTCGTGGGCACCGGGGGCGCGACCAAGGAGCAGGTGCAGTTCATGCTCACCCGCCTGCTGCGGCTCAAGAGCGTGCCGTCGCCGTCGGACGCCGCCGACGGCGTGGCAGCGGCGCTCGCCTGCCTGATGGGCGCCAACCTGCCGCGCGTCGGCGGGAGCGGCCGCGTGCGCGAGCCGTCGCGCCCCGCGGCCAGCACGCTCATCGTTCCACCTTCCACCACTCGTCGTCCATGATCGTCCAGGTTGCCGGCACGCTGCTGGTGAAGGAGCTCGACCGCGTGGAGATCATGACGCAGGGGGGAGTGGCGTACGAGCTCGCCGTGCCGCTGAGCGCGTACGAGGCGCTCCCGAAGGTCGGGGAGCAGTGCGCGCTGCACACCTACCTCGTGGTGAAGGAGGACGGCTGGCAACTGTTCGGCTTCACCTCCGCCTACGAGCGGCGCGTCTTCCAGAAGGTGCTCGGCGCGAAGGGCGTGGGTCCGGCGCTCGCGCTCGGCCTGCTCTCGAGCCTGACGGCGGACCGACTGGTGCGCGCCATCCGTGAGAAGGACATCCCGACGCTGCAGTCGGTGCCGCGCGTCGGGCGCAAGAAGGCGGAGCAGCTCGTCCTCGACCTCGCCGACAAGCTGGAGCAGCTCCAGAGCTCCGGCGCCGAGTCCGGCGTGGGGCGCAGCGGCGCGCCGGGCACGGAGGACGCGATTCGCGCGCTCGTGTCGCTCGGCTATTCCACCGCCGACGCGGAGAAGGCGGTGCGGAGCGCGCTCGACCACGGTGCGCAGGGCATGAGCGCGCCGGAGCTGATCCGGGCGGCACTGGGGCGGATCGGGGGGCGGTAGGCGTCGACGGACGGTGCGGTGAGAGGAAGGGACAGGGGAACTCGTTCATACTCGCGCGACGCACCACGCGGAGCGTCGGCTCACTCTCCCCTCATTCCGGAGACGCGCATGCGAGTTCTGCCCCTTCTGCTTCCCGTCGTGGCCGTGGCCCTTCTGAATTCGCAGAGGCTTCCGGCCCAGGAGACCGTCGATCAAAGCCAAACGACGGTGAGTAGCGGGTTCATCGGTCTCGATTGGAAATCTGGCCAGACATTCACGCAGGCCGGCTCGAACATCTCGGGGGTTGGGATCTTCATCCAGAGCATCGTGGAGAACCCTGCGTCGGGCACCGTGCAATTCTCGCTGTACGACGCCATCCCGACGGCGATGACGACACCCATGCTCCTGGCGTCGGGCAGTCAGATGTTGTCGCTCGGGACGAAGGGATCCTCCTGGGTCGACTTTCATTTCTCGCCATACTCGCTCACACCGGGGACCTCGCTGTTTCTGATGGTCACGGGGTCGCCGGGCGGATTCCAGCTCACGGACGCGTACGACGTGACGGGCGCCGCGTATGCCTCCGGCCAGGCGTATCACTACGTCAGCGGCGCGTACATGGCGCACCCCCAGTACGACCTCACCTTCCGCACCTACACGACGCTGGCGACGCCGGTCACGACGCCCGAGCCAGCCAGCCTGACCCTGCTGACAACAGGGCTGATCGGCATCGCGGGCGCAGCCAGGCGTGTCGTGAGGCGCCCGTCGTAGCCAGGACGACTCGACGAGATCAGCGAGTGGCATGACTGGCACGGGGCCGGCAGGGAGACCAACTTGAGCAAGGTCGACGTCAACTTCCTGCCGCCTCCGGACGCATGCTCGCAGCCCGCCGCACCCACTCGTTCACGGAATCGGTCATCCGCGAGATGACCCGCATCGCGAACCAGCACGAGGCCGTGAACCTCGCGCAGGGATTTCCCGATTTCCCGATGCCGGAGCCGATGAAGGAGGCCGCGTGTGCGGCGATCCACGGCAACGTGAACCAGTACGCCGTCACGTGGGGGAGCTCGGCGCTGCGAATCGCGATCGCCGAGAAGTACCGACGATTCTACGGGCTCGACGTGGATCACGATCGCGAGGTGACGGTGACGTGCGGTGCCACCGAGGCAATGGCGTCGGTGTTCATGGCGCTGATGGACCCGGGCGACGAGGTGATCATCCTCGAGCCGTTCTATGAGAACTATGGTCCGGATGCGATCCTGGCGGGCGCAAACCCGACGTTCGTGCCGCTGGAGCGGCCGCACTGGACGATCGATCCCGACCGCCTGAAGAAGGCGTTCACGAAGCGCACGAAGGCGATCGTCCTCAACACCCCGCACAATCCGACCGGCCGCGTGTTCACCCGCGCCGAGATGACGATGATCGCCGAGCTGTGCATCAAGCACGACGTCTGGGTGATCACCGA
>DASURL010000250.1:0-5800 GCA_036280075.1 Gemmatimonadaceae bacterium | reverse complement strand
GAGGTGAAGAGGTAGAGCGTGCCGATCCGCTTGTGATCGACCGTCGTGAGCCAGCTCCAGAGGCCGCTCTCGCCGACGTAGCTCTCGGCCGGCGCGTAGGCCGGGGCGGTAGCTGTGGTTGCCATTCGTCAGTGTCTCCGTGAGTCGGCGTTACTTGAGCGCCTGCAGGTACGCCACCATGTCGGCGATCTGCTCGTCGGTCAGTCCCTGCGTGAGGTTCGTCTTGAGGATCGGGTCGTACTGGCCCTTGCCGATGGTCGGCATCAGCACGCCGGGCTTCATCCATCGCGCATTCTTGATCCAGCGCGACAGGTGCTTCGTGTCGTTCGGATAGATGCCGCCGGCGATGGTGGTGCGGCTGCCGACGTGGGTCAGGTTCGGCCCGACGACGCCCATCATGACCGGGTTGCCGGTGATGGTGTGGCAGCCGAGACAGGCCCCCTGGCCCGAGCTCATGAGCTGGCGGCCACGCTCCGGATCACCCTTGAGCGCGTCGTTGAACTGCACGTCGGGGAGCGGCGTGCTGGGAATGGCGTACGCGGGGATCTGGTCGTGCGGGAAGGCGATGAAGCTCGCCGCCTGCGCGGTGGGAGTGTTCGCGTTCATCGCCGCCATGTCGTGCCCCATCGGCGGCGTGCCCACGGCGGGGCCGGTGGCGGGCTGGGTGGCGGGAGCGGCGCCCTGCGTGGCGGCAACCCGCGTGTTCGCGATGTCGCTGCGCACGGAGTCAGTCGCGGCGGCGGCCGCACCGGCCGGCGCAGGAGACGCGACGGCCCCGAACGCGGCCGGCGTCTCCTGGTGGGCGGCCCACGACGCGAAGTGCTCCGGCGACACCGTGAACACCTTGAACCGCATGTTCGCGTGCGAGTCGCCGCAGTACTCGGCGCACATCCCGTTCAGCGCCTGCTCGCCGATGGAGTCAGGGGTGAACCAGAGGAAGTTCGTGCGGTTCGCGATCAGGTCGCGCTTGCCGCCGAGCCGCGGGATCGAGAAGGAGTGGATGACATCCTGGCTGTGCAGCGTGAAGTTCACCTTGCGGCCGACGGGCAGGTAGAGCTCGTTCGCCGTGGTGATCTTGTACTGCGGGTACCGGAACTCCCACCACCACTGATGGCCGACCACTTCCACCTGCAGCGCATCGGCCGACGCCTTGGCCTGCGTGCGGAAGATGGTGCGCACGCTGGGCACGGCGATGATGGCGAGGAGCAGGGCGGGCGTCGCCGTCCACAGGATCTCCATCGTCGTGTTGCCGTGCACGTGTTCCGGGCGATCGTCGTCGCTGCGGCGACGGAAGCGCCAGATGGTGTACAGCAGCAGCAGCTCGACGACGACGAACACCAGCGTGCCGAGCCAGATGAGAATCTTGAAGAGGGAGCCGATCTCGCGGTTGAACTCCGTGGCGTGCGTGAAGACGGAATTCGGATAGGCTGCAGTACTGCAGGCGGCGAAGGCGACCGCGAGGAGGGCCGGCAGCGCGGCACGGAGCAGCCGGCGCGGTCGGGGAATCAGGAGCATGCGGAGTCCTTGATCCGGCAGGGTCGGTGAGTGGCGCACGCGCTGAAGACGGTGCGCTGGTTCAGGAGCATACAAAGTCGCAAACTACGACTTGCCCGAGGGGAAAGCAACGCAACGCCAAGGCGCGTAGGACTTTCCCCCACAGCGGGTTGCGTGCCGCTCAGCCCTGCGGAGGCGTGGAATTCGACGGGGCCGCTGGTTCGTCCTTCACGGTGTGGTTGTCCTTCACTCGCACGACCGCGATCTCGAGCGCCTGGCGCAGCGAACCGACACCTTCGCGGAGCTGGCGAATCTTGGCGACTTCACTGCCGCCGCGGCCGGCCACGAGGTTGAGGGCAGCCGCCTGGTCGGCGATGAGCCCGAACTGCGGCTTGAGCAATCCCACGAGCGGCGAGATGGCGCGCTTGACCTGCATGCCGTACAGCGAGGTGGGCTGGTTGCGCTTGAGCGCCAGCGCGTACGTCTCGACGATGCCGTGCAGCCGCTGGACCAGGGTTGCGGCTTCGTCGAGCGTGTTCATCTTCTGGACGCCAGCGCCGTCCAACTTCGGACCAGCCATGAATCCCGGGAGAGGGTGAATCGTGAGTCGTGAATCGTGAAGCGTGACGGCGTCTGCCGTGACATCTCACGTCTCACCATTCACGATTCACGCGCCGGAAGGTCATTTCACCTTCTCCAGCTTGGGATTCGCCCGGTACTCCCGTCCCGCCTTGCCTTCGGGCCTGCCATCGAGGCGCACGACGTCGGCGGTGAAGTCCCAGCGGCCTTCCATGATGCTGGCGCCGACGCCGTACGCGTCCACCGGCACGCCGTCCTCCTCGAAGGCGCGGATGCGCGCGAGGTCGAAGCCGCCCGAGACGACGATCTTCACGTCGCCGAACCCCTCGGCATCCAGCGCGTTGCGCACCGCCCAGACGAGTGGCGCATTGACCCCGGTCGGGCGGAAGTTGCCCATGAGGGGAAGCACCGCGCGATCCACCATGTACTCCGCCGTGTCGAGGCGGACGCCCCAGAGCCGTCCCTCGAGCGCGCGCGCCACGGCGACGCTCGTCTTCACCGAGTTGTTCTCGTAGTCCACGAGCGCGATGAGGGGCACCTCGGGCGGAATGACCGCGGCCACCGAGAGGGTGGCCTTCACCGTGTCGCCCCGGTGGGCGGCGATGAGTGCGTGCGGGACCGTGCCGACGCCCGGCTTGCCGCTGAACTTTCCCTGCGCGTCGGTGGAGACGCTCGCCGCGCCGCCGATCGTGGCGCTGTAGCCGTCGCCGGGCTGGAGCACGGCCGCATCGCTCCGCGCGCCGAAGAAGTAGATCGGCTTCGGGCGCGCGGCGTCCACCAGCGTGCGCACGTTGCTGCAGATGCGCGTGCGCCGGGCCAGCGTGCCGAGCACCAGCGTCTCGAGGTGCGCGAAGGTCGCATAGTCGCCCTCGACCTGCATCACCGTGTCCCACGCCTCCACGCGATCGCCCTCGTACAGCGCCTGGACCTCCAGTGAGGGGTAGTCGTCGGCGCAGAGCTTGAACAGTGCGACGGCCTCGTCGATCCCGCCGAGCCAGCCCCCCTTCTTCACCGACACCTGCCAGGTGACGTTCGCTACGCGCTGCTCGGCGCGAAGGGCCGCGCGGGCGCGGTTGAAGTAGACGTCGCTGTACTCGCCGGCGCGGATGCGCTCGACCGGAAGCTCGAACAGCGCGGGATCGATGCGGCGCCTGCGGCGTGGCGGCATGCGTCAGCGCTTCGCGCTACGATCGGGCTTCGGCTTCGCCGAGCCCACGACGCGCGGCGCGGTCATGGCCTCGGGGTTCAGCGCTTGGTCGAGCTGGTCGCGGGTCAACAGACCGCGCTCCATGACGAGCTCGTAGACGCCCCGGCCGCTGGCCAGCGCCTCGCGGGCGATCTCGGTGGACGCCTCGTAGCCGATGACCGGCACGAGCGCGGTCACGATGCCGATGGACTGCTCCACGAAGCCGCGCATCCGGTCGCGGTTCGCCGTGATGCCGGCGACGCACCGCTCGCGCAGCACGGTGCACGCGCTGGCGAGCTCGCCGATCCCGCCCAGCAGGCGATAGGCGATCACCGGCTCGAACACGTTGAGCTGGAGCTGTCCCGCTTCGGCCGCCATCGTGACGGTGATGTCGCCGCCGATCACGTCGAAGCACACCTGATTCACCACCTCGGGGATCACCGGGTTCACCTTGCCCGGCATGATGGACGAGCCGGGCTGCATCGGCGGCAGGTTGATCTCGCCGAGCCCGGTGCGGGGGCCCGACGCGAGGAGGCGCAGGTCGTTGCAGATCTTCGACAGCTTCACCGCGCAGCGCTTGAGCACGCCGCTCAGCTGCACGAAGGCGCCGGTGTCGGCGGTGGCTTCCACGAGGTCGGGAGCGGTGATGAGCTGCAGCCCGGTGATGCGGGACAGGTGCGCGCGCACCGCCTCGGCGTAGCCCTGTGGCGCGTTGATGCCGGTGCCGATCGCCGTCGCCCCCATGTTGATCTCTCGGATAAGCGCCTGGGCTTCGCCCAGTCTCTCCACGTCTTCCAGGATGGTGTGGCCGAAGGCGGTGAACTCCTGGCCCAGCGTCATCGGCACGGCGTCCTGGAGCTGGGTGCGTCCCATCTTGAGCAGGGGCGCGAACTCGTCGCCCTTGGTGAGGAAGGCGGCGGCGAGGTCCTTCATCGCCAGCCGGAGCTGCTCGATGGCGGTGTGCAGGGCCAGCTTCACCGCCGTCGGATAGACGTCGTTGGTGGACTGGCTGAGGTTGACGTGGTTGTTCGGGTGCACGAACTGGTACTCGCCGCGCTCGTGGCCGGAGAGCTCGAGCGCGCGGTTCGCGATCACCTCGTTGGCGTTCATGTTCGTCGACGTGCCGGCGCCGCCCTGGATCATGTCGACGAGGAAGTGCTCGTGATGCCGGCCGGCGCGGATCTCCTGTGCGGCGCGCACGATGAGGTCCGCCGTCTGCCGCGGCAGGAGGCCGAGCTCGGCGTTGGCGAGCGCGGCCGCCTCCTTCACGGCGGCGAGCGCCTCGACGAGGGCCGGGAACTCGCGCAGCGGCATCCCGGTGATGGGGAAGTTCTCGAGCGCGCGGAGGGTCTGCACGCCATAGAGCGCGTCGTCCGGGATGTCGCGCTCGCCGAGCAGGTCGTGCTCGCGCCGGGTGCGCGCGCCGCCGAAGCCGAGGGCGCGGCCGCGGCCGACGAGGGTGGCGTCCACGGCGGAGAGCCGCTGCGAGATGGCGCGCGCCGCGCGGGCGACGAGGGCCGCGTAGAGCGTGGGCGACTCCTTGAGCATCGTTTCCACCTGGGCGCGCGAGAGCACGTAGCAGGTGATGGGGACGATGGCGCGCGCGCTGGTGCCGTGCGGCGAGTCATCGAGGAGGAGCCCTTCGCCGACGGCCTCGCCGGGCCCGAGCGTCGCGAGGCGGACCGGACGGCCGCTCTCCTGCTTCTCGATGGCGACGGCGCCCGAGACGACCAGTGCGAGGAGCTGTCGCGGCTGGCCTTCCTCGAACAGCATCTGGTCGCAGGCGAACTCGGCCGGCTGGACGAGATGCGCGAGCTGGTGGACGGCGGTGTCGGTGAGCCCCTCGAGGAAGGAGAGGGCGCGGAGGTGATCGCGGACGGAGTTCGTCATGGCCCAAATATAGGGCGCGAGGCGGCTTCGCCGCCTCGCTGGTCGGGGCGGGGGGCGTGGAACGCCCCCCTTTCCGGGCGCCGGGCTCGCTGCGCTCGCCTATGCTGTCTGGGCGCGCGCTGCGCGCGCTCTCGGGGAAGGGCACACCCATCCGGCAACGCCCCTCCAATCCGGCAAAACGTTCCACCCGAACGCCCTGCCCGAAAGGCGACGCCCCGCGCGCCGCCCCGACAGTGAGCCGCAGGCGAACGCCCCGAAAGCAAGCCAAGGCGGCGCTCCGCGCCGCCGGGCAGCGCCCCGACTAGCTGTCAGTTCGACTGGCGTCAGTCCGGGCTTTCGAGTAATTCGGTCGCGCTGCCTCGATCTCACCCTTCATTGGAGCTCCCTTCCCGTGTCCATTTCCCGACGCGAATTCCTGGGCGCATCAGCGCTCACCGCCGCCGGCCTCGCCATCCCGCGCGTTGCGGGTGCCGAGCCGTTCATCCGCGTGGCCGAGCGCGCGCCGCGGGGCGAGGGGCCCTTCGCGGGCCGGCCGGTGGTGGTGGCGAGCGACAACGGCATCCGCGGGGTGAAGGTCGCGTACGACCGCATCGTGGCCGGCAGCGATCCGCTCGACGCGGCGATCGCCGGCGTCAACATCCAGGAGCTGGA
>DASURL010000249.1:0-7245 GCA_036280075.1 Gemmatimonadaceae bacterium | reverse complement strand
AGCACGCGACCGTCGCCGGGTTCCAGGACGCGCTGCGCGAGGCGAAGATCGACCTGCTGGTGGACGTGCGTGCCGTGGCCAGCTCGCGCCGGCCGGGATTCGCGAAGACGGCACTGGCGGCCAACTCCAACGCGGCGGGCGCGGAGTACCTGCACCTGCGCGCGCTCGGCACGCCGGCCGACGGGCGCGCCGAAGCGCGGGCGGGACGGCCGGAGGTGATGAAGCAGATCTTCCGGAAGCAGCTCGCGACGGATGACGCGCAGGAGCAGCTCGCGCAGGTGGCCGATCTCGTGAAGCAGGGCCGGCGCGTGGCCCTGCTCTGCCTGGAGGCCGATGCGCAGGTCTGTCACCGCAGCATCGTCGCTGCCGAAGTGGCTCGGCTGACCGGGGCGAAGGTGGTGAACCTGAGCGCCAGCGGGGACGAGGAGGAATAGAAAGCCGGCACTCGACCACGGGCGTGGTCGAGTGCCGGCTCGTCGTTCCGCCTAGTACTGCGAGGCCAGCTCCACGCCCTGGTAGTAGTGGTGCAGGATCTCATCCACGGTGTGGCCCTTCTGCGCCATGCCGACCGCGCCCGTCTGCGACAGGCCCACGCCGTGGCCGAAGCCGCCGCCGTAGGCGACGAAGCCGGTGACTTCCTTCGTCTTCCGGTCGAGCGTGGGCTCCACGTAGAAGAGCGTGCTGGGCAGGTTGGTGGCGACGTTGCTGGCGTTCAGGTACTTGAGCGCCGCACGGATGCCGTCCTTGTAGGCGTAGAAGCGGCCTGCGTCGGTCACGTACTCGAGCTTGAGCACGCGGCCCGACGGTCCACGCTCCAGCGCGTTGATCTCGAGGACCCGTCCGACGTCCTGTCCGGCCCACGCCGACACGACGCTCGAGATCTCGGCGGCGCTCCACTCGAACGACCACCGATGGTAGCGCGACCAGTCGGACTCGTAGTCGCCTTCCTTCGTGGCGCGCAGCGACATCGGGTTCGCGTGGCTCATGAACACCTCGAGCGTGGGGACGTGCTCGAACGACTTGCCGCGCTCGGCGTCGGGAACGCCGCGCAGGTACGCCGCGGGTGCGCCGTTGAACGCCTCCTCGTTGTCCGCCGTGTGGCCGCCGGAGGTCGAGAAGTACAGGGTGGAGATCAACCGGCCCTCGTACGTCACCACGCGGCCGCGGGTCTCGTCCACCGCCTGGTTGGAGAGCGCGTACTCGCTGCCGTAGCCCCCGTACACCTGGTCGTCGGTCGTGGCGCGGAGGTCGTAGCCGTCGGCGGAGCGCTTGCCGAGCCCGGAGATCGCGTAGGTACGGGCGACGATGGCCTGGGCCTTCTGCGCCTCCATCTCGGGATAGGCAATGGGACCGAGCTCGCGCGGGACCACGCCGTAGAGATACTGCTCCAGCGGCAGCTCGTTGATGCCGGCCAGGGTCGCGAGCGAGTTGACCCGCGCTTCGCCGAGGCCGCGGTAGCGCGCGCCGTTGATGGTGACGATGCCGTCGCCGGACGTGATGGTGACGGGGTTGTTGACCTGCTTCGTCACGCTGCCGCTGGTGACGGCGTACACCGTGCCGCCCGCCGGCGTGATGGAGCGCCAGAAGGCGTCGCTCGCCGCCAGTCCCTTCGTGATCAGCTCGTTCTTGAAGGCCGTGCGCACGCCGAAGGTACCGGCGATGGCGAAGTCGCCGATGTAGAGCCGCGTGCAGTTGCCCGCCGCGTAGAATTCCGCGAGGGTCGGGTAGCCCTCGGCTTCCGCGGCGTCCTTGCGGGCCTGGACCGAGGCCAGCGTGGCGCACATCACCTGCAGGTGGTAGCGCGCCTCGCCCACCGACTGGAGCACGACGCGCACGCTGCCCGCGCTGCCGGTGAAGACGGAGAGGCCGGTGCCCTTGTCGCGGACCACGTAGTCCGCCGCCGAGCCGAGCGTGATGGAGCTCGCCGACTGCACGACCCCGATCCTGACGATCGGCTGGCCGTCGGGCGTCACGTCGCGGGACGCGCCGTCGCTCGGGACGAGCAGGTGGGTGCCGTCGGTCGCTGCCGGCTGCGGGGCGGTGGTGTCGCGGCCGGCGCAGGCGGCGAGGAAGGCGGCGCTCGCCACCGCGGTGGCGCGCACGAGCATGCGGGAAGGCCTCATCGGTCTCCTCAAAGGGTGGGTGGGGACGGGAAGGGCCAGCGCCGGCACGTGGGTGTCGCACGGGTCCATGGTGCCGATTCTGGCGCGCGGCGCCCGTTCCGCAAGGGTCATGCGAACGAACGGCCGCTCACGCCACCCCCGCCGCCCGATTAGCTTCAGGGTATGGCGATACCCGACACGCACGTCAGGTCCCGCGAGGAGCTGATCGCCGACCTGCAGGGTGAGATCCGCACACTGTCGCGCGAGCGCAACGCTGTCATTCTCGCCCACAACTACCAGCGCCCTGAAGTCCAGGACGTGGCGGACTACGTCGGCGACTCCCTCGGCCTCTCCCGCGAAGCGGCGAAGACGGAGGCCGAGGTCATCGTGTTCTGCGGCGTGCACTTCATGGCCGAAACGGCCGCCGTGCTGTCGCCGGACAAGACGGTGCTGCTGCCCGACCTCGCGGCGGGCTGCTCGCTCGCGTCGACGATCGACGCCGAGCAGCTTCGCGAGTGGAAGGCCGAGCACCCGGGCGCGGTGGTGGTGTCCTACGTGAACACGACCGCCGAAGTGAAGGCGGAGACCGACTACTGCTGCACCTCCGGCAACGCGCTGGAGGTGGTGAACGCCATCCCGGCGGACCGGGAGATCCTCTTCTGCCCCGACATGTTCCTCGGGGCGCACGTGAAGCGCATGTCGGGGCGCGAGAACATCCACATCTGGATGGGGGAGTGCCACGTGCATGCGGGCATCGACCCGGAGGACATCCGGCTCAAGCGCGCGCAGCACGAGGGGGCGGAATTCCTCATCCATCCGGAGTGCGGCTGCTCGACGAGCGTGCTCGAGGCGATGTCGGCCGGCGACGTGGATCCGGAAGGGGTGCAGATCCTCTCCACCGAGGGGATGATCAAGCGGCCGGCGCTCACCGACGCCAACGAGTTCATCGTCGCGACCGAAGTGGGGATCCTGCACCGGCTGCGGCGTGAGAACCCGGCGAAGACGTTCTACGCCGCCAACGACCGCGCCGTGTGCACCTACATGAAGGTGACGACGCTGCCCAAGGTGCGCGACGCGCTGCTCCACATGCAGCATCCGATCACCGTGCCTCCCGACATTGCGAAGCGTGCGCGGCGCTCCATCGAGCGGATGATCGCCATTGGCGGGCAGGCGCCGCTCAGCCCCGTTCCCGAAACCACGGCGGATCCGGGCGAGTAGCCCGGCACCAGAGGTGCGGTCATGGACCTGCAGCCGTCCGAGCAGTCACCCGAGCGTCGTCGTCCGCCGCGAACCATCACGCCATTGAGCACTCCCGCCATTCCGAGCGTGGGCACGCTGCGCTTTCCGTACAGCCAGGACGAGCTGAGTGCGCTCGTGAAGAGCGCGCTCGACGAGGACGGCGCCTTCAACGACCTCACCACCATCGCCACCGTGGTGTCCGACCGGCACGCGCGCGGGCGGCTCGTGGCGCGTGCCACCGGCGTGGTGTGCGGCGTCCCGCTCGCCGTCGAGGCATTCCGCCAGCTCGACGACAAGGTCACCATCCGCATCGACCACGAGGACGGCTCGCGCATCAAGCCGGGCGACTCGGTGCTGTACCTGTCCGGCCACGCCCGCGCCCTGCTGGCCGCCGAGCGCGTGGCGCTCAACTTCATGCAGCGCCTCTCCGGCGTGGCGACGATGACGGCGCGCTACGTGGACGCGGTGCGCGGCACGCGCGCGAAGATCCTCGACACGCGCAAGACGACTCCCGGGTGGCGGCTGCTGGAGAAGTACGCCGTGCGCGCCGGCGGCGGCACCAACCACCGGCTCGACCTGTCGAGCGCCGTGCTGATCAAGGACAACCACCTCGCTGCCCTGGATGGCGACGTGAGCGTGGCGGTCCGCCGCGCGCGCGACCTCGCGCCGGCGGGAACGAAGGTGGAGGTGGAGTGCGATCGCATCGACCAGGTGCGCGCCTCGCTCGACGCGAATGCCGACATCATCCTGCTCGACAACATGACGCCGGAGCAGATGCGGGAGTGCGTGGCGCTCGTGGGTCATCGCGCCATCACCGAGGCGTCCGGCGGTGTGAACCTCGAGACGGTGCGCGCCATTGCCGAAACGGGAGTGGACTGGATCTCCGTCGGCGCGTTGACGCATTCGGCGCCCTCGCTCGATCTCGCGCTGGACTTCGAGTAGCCGGGATGGCGCAGGACGCACGAGGCACGCCGCTCTGGGAGCTGGAGCTGGGCCCGGAGCGGCCGCCGCTGGAAGGCACGGTGCGCGCCGATGTCTGCGTGGTGGGCCTCGGCGGCTCCGGACTCTCCTGCGTGCGCGAGCTGCGCCGCCTGGGCGCGAGCGTCGTCGGCGTCGAGGCCGGGCGCGTGGGCTGGGGCGCCGCAGGACGCAACGGCGGCTTCCTCCTCGCCGGCCTCGCCCCCTTCTACCATGACGTGGTGGAGCGCTTCGGCCGTGAGCGCGCGCGGGCGATGTACGCCCTCACCATGGAGGAGCTCGACCGCATCGCCACCGAGTCGCCGGCCGGCGTGTCGCGACACGGCTCGCTGCGCATCGCCGAGTCGCCGGAGGAGCTCGCGGATTGCGGGCGGCAGCACGAGGCCATGCGCGCCGACGGATTTCCCGTCGAGCTCTACGACGGAGAGCAGGGACGCGGGCTGCTCATTCCCGGCGACGGCACCTTCCAGCCACTGATGCGCTGCCGCGCCGTCGCGGAGCAGGCGCTCGGCGCCGGCGCCACGCTGCACGAGCGCTCGTGCGTGACCGACATCGGCCCGGGCCGCGTGAGCACCGGGCGCGGCGCGGTGCACTGCGACCTCGTGATCGTCGCGGTGGACGGCCGGCTCGAGCAGCTTCTTCCCGAGATGCGGGACAGCGTGCGCAGCGCGCGGCTGCAGATGCTCGCCACGGCGCCGACGCGCGACGTGCACCTCGAGCGTCCCGTGTACGCGCGCTGGGGATACGACTACTGGCAGCAGCGCCCCGATGGCACGATCGCCATGGGCGGCGCGCGCGACGTCGCCCAGGCGCACGAGTGGACCACCGACGCCAGGCCCACGGACGAGGTGCAGCGCGCCCTCGAGCATCGGCTGCGCAGCACGCTCGGCGTGCGGGCACCGATCACGCACCGCTGGGCGGCCATCGTCGGCTACACGGCGAACGGGCTGCCGGCGATCGGGGAAGTGCGACCGGGCGTGTGGGCCATCGGGGGCTACTGCGGCACCGGCAACGTGGTCGGATCGCTGCTCGGCCGCGGCCTGGCGCGCTGGCGCATCGGCGGCGACGACTCACTCGTGCGGCCCTTCCTGCATGCCGACGACTGACACGCCACTCGCCATTCCGGCCACGCCCGACGAGCCGATGCCGGTGGCCAGCCCGCTCGGCATCGCCCAGCGGCTGCTCCGCGTGCCGCTGCTCGGCAAGGTGGCCGGTGCGAACGTGCTCATCGCGCTCGCGGCGCTCGTCGGCGTGGCCATGGAAGAACGCCTGCACATACCGGGAACCGCGGTGTCGGTGCTCGGGATCGCGCTCGGCATGAGCCTCGTCGTCAACTTCGCGCTCGTGTACGTGGCGCTGCGCCCGCTGAGCGACCTCGAGGCCACGGCGGAGCACGTGTCGGGGGGGGACCTCGCGGCGCGCGTGCCGCCGAGCATCCTCGCCGACCGGGACATGGCGCGCGTGGGGCTGACGCTGAACACGCTGCTGGACCGGCTGACGGCCGACCGTGCGCGCATGCGCCGCCTCGCGGCGCAGGTGATCAGCGCGCAGGACGAGGAGCGGGCGCGGGTGGCGCGTGAGCTGCACGACTCCACGGCGCAGACGCTCACCGCCGTGATGCTCCAGCTCGGTGCGGCGACCCAGGCCAACCGCGCGCCGGAGCTGGACGACAGCCTGGCGACGATGCGCGAGCTGGTGGCCGACGCGCTGGAGGAGGTGCGCTCGCTGTCGCACACCATGCACCCGCGGGTGCTCGACGACCTCGGCCTCGCCGCCGCGCTGGAGTGGCTCGCCCGCCAGACGCGCGCGCAGGAGGCGTTCGACGTGCGCGTGGTCGCCGACCCCGACAGCTCGCGCATCCCGGCGCCGGTGGCGTCCGTGCTGTATCGTGTAGCCCAGGAGGCACTGCGCAACGCCGCGCGCCACGCCGAGGCGCGGAACGTGGAGCTGCGCGTGCGACTCGATGCACGATCGGCCACGCTCGAGGTGGCCGACGACGGCCGCGGCTTCGACGTGAAGCGGGCGGAGGAGCGCCGGCCGGGGATGGGGCTGTTCAGCATGCGCGAGCGGGTGTCGCTCGTGAACGGGAAGCTCACCGTGGCCAGCACGCCCGGGCGCGGCACGCGCATCGTGGCGACGATCCCGCTGGAACACTGGAATCCGAACGAGGACTGACGTGATACGGGTAGTACTGGTGGACGACCACGCAATCGTGCGCACCGGCCTCAAGGCCGTGATCGGCGCCACGCCGGGCATGAGCGTGGTGGGCGAGGCCGATGGCGGCAATGCGGCCCTCGCGCTGCTCGCGCACACGCCGGCCGACGTGGTGGTGATGGACCTCTCGATGGCCGACGGTGACGGCATCACCGCCACGCGCGCCATCACCCGCGAGGGCGGCTGCGGCGCACGCGTGCTCGTGCTGACGATGCACAGCGAGGAGTCGTACCTCGAGCCGGTGCTGGCAGCGGGAGCGTCCGGCTACCTGGTGAAGAGCACGGCGGACCGGGAGCTGGTGGAGGCGGTGCGCGCGGTGGCGCGCGGGGAGACGTACGTGCGGCCGGCGGCGGAGCGGGTGCTCGCACAGGGCGTGAGCCGCCGCGACGAGCTCGCAGCGGAGCGCGAGCGGTTCGAGAAGCTCACCGATCGCGAACGTGAGGTGATGCAGCTCATCGCCGAGGGCTACACGGCACCGCAGATCGGCGAGCAGCTCTCGATCAGCCCGAAGACGGTGGACACCTACAAGCAGCGGGTGAACGACAAGCTGGGGCTGACGACGCGGGCGGACTACGTGAAGCTGGCGCTGCGGCTGGGGCTTCTGGGGGTGGCGTAGGGGACTGAGAAGGTGGGAAGGTCGGAAGGTGAGATGGTCGGAAACGGCTCCCACCTTCCGACCTTCCCACCATCCGGCCTTCCGCCTTTCACAGGT
>DASURL010000248.1:0-22288 GCA_036280075.1 Gemmatimonadaceae bacterium | reverse complement strand
CTTGGCGTCGCGCTTCCCGTGACCATGCTGGGCCTGTGGGTGGCGATCGGCCACGCAGGCCCCAGCCGGTACGGTCACTCCGACCGCGTGGAGCGCCACATGCTCCCCGCGGTCTCCACCGGCCCGCTCGATCCGGTGTTCAGCCCCGACGGCCGCTGGATCGCCCTCTCCATGCGTGGTGACATCTGGAAGATCCCTGCCGAGGGCGGAGAGGCCGTCGCCCTCACCGCCGGGCCCGCGTATCACTTCGAGCCCGCGTGGAGCCCGGACGGCAGGCGCATCGCCCTCTCGATGGACGCCGGCGACGGCAACCTCGACATCGGCGTTGTGAGCGCCGAGGGTGGTGCCGTCACCCGCATCACCACCGACACCGCCGTGGACGTCGAGCCGGCCTGGAATGGCGACGGATCGGCACTCTACTTCGTGAGCGCGCGCGGACGCGGCTTCCACGTCTTCCGCCACGACTTCGCACGCCACATCGACTCGCTCGTCACGCCGGAGGCGGGCTCGCAGATTCAACCGGCCGTGTCGCCGGACGGACGCCAGCTCGCCTATGTGGCCACGGTGCCCGGGCGCCTTGGCACGGGCGGCATCTGGGTGCGCCCCGTTGCCGGCGGCGCGCCCACGATGGTGCATTACGAGGAAGGCGAGTACCGCACGAAGCCGGCGTGGATGCCCGACGGCACGCGCTTCCTCTTCGTCTCGGATGCGGTCGGCTCCAACGACGTGGACATCGTCCCGGCGCGCGGCGGCAACCCGATCCGCCTCACGATCGACGATCGGGACGAGTACTCACCGTCGCCGAGCCCCGATGGGAAGCGGTTCGCGTTCGTTTCCAACCGCGCCGGCGCGACGACGCTGTACGTCGCCAGCATCGGTGGCGGCACGGTGTCGGCATGGCACGCCGTCCCCATTCGCGGGATGAAGCCGCGCGTGGCCACGGGCCGACTCCGGGTGACGGTGCTCGGGCCCGATGGCAAGCCCACCGCCGCACGCATCTACCTGCAGGCGAGCGACGGCCGCTCCTACGCGCCGGCCGGCGGATTCCACCGCGTGATCTCGGCGACGGAGACGCACTATTTCCAGGCGGCACGTCCGTTCGAAGTCGAGGTGCCTGCGGGCCGTACGAGCGTGGAAGCGATGAAGGGGTTCGAATATCGGCCGAGCGGCGAGACGGTCGAGGTAGCGGCCGGTACCACGCGTTCGCTCACGCTGCGCCTGGAACGGCTGGCCGATCTTCCCGCCGAAGGCTGGTACTCCGGCGACACCCACGTGCACGACCTGCATCAGGGACGGTTCGGGCTCACGCACCAGGCCTTCTTCGATCAGCTCCTCGCCGAGGACCTGCACGTCACGAACGCGCTGGTCCACATGGACGACTCGAAGATCATGGGTCGCTGGTCGGATCTCACCGGCACGCCGTCGCCACTGTCGACGCGCGATTACGTGCTGCAGTACGCCGAGGAGTTCCGCGGCTCGCTGGGGCACATCGCGTTGCTGGGCATCAGTCATTTCGTGCTGCCCTTCCAGTCCGGTCTCCCGAACTCGGCGTACGCGCAGCCGGAGCTGGACGGCATGTACCTCGACTCGGCAAAGGCGCAGGGCGGCATGGCCGGCTACGTCCATCCGTACCTGAACGAGGTGCGCACTCCAGCCGACGGGAGCAACTCGCTCATACCCGTCGACGTCGCGCTCGGGCGCGGGGAGTTCTACGACGTCTCGTCGGTGTACTCCGACGAGCTGGCGTCGGACGACATGTACTTCCGGCTGCTCAACTGCGGCTTCCGCCTGCCGGCCACTGCCGGCACGGACAACTTCACCGACGTGTGGCGCGATCCGCCGCCGGGAACCGATCGCGCATACGTGCAGGTGCGTGGTCCGCTCAGCGTTGCGTCATGGCTCGCCGGCATCCGCGCGGGGCGGAGCTACTCGTCCACGGCGCCCCTGCTCTGGCTCGACGTGGCGGGAAAGCGGATGGGTGACGAGCTCGCGCTTGCCGCCTCGGCGCCGGAGTCGCTCCACGTGCGCGCGAGCACCCGTTCCATCGCTCCCGTCGGACGACTGGAGATCATCGTCAACGGGAAGGTGGCGGCGACGGTGACCGCCGGCGATTCCGCGCACCTCGCCTTCGACGGCAACGTCGCCATTCCAGATGGCGGCTGGATTGCGGTGCGCGTCGTCGGTCCCGCGTCGCGCTACGTGGGCGACAGCTACGCGTTCGCGCAATCCACGCCGGTCTACGTGGTGCGCGACGGCAAGCGGTGGACCTCGCCGGAGGACGCGCGCTTCCTCGCCGAGCTCACCGAGTCCATCTGGACGCGCGTCGACCAGCGGGCGCCATGGCGCTCCGCGGCCGAGCGTGAGCGCTTTCACGCCGAGATCGAACGCGCGCGCGCGGTCTACGAACGGATCGCGCGGGCGGAGACGACAGCGTCGCGCTAGCGATTGACGTCGAACGCGAAGCGGCGACGGACGGGCCCGGCGATCGGTCGCCGGGCCCGTGCCTCACGCGATACGTCGGAGGATCACGGTTCCGACGTCATGGTGGAACGATGGCCCGTGGTGGTGGTCCAGTAATCCATCCAGCGCAGGCGAATGCCGTTCGTCTTTTCCATCAGCGCGGCGCTCGGCGTCCTGCCGTGCTCGACCACCACCACCATTCCCGTGTTGAACTCCTTCTGGGAGTGCTCCACATCGGGAAGGCGCGGCCCCTGGACGGCAATCACATCCTCCACTGTGACCTTCGTGCGATCCGCGCGGAACACCGGATGGCCGTTCCGGTCGTGCCCCGCGGGCGCGAGGTTGCGCAGGATGAAGAAATCCGGCACCTCGCCCGGCGCGATGAAGCCCATCAGGTACAGGTCCAGGTACGACCACCCCGTCGCGGGCACGTAGTAGTCGTCGTCGAGCTGGGTGAAGGTGCCGTCGTAGTTGTCCTGCCACACGCCGCCGCCCATGGCTGACGCTTCCACCGGCCGCTGATACGGGAAGGCAGCCTGAGCCTGCAGCCCGCGCGCCCAGTGGGTGGGACCGAGCGGGATCACCTCGCCGTTCACCTTCGCCGAGACGAACGCCGCCCAGCGGTGGCCCATCTCGTGGCCGATCTGCGACATCGCGTAGTCGTACGGCGGGATCTTTCCGTTCGACGTCCGCTCCCTGAGCTCGTGCTCGTAGGCGAGAATGTTGTGGCGATTGCTGTCCACCACTCCGGCCGGCGGATACTCGGCCATCTGATTGGCGCCGACGTAGACCGGCTGGATGTACTGCCACTGGAAGCGTCCCTTGCTGCAGAAGCTCGCCAGGTTGCGCTGTTCGGCACCGATGCCGGTGACCGCCCCGCCTTCCGGTCCGCCGCCAAGCGGACCCGTGCTCGAGGTGCCCGCCTCCGGGTTGTCGATGCGGAAGTCGGAGTAGTAGGCCAGGAAATCGAACTTGTCGCCGAGCGCCTTGATCACCGTGCAGGTGAGGTCCATCGCGCGTGGCGGCTTGAGGTAGTGGAAGCTCTCGTACGCCACGGCGTACGGGCCGTCCTGCCGCGTCACGGACGAGAAGTCCACCGCGGCACTGCTGACGCCGGTGAGCCGGAGCGGCTGCGGCGCCACCATGTCCACCGGCGCCGCGGTGCCGGGCGCCTGCGCGGAGGCGGATACGTGGAGTGGCGTGCCGACGTCGTAACCAGCCGGCAGCGTACCGCGCACGGAGATCGTGTTGCCCTGTACGGTGACGGCGGGCTGCACGCCGGCGCCCGAGGCGAAGTAGCGCGACGCGGACGCAGCAGGACGTCCGCGCGCACGCGTGCCGAAGATGGTCCACACCACGCCATCCGCGTCGGCCGTGCAGCCGGCGGTGGGCTTCGTGCGGGTGACGCACACGCGGTAGACGATGCCCGCTGCGGCGGAGTCGCTCTCCGGCAGCACCGGCCCCGCGGTCTCGATGGTCGCGTCGAGCATGACGCCATTCGTCGACGAAAGGCGCAGCCGGCGGATGTCGAGGTTCGGTGCGGCGCCCGGCGTCGCACCGGCGGCGATGCTGGCGATCTCGTGGCTGGCGCCGTCGCGGACCATCGGATACACACCGACGATGGCGTCCTGCGCGTGCACGTCGTTGTACGAGAGGTCAATGGTCCCGTTCGAATGCAGCACCGCCTGAAAGCGGTTCACCGTGGGTGTCCAGCTCATGTCCTGGATGCCGCCCGCCGGCTCGGTGAGGCTCCACGTGACGACGGCGCGGTCAGGGAGCTCCTTCAGGTAGCGCGTGCCGTACATGCGCGGCTTGAAGAAGACGGCGATCGCCGGGATGGTGTTGATCAGGCCGGGGGCGGCTTCCGCGAGCTCGGCAAACCGATCCACGGCAATGCCGCCGCCGCGATTCCGGCTGTCCCCGGCGCTCTGCGCTGCGACGCGACGCACGCCGGCCAGTGAATCGCCAAAGGTGATGGACCCGGTGACGCCGACGGAGAAGGCGCTCCAGCGGCTTCCGGAGAACGGAAAGCGGATGCGAGACAGCGTGGCGTCGCTGCCGGTCATCGGCGCGCCAAAGTCGCCGTCCCACTGGAGCGGGAGCCGCTCCACCCGATACCGCGTGCCCTGCGGCGTGAAGCGCAGGGTCCGATGGTCGAGATCGAACAGGCTGGCCGTGCCGAGCGCGCCTTCGTCGAGGGTGAGCACGATCAGCTTGCCCTCGGTGCGCACGGTGCCGATGGCGCGGCCCGGCTCCGGCCGGAACTGCGCCGGCAGACTCGTCGCGCCGAGCGGCAGCAGCGCGAACGCGAGTGCGACGAGCGGAAGCGAGCGGTGGCGAGGTCGTGGATCGCAGGGGCTCATTTCGCGCTCCGGCGCTGTGGAGTGATGTGCTTCGCCCAGAACACGTCCATCGGGATGTGATGGTCGGGATAGACGCGCTCGAAGATGGCGTACAACGTCGGGTCGTACGCGCGAAGGTCGTCCGGGCCGCGCATCGGGTGGCCGTCGAACACTTCATCGAAGTTGGACTCGAACCACCACTGCGTCCCTTCCGCCCAGTACTCGGCCGGCGTGTTGATGGCATAGTGGCGCGGATACATGCCGGCCGCCTTTGCGTGCTGGTACGCGGCGAGGATCTCGGCATAGAGCGACGAATCCGCGGTGCGGATGCCGCTCATGATGCCGTGCGAGAACTCGTGGACGAAGATGTTCTCGCCGAAGTACTTCGTGCCCGGGTAGCCGAGGATGTTCTCCTCCGTGCCCGACGTGAGACGGCCCCCCATGCCGCGCGCGCGAGTGTTCCAGTATTCGCGATCCGTCATCGCGGCGATGCGGGCGTAATTGGCGCGCTCGCCATCGGTGAGGCGGGGATCATCGAGGGCCGGCTTCTTCCAGTTCCGCTGCTCCGGCACGTCGAGCGTCGATTCGGCGCGCGCCATGACGGTCACGCGGAAGTGCTGCTCGATCATCTCCCGCCGCACGTCGGGGCGCCTGGCGAGCATGTGTATCATGATGTCGCGCGCGGCGAGGATCGCCGCGTCGGGCACCCGCGCCGACGCGGTGATCGGGAGTCCCTCGGCTTCGGCGTACTTCTGGTAGAAGGGATCGTAGTGCGCCGAATCAGGCGGCGTCCGGATGGCCGCCCGCGCGTAGTCGGTCAGCAGCGCGTTGGCGGGGATCCCCTGGCCGGCAGGCGCAGGTGCGGACGCTGGCGGAACGCCCGCGGCCGAGGCACACGCCGCGAGCGTCAGCACCAGCATGCATCGGAGAGTTCGCATCGTGCTCCTTGGAAGGTCTAGGGACATGGGCGAGGCACGGCGGCGTCGCCGGTGGTCGCGATGGGCCGGACGGCATCGCGGTAGCGCGGCGGCGCCTGCAGCGTATCCAGCCGGTGCCGCCACGCGGCCGCGTCGCTGCAGCTCCCGCGCGCCGCATACAGCTGGATGAGCGCGACGACCGATGGGAAGTCGAGCGGAAAGGCACGCACCGCGGCGAGATGGCGTGCGATGGCGGCGGCGGTGTCGTGCGACGCGAGGCTCACGAGCGCCGCCTCGCGCTGGAAGCGGGCGATCGCCGGCATCGTGGGCACGTCGCGCGAACGAAAGCGGCCGCGCTCGAAGCTGAAGCGGACCGGACTCGTGTCGGCAACGACGCGCATGCCGCGCTCGACGTACGCGGCTGCGCCCGCCGGGTCGTCGACGCGGGCATTCGCGACGAGCGCCGTGATCGTCTCGAGGCGGGTGGAGTCCCTGTCGAGCGCGAGGAGCAGGCGCTCGCGTGCCTGGCGGCGCTCTCCCGCCGCGGCGAGCAGGTCCGCCTCGATCTCGCGCACCCGCGCATCTTGCCGGTCCACCGCCTGCGCGGCTTCGAGCGCCGTACGCGCCGTTGCCGTATCACCGCGACGCAACGCGATGGTCGCGAGGCCGGTCCATGCGCCGATGTCGGCGCGGGTGACGTGCTCGATGCTGAAGCGATACAGTCGCTCCGCGATGGTATCCTGGGAGGCGAGAAAGGCCGCGCGCGCCGCGACGGCGCCTGGCGTGGAGTACGCAGCGTACGGGTTCGGCGCCGGGATGAGCGAGTCAGCGCGCGCGACGGCAGGCTGCGCGACCTCGAGCCGCCCCGCGGCGAGGGCAATGCCCGCGAGTCGCATCCAGCCCTCCCCCGACTCCGGATTGGCGGCAACGGCCCGCTCGAGCGTGGCGACCGCGCGCGGATAGTCGCGCGCGGCGTACACGTAGTCGTCGGCCAGGCCGGCATAGCCGCCCATCACGCGCGGGAACGCCGCGATCGCCCGTTCGTCGGCGGCACTCGCCGCCACGTAGTCGCCAGAGAGCCGCTGCGCCCGACCCAGCTGGGTGAGCAGCTCGGCCCGATCGCCGTAGCGCGCCAGCGCCTGCCTGGCGGTGTCCACGGCGGCCGCGAGCTTTCCGTCGCCGATGAGGGCGCCGATGCGCTGCGTCGTGGCGATCACGGCGTTCGCATCGGTCGCGGGCCGCCTGGCCAGGGTGATGATGAACCGATGGACGTCCGGATCGAGGCGCTCGAGCTCGGCGCGCGTGTGGCCGCTCGTCCCCTTCTGGTCGGAGAGCTTCGTCTCGCTGATCGCCGCTTCGTACGCCTGGGCGAAATACTCCATCTCGTTGAAGTCCGCGTAGGAGTCCAGCGTGCGACGCTCGCGCTTCGCCGTGGCGAACAGCCGCGTGATCTCGGCCCGCTGCTCGTCGGTGAGCACGGTGCCGTGCACCTGATGCATGAACTCGTGCGAGAGCACGTTATAGCGGCCGTTCATGGCGTCCCGCACCCATTCCTCTCCGGAGAGCGCGTGGAAGCCGCCCTGCCCCTTCACGTCGTCCCAGAGCCGCAGGTCGAAGGTGCGCGTGCCGCGGGTCCGCTCCTTGTCCGGCATCTCCCACATCCGCCGCTCGAACGGGATGAGTCGGAACGTCGCGCCGGCCGTCGCGAGGAGCGGGATGTAGTGGCGCACCGGTGCCACCGCGAGGAGGATGACCTTCTGCAGGTCGGCGTCGAGGCGATCGTAGTCGGGAAACACGTCCCGCAGCCGCTCCGGCTCGGCTGGGCGCGGCATGGCGCGAAATCGCCTGCGCGCCGCCTGCACCTCGGGATTGCGCTGGTCGCGCAGCGCCTTCATCGCCGTGGCTGCGCCGTAGTGCGCGATGCCAAGGTCGGGATACGCCTGTGCCGTGCGCAGGTACCAGTCGAGCGCCGTCCGATACTGCCCGCGCCGGTAGTGCACCGCTCCGATGCCGAGCATGGCAGCGGCGCTCATGGGATGCGCCATGAGCGCGGCGCGATACAGGCGCTCGGCGCGGCCGAAGCTGCGCCGCGCGAGCGCGCTGTCGGCGGCGGCGAGCGTGCGGCCGAGCGACGGCGGCACGGAGTCGTCGGCGAGCGGCGGATAGCGCCCGTAGCTCGTGATCGACCCGCCGTTGCCGATGTAGCTGTGCGCGCCTTCGTCGTAGGGATCGAGTGCGAGCGCCGCGACCGCCTCGCGGTATGCCGCGTCGACCTGGCCTGCGTCGCGTACCACTCCCGCCCACGCGAGGTGCGCCGCCGGCGAGAGGGAATCCGAGGCAAGCGCCGCCGCAGCGTCCGCCTTCCACTTCGGCAGCTGCTGCTGCGAGTGATGAATCGTCGCACGCAGCAGGAGCGCGGCCGTGAGCGCTGGCTCGCGGCCGAGCAACGCATCCAGGCGCCTACGTGCCGAATCGAGCTGGTTGCGCGCGTATGCGACCCGTGCCAGGCCGAGGGCCGCGGGTGAGGAGCCCGGCTCGACGCGCAGGACGGCGGCATAGAGCACGGCGGCGTGGGCGAGGTCTGCGCGCTCGAGCGCTGCGTCCGCCCGAGCGAGCCGCACGGGAATGCTGCGTGGCGCGAGGCGCACGGCGACGGCCAGCTGCTCGTCCGCCGCCGCGAAGTCCAGACGCGACCGGTCGACGCTCGCGAGTGCGAGGCGTGCATCGACCTGGCGCGGCCGCTCGCGCACGAGCGCCCGGAGCGTCGAATCGGCGCGTTCCAGTTGCCCGACGCGCAGGTACAGCATCCCGAGCGCACAACGGTCTTCCGCGCTGGCCGGGGTGACGCGCTCCAGCGAACGAATCTGCCGCATCGCCGCGCTCATCGTCCGCACATCATCGGACCGGCAGGCAGCGGAGCGCAGCGACTGAGCGAATACCTGAGCCGGAGCCGCCAGGGCCGCGCCGGCCAGTACGAGCCACGGTGCTGCCGGGCGGATCATCCGCCCGGCAGCGACCAGCGTCATTGTGGATCCCACCACACGTGCACGAGCATGCCCGTCAGCCCGGGATCGATGCCGCTCGCCGCGACGGCGTCGGCATTCGTCGCGAGCTCGCTGGCCGGCGTCATGAACCGCACCGGGATCTGCGGGAGCAGCGCGCCCGCCACCGGCGTGAGCGCCGGATAGCCCGTGCGACGCCAGTCGTCCCAGACCTGGTAGTTCATGAAGTTGATGATGTACTTCTGGGTGATGATGTCGTTCAGCGGGTTCGTCGATGCGCCGAGCGACGGGAGCGACGCCAGGTACGCCGTCTGTTCCGCCGCGCTCACGCCGAGCTTGGTCATGTTGGCCGTGATGCCCTCCCGGTAGGCGGCATCGGCCGCCGCGGCGCCGGACACGATCAGCCTCGCCTCGGCTTCCGTCTCCTTGGCCGAGGCGTAGCTGATCCAGGTGAGCTTCGCGTTCGGGGCACTGTAGATCGGGTTGACCGACGAGATCGTCGCCGTATCCACCGCGCCGCCGCCATTCGGATGGCCGACGTACCCGCCGTTCTGGCGCGTGGGCGACGCCTGCCGCGACAGACGCGGGTCGCCCAGTGACTGGAGCAGGTCGACGTAGTGCTTCGCCATCTGGATGCGCGGATCCACCAGCGACTGATAGAGCGGATTCCGCTGGCCGTTCGCGTCATAGTACTTGAAGTCCGGATCGTCCGCGTTGCTCGTGAAGCCGCTCTGCAGCGCCACGAGCGCCGCCTGCGCGCGGTCCAGCTTGTTCTCGCCCGGCGCCGACGAGACGGTCAGGTTGAGCTGCGCCTTGAGCACGTTCGCCAGCTTGAGCCAGCGCGCCATGTTCCCGCCGTACAGCAGGTCATCGGTGCCCGGCACCGCCGTACTCGGCATCCCGAGATCCACGATGGCGGAATCGAGGATGGCGAACACCGCCGTGTACAGCTGCTGCTGGGTGTCGTAGCCGGGATGCGGGTTGGAGGGATTCCACGCCTGCGAGTAGGGCGCCGATCCCCACATGTTGGCGACCACCGACAGGTCCCACGCGTAGAGCAGCTTCGCGATGCCGGCGTACGCGTAGTTGCCGTTGGCCGTGGCCTGGGCGCTGAGGGTGCGCGCGTTGCCCATGATCTGGTCGTACGACACGCCCCACAGGCGATCGGGCTCCGTGGGATACATCTCGTACAGCTCGATGCGCATGTTGGCGCGCGTGCCGTTGTACGAGATCTGCTGCATCCATTCCGCGCTCAGCGTCGACGGCCAGCTGCCGATCACGGCGAGCGAGAACGTGCCCTCGAGGCCCGGCAGGATCAGCTTTTCGCTGACGCTGGTCGGGGAGTTCGGATTGGTGTTGACGTCGAGAAAGTTGTTGCACGAGGCGACCGCGGTAAGCATTGCGCACGCGGCAAGGCATCGGCCCAGTCTGGGGAGCATGATGGGGATTCCTCTCAGAAGGTCGTGCGCAACCCGAACGCGATGCTCCGGGTCGTGGGAGTGTTGAAGAAGTGGAGCGCGGCGCCGCCGGCATTGTCCGATCCCACCGTGTTCCCCTCGGGATCGCCGGAGGTGAACCTGGTGTGCGTCAGCAGGTTGTGCCCGGTGACGTACAGCGACAGCGCCTGCATGCGCGACCCGGAGAGGTACCTCGTGGGCACCGCCCATGACAGCGTGGCTTCACGGAGCTTCACGTAGCTGCCGTCTTCCACCAGGTTCTCCTGCACCGACGTGGCGTAGGCCACGTAGTAGGCGCGATCACGCAGGATGGGAACGGTGTTGGGCTTCCCGGTGTTGACGTTCACGCCCGGGAACACGTACATGTCGTTCCGCTGCTCGGTGATCTTCGCCGTGCCCTGCGGGATGGTGTACCACTTCTCGAAGTTCAGGATGTCGCCGCCGTGGCGGACGTCGACGAGCGCCGACAGGCTCAGGCCGCGATAGGTGATGCCCGACTGCAGGTTGCCGATCCAGTCGGGCTGGATGTTGCCGAGGACGGAGAGCGCCCGGCTCGGCAGCGGCTTGCCGTTGTCGTCGACGAGGACCTGGCCCTGCTCGTTGCGCTGATAGGCGAAGCCCCAGATCACGCCGTAGCCCTTGTCCTGCATGATGCGGATCTGCGGGTAGCTGTAGCCGGCGAGATAGATGTTCGACACGCCGGGCGCGAGCGAGATGACACTGGAGTGATTTCTCGACCAGTTGCCGCGGATGTTCCAGCTGAAGTCGTGCGTCTGGATCGGGGTGCCGGAGAGCGACAGCTCCACGCCGCGATTCCGCAGGTTGCCCGCGTTGCGGAGGATGCTCGTGAACCCGGTGGCCGCCGACGACGGCACCGCGAAGATCTGGTCCTGCGTCGTCTTGTTGTAGGCGGTGGCCTCGGCGCTCGCGCGCCCGTCGAGGAAGCGCAGCTCGAGGCCGAGCTCGGTCTCCGTGGTCAGCTCGGGCTTGAGGTCGGGGTTCCCGAGGCTCGTGCTGAGCAGGTAGCCGTTGACGCCGTTGAACGGCACGCGGAACGACACGGGGCTCACGCTGTTCGGATAGTCCGTGTAGCCGGCCTGGAAGTAGGTGGTGTTCAGCCGGTAGGGCGGCGCCGAGTTGCCGACGCGTGCCCACGATGCGCGGAGCTTGCCGTAATCCAGGATGCGGCTCCTGATCCCCAGCGCGTCGGTGAACACGTACCCCACGCTGAACGAGGGATAGAAGTACGAGTTGGCATTGACCGGGAGCGTGGAGCTCCAGTCATTGCGCGCCGACCCCTGCACGTACAGGTAGTCACGGAAGGCGAGCGACGCCTGCGCGTAGGCCCCGATGAGCCGCTGCTGGGTGCGCTGGTTCGACGCCGTGATCGTGTTGAAGTTGGAGACGTTGTAGAAGCCGGGGATGTTGATGCCGCTGCCGCCGAGATAGGTCGAGCGGAAATCGTTCGCCGAGATGTTGTTGCCGAGCAGCCCCGAGAGCGTGAGGCCGGGCCGCAGCTGGACCTCGCTCAGGTTGAGGGTGAGGTCGTTGTTGATGTTCGTGCGCACGACCTTCTGGTCCCACATGCTGCCGGTCGACGAGGTGACCCACGGCTGCTGGTTCGTCCGGAAGTTCCGCTGGTCGGTGTAGCTGTCCATGCCGATGCGATCGGCGAGCGAGAGCGACCGTGGCAGCGACAGCGTCAGCTCCTGGCCGGCGATCAGCCGTCCGACATCGCTCGAGTAGCCCTGGTTCTTCGCCAGCCAGAACGCGTCGGCGCCGCTCGACCGCGGGATGCCGTCGTCGAAGAAGGGATCCTTGCTGTCGTAGCTGATCGGCGCCAGCGAGAGCCACCGTTGCGGGCCGAACCAGCCGTCATCCAGGTAGTCGTTGCCGTCCTGGGTGTACATCGCGTTGGTGACGGAGCTGAGCAGCGGCCCGACCGTCGTGGTGAACTTGGCGGTCAGCGAGGTGCGTCCGAAGTTGCTGCCCGGGGCGATGCCCCGTTGGCCGGTGTGCGTGCCGCCGAAGTAGTACGAGCCGGTGGGGATGCGGCCGGAGATGTTGGCCGAGTTCTCGAGCAGGCGCCCGGTCTGGTAGAAGTCCCGGCGCGGGTCGAAGGTCGGGATGCTGGTGACGCCGAGCGCGCTGAGCACGGCCGGATCCACCTTGTTCCTGTCCGGGCCCCAGCTGAGGAGCGTGACCGGATTCGTGCCCGGATAGCCCGGCTGCACGTAGCCGCCGCGCGCCAGCGGGAGGCCATTGCTGTAGAAGCCGTTCTGGCCGGCGAGATACGTGGTCTGGTACTCGCCGAGGATCGGCGTCTCCATCGAGTAGCGCGAGGAGATGGAGAGCGAGGTGTTGCCGGCGCCCTTCTTCGTGGTGATGAGGATGGCGCCGTTCGCGGCGCGCGATCCGTACAGCGCCGTGGCAGCGGCGCCGCGCAGGATCGACACGTCCTCGATCGAGTTCGGATCGATGTCCACGGCGCGGCTGGTCATCTGCCCGCGGTCCAGATTGAACGCGCCGGAGACGTTGGCGTCGACGTCGTTGCTCACCGGCACGCCGTCGATCACGAACAGCGGCTGGCTGTTGCCGAGGAAGGAGGACTCGCCGCGCAGCACGATGCGCGAGGCCGCGCCGGGCCGGCCGCCGGAGCTCGTGATGCTCACGCCGGCGGTCTTGCCCGCGAGCGCGTCGATGACGTTCGGCACGGGCGCCTGCGCCACGGCGGCACCGCTCACGCTCTGCACGGCGTAGCCGAGACTCCGTTCCTGCCGCTGCACGCCGAGCGCGGTGACGACGATGCCCTCGAGCGCGAGCGCGGCGGTGGTCATGCGGAAGTCCTGCGTGACGGTGCCGGGCGAGAGCGTGACCTGTCGCGAGATGGGCTCGTAGCCGAGCGCGGTCACGCGGACGATCTGCGCTCCCGTCGCCTGCGCCGCGGGCACGACGAGGCGATAGACGCCGCCGGCGTTCGTCTCGGCCGCGACACCGAGCGTCTGGATCGTGACGCGCGCGCCCTCGATGGGGACTTGCGTGGTGTTGCGCACGGTGCCGGTGACGACGGTCTGCGCCGACGCGGCGATCGGCAGCAGGGGCAGGAGGAGCGCGTACAGCAGGGGAGGTCGGAATGCACTCATGGAAGCTCCATCGGAGTGCCACGCGACGGCGTAGCGCGGGGAGGCGAACGTGAAGGCGGGAGGTCCGCGTTCAGGATCGCATAAAGTATCCACTCCAGATGTCCCCGCAAGATCGACCGCCGGCGTCGTCGCGACGCCGCGTACGCCCCGGCCGATCAGGGCGTCGGGTGCTTCATCCGGATGATGATCACGCCGTGCGCCCCGCGCGTCCCGTACACGGCGGTGGAGGCGACGTCCTTGAGCACGTCGATGCTCGCCACCTCCTTCGGGTTCAGGCCGCGGAGCACCATGGAGAGGCTCTGCGAAGCCACCGGCGCGTCGTCGAGGATGACGAGCGGCTCCCCGTCGCTGTTGATGGAGTCGTTGCCGCGGATGCGAAGGGAGATGTCGCTGCCGTTGCGGATGACCTGCAGTCCGGGCACGCGGCCCTGGAGCATGTCGGCCACGTCGGTCATGTGCTGGCCGCGCGTGTCGTCCGCGCGAACGGAATCGGCGGAGCCCGTACGGATTCCGCCGAGGCCCATGTCCTGGCCGCGGGGCGTGGCCGGACCGGGCGGCGCGGGGGAGGGGTGACAGCCGGACAGCAGGACGACGGAGAGAGCGGCGACGGCGGCAGCAGCCGGGATGCGCATGGTGCCCTCCTTCAAGGGGTGAAGCGCCAACGGGCGCCGGGATCCCGGCGCCCGTTGGGTTGAATCTAGTACCCCGGGTTCTGCTGGAGGTTGGTGTTGGTGTTGAGGGCGCCGCTCGGGATCGCGAACAGCGCGTGGTAATCGCCGAGGGGGACGTGGTTGAACCAGGTCTTCGTGGTGTACACCCCGAAGCGGATCATGTCAGACCGGCGATGGCCCTCGACGGCGAACTCCCAGCCCAGCTCGTCGAGGAAGCGGCCGTACTTCACGTCCGCGCCGCCGTTGGTGACCGGCGTGCCGCCCGGCCCCGTCTTCACGATCCCGTCGGTGTCGCTCCAGCCGTAGTTGTAGACGCTGCCCTGCTGCAGCTGCGCGCCGGTGACCGTGGCCTTCGTCGGATCGCTCGGGAAGTCGCGCTGGCGCACCTGCGTGACGATCGCCGCCGCCGCGTCGGCCTGGCCGGTGCGCAGCAGCGCCTCGGCCTTCATCATGAGCACTTCGGCGTAACGCGCGATCGGGTAATCGACGTCGGAGGAGCCCGTCTCGCCAGCGTAGATCTCGTACTTCCACACCGGGTAGCCGTTGTTGAAGTCCGTCTTGGTGATGGAGGGGACGAACTTCACGAAGTTGTAGCCATGGCCGGCGTTGTCGAACTGCGGCCCCATCAGCCAGGTGTCGGAGAGGCGCTTGTCGGCCGGGTCGTAGGTGTCGATGAACTGCGGGTTCGACGCGCTGCCACCCCACGGCTGCGCCTGCATGTTGAACACGAAGCGCAGCTCCGGCTTCAGCGTCTTCATGTGGAAGCTGCTCTCGCGGGCGTTGATGGCATCGTACGGCACCGCCCAGATGTTCTCGACCGACTTGTCGTTGGTGCGGGCGAACGGCGCCCGATAGCTGGCCTCGAGCTTGTACTTGTTCGCGTCGATGATCTGCTGGGTGGTGGCGATCACCTTGTCGTACTGCGGCGTGCCGGTGTAGACCTCGGCGTTGAGGTAGACCCGGGAGAGGATGGCCAGCGCCGCCCACTTGTTCATGCGCCCGTACATCGCCGTCCCCGTCGCCTCGGAGAGGTTCGGGAGCGCATCCGTCAGCTCCTTGACGACGAAGTCATACACCTGCTGCCGGGTGGACTGCGTCGGCAGGTCGGTCGCCGTGAAGTCGGTGACGATCGGCACGTTGCCGAAGTTGTCGAGCAGGAGTGAGTAATAGTACGCCCGCACCGCATGCAGCTCGGCGGGGATGGCGACCTTCGCGTCCCCCGTGACGGGGACGATCCCCGACTCGATCTGGTAGAGGACGCGGTTGACCGAGTTGATGCCGTTGAACGCATTCCCCCAGAGGCTCGACGGCTGCCCCTGGTGGGAATCCCACCGGTGCTGGTGCATGCGGATGTAGGTGCCGCCGTCGTACCAGCCGTTCGGGCGCACCGGCGTGAGGAGCTCGTCGGACGACTCCTCCTGGGTGTCGATGTTCCCGTACCACCCCATCCACAGGCTGCGCAGCGGCGTGTAGGCCGGCGCGATCAGCGAGCCGAGGTCCTTCGCCGTGGGATGGAAGTTGGCGTCGGTGACCTGGGTGTACGGCACTTCGGTGAGGTCGTGGCACGCCGCGCCGCCGACCGTGAGAGCGGCGGCGCACAGCAGCACCGGCGCGCTCCTGGAATTGAGGAATCGCATTCTAGAACCTCACGCTCAGGCCAGTGGTGAACATGCGGGTTGTCGGATACTTGTCGCGCTGGTCGTTGCCAGGGCTGAGGCCGTCCAGGCCGCGGGTCGAGACTTCGGGGTCGAGCCCCTTGTAGCCGGTGATGGTGAGCAGGTTGCTCCCCGAGACGTACAGGCGCGCATCGGACACGGCGCCGCCGAGCAGCTTCAGCGCGCCCTTCCCGAGGGTGTAGCCGAGGGTGACGTTGTCCACCTTCCAGTAATCGCCGTTCTCGATGTAGTAGCTCACGTACGCGAGGTCGTAGTTGACCGGGCGCTTGCCGTACACGTTGTCGAACGCCGACTTCAGCATGTTGTACTGCGTGATGGTCGGGTTCTCGTAGAACATCCGCTGGAAGTTGAGGATCTGGAACCCGAACGCGCCGCGCATGTTCACGTTGAGGTCCCAGTTGCGGTAGCGGGCGCTGTTGTTCCACGACAGGTACTGCTTGGGCAGCCCGTTGCCGATGACGTGCTTGTCCTTCTCCTTCGCGTCGTCGATCGAGATGCGGTTGCCGGCGGAGTCGAGGACGATCCAGTGGCCCGCCGTGTCGATGTCCACCGACTTGTAGCCGTAGAAGTTCCCGACCGGCCCGCCGATGTCGATGCGGTGCGTGGACTGCTGGATCGGCTCGCCGGTGTAGCCGGCGTAGAAGAAGTCGGCCGTCTGGAAGACGTCATTGGACAGGCTGACGAGGCGGTTGCTGTTCCGCGACCAGTTCACGCTCGTCGTCCAGCTCGCGGTGGGGCGGCGGATGACGTCGAAGTTGACCTGGGCCTCGATGCCCTTGTTGCTCATGTGCCCGACGTTGGCGAGGATGCTCCCGTAGAGGTACGGCGGCACCGGCACCGAGTAGTTGTAGAGCATGTCGCGCGTGTCGCGCTGGTAGACGTCGAGGCTGCCGTTGAGCCGCGAGTCGAGCACGGCGTAGTCGATGCCGGTGTTGATCTCGCTCTTCCGCTCCCAGCGCAGGTCCGGGTTCGGGTTGCGCGCCGGCTCGAGCCCCTGCACCCACTGCCCGTTGTAGAGGAACTTGTTGCGGTAGGTGAAGCTGGTGAGGGAGAGGTACGACGAGGTGGGCGCGATGCCGGTGACGCCGTAGCCGACGCGGAGCTTGAGCTCGTTGATCCAGGGCGCGGCACGCCGCACGAACTGCTCGTTGGCCAGCCGCCAGCCGGCGGAGATGGCGGGGAACATGCCCCACTTGTGGGCGGCGCCGAAGCGCGAGTTCCCCTCGTAGCGCAGCGAGCCGTTGAGGAGGAAGCGGTTCTGCCAGTCGTAGTTCAGGCGGGTGAAGTAGCCGATCAGCTTGTACGACGTCTTGTAGCTGCTCATCGACGCCTGGCCGCCGGTGAGCGCCGACCCCTGCTGGAGCTGGTTGTAGCCGAAGAGGTCGGTGGGGAAGCCGTAGTTGTAGGCGCTGAACCCTTCGTCCTCGAAGTCCTGGTAGCTGTAGCCGCCGAGGAGGGTGGCGTGGTGGTCGCCGAAGGTGGGCGTGTAGGTGCCGGTGAGCTCGAGGATGTGGTCGGTCGAGGAGCCGGTGCCGCGATTCGCCGTGCCGTTCAGCCCCGACTGGGTGGTGGCGACGTTCTGGAAGGTCGTCGCGCTGCCGCTCAGGTCGGAGTAGCGCTCCGTGCCGGCGAGCAGCGACAGGTTGAGCTTGTCGATCGGCGAATACTTCAGCGTGCCGTTGAGCCGCATGTCGCGGCCCTCGTCCGTGCCGTTGTTCGTGTTGAGGAGGCCGAGCGGGTTGGTGTAGAAGTAGGTGCCACGCTCCGTGTAGGCGCCGCTGGCGTCCATCGTGGAGTCGGTGGGATTGCGGATCAGCGTCTGGCGCCAGATGTAGTTGTAGTCCGGCCCGATGAACTGGTCGTTGATGCCGGTGAGCATGTTGAACTCGGCGCGCAGCCGGTCGGCGAACATCGACTGGTTGAGGTTGATGCGCGCCGTCATCGAGCGCTTGTCGGAGCGGTCGAAGATGCCCTGGGTGTCCTCGTAGTTGAACGAGGCGGTGTAGCTGGTGGCGCCGCTGCCGCCGGTGAGGCTGACGTTCTGCCGCGAGCTGATCGGGCTGCGGAGGACGGCACTCTGCCAGTCGGTGGTGGTGCCGAAGTCCTGGAAGTCGTAGCCCTGGCCGATGAGCGAGCGGTAGTCGGCGGCGGTGAGGAAGTCGGGGCGCTTGTAGATCGTCGAGCGGCTGACGTAGGCGTCGTAGCGGATGGTCGGGGCACCGCCGTCGTAGCGCTTGGTGGTGATGAGGACGACGCCGTTCGAGGCGCGGGAGCCGTAGATGGCGGCGGCGGAGGCGTCCTTGAGGACGGAGATCTGGTCGATGTCCTGGGGCGCCACCGTGTTGAGGTCACCCGGCACGCCGTCGATGAGGACGAGGGGGCTGGTGGGGCCGATGAGCGTGGTCACGCCGCGGAGGCTGATCTCGGTGCCGGCGCGGGGATCACCGGTGGGCGCCGTGACGGCGAGGCCGGGGATCTTGCCGGAGATGAGGGAGGCGGCGTCCTTGGCCGGTGCCTGGTTGAAGTCCTTGGCGTCGACGCTGGCGACGGCGCTGGTGATCTGCTCCTCCTTCTGGGTGCCGTAGCCGACGGCGACGACCTTGTTGAGGAGGACGGCGCGGGCGGAGACGGTGAAGTCGACGGTGACGCTGCCGCCGGCGGGGACGGTGACGGTGCGTTCGGCGAAGGCGTAGCCGAGGCGCTGGGCGCGGACGGTGGCCTGGCCGGCGGGGACGTTGCGGAGGGTGTACTGTCCCAGCGCGTTGACGGTGGTGCCGAGGCGGCTGCCCGGGATGAGGATCTGGGCACCGGGGAGGGGCTGCCCGCTCGCGGAGTCACGCACGGTGCCGGTGATCTCGCCGGTCTGCTGTGCGGATGCGGGGGTGACGATCGCGACGGCGAATGCGACGGCGATCGTCAGGCGGAAGATCCAGGTTCGCATCATCGATCTCCTGTGCTGTGAAGTCCGGCTCACGCGGGTATGGAGGGTCTGGGGTACGGACTGGAGCACGTCGTTCGCGTCGCGGCGAGGGGGAGTCGCGGGCGGTCGGCGCTGGGGACAGGGGTGTCGTCGCAGGGCGCGGGGTGCGTCCGCGGGGGGCAGGCCCACGCGGGGCGGCACAGGATCCATGGATATTGTATCCAATTCACCGCGCCAAAACACGGGATATTGTATCCAACCAGGGGTGACCGGCGACACACTACGGGCCCGCCGGAGGGCTGTCAAGAGACGGCCGACCCGGACGGCAGGCGACCCGCCGCCCGCCCCCCGGGTCGCCACCGTCAGGGAAGCTGGTCCGCCCGCACCATCCGCAGCCCGTACACCGCGGTCACCTGGCTCCCCGCCTTCGCCTGGAACTTCACCGTCACCGCCGCCTTGCCCTGCACCAGCGCCGGCGGCACGGCATACGTCACGTCGTAGAAGCGCCCCGGATCCGTCCGCGGCACCTCCTGGTCGGCGATCTTCTGCCCGTCCACCAGCACCTCGAACGACGCCGGCGACGTCCGACGGTCGGCGCTGTAGTACGTGGCGACGATCGCCATCGGGTGCCCCGCCTCCACCGGAAGCTGGTACGAGAAGCCGGTGCGCGACGCCCGTCCCAGCCGCCCGCTCATCCGCTGCACCGTCACGTCCTTGCCGCCCTCGAACCGATACTGCGCCTCCGAGGCCTTGTTGACCGGCTTCACCTCCGCCACCGTCGCCGCGTCCAGCTTCTTCAGCCGCTCGGCCTCGGTCACGTAGCCGGCGAGCCGCGCCTCCCACAGCGCCGGCGTGAGCACGTCCCAGTAGGTGGCATACACGCGCTGGTGCAGCCGGTAGAACGGCACGAGATCCACGTCGTGCACCTTGCCCCCGGCATTCGGCTCGCGGCCCACCCCCGCCGTGCGGAAGCGGCCCCGCTCACCGGCGACCGGCTTCACCCAGCCCTCCACCGGCAGCGCCTCGGTGACGAACACCGGCGTCACCGGCGCCGGACGCGGCGCATCCTGCTCGAGCAGCTCGCCGTTCTCCCCGCGTGCGCGGCCGCGCACCGGCTCCGGGCCCAGGTCGCCGGCCAGCACGAGCGGTCCCCACATGATCGCCACGCGACTCGGCATGTCCGGCGTCGGCTCCAGCCGCAGCGTCTTCGGCAGCGTCACCTTCACCACGTCGCCGCTGCGCCAGGTGCGCCGGATGTCCACGTAGCTGCTCTGCGGCCCCGCTTCCGTGTACTGCGTGCGGCGCGTGCGCCGGCTCTTCTGGTCGTCCATCGGGGAGTCCAGCGCCACCGGCGTGCCGTTGACCGTCACGGCGAACCCCTCGCCCACCCAGTACGGCCGGCGCATGGAGAGCGTGAACTCGCGCGGCTTGTCCGCCCTGAGCGTCAGCGTCGCCGTCTCGCCCTCGGGGAAATCGCTCTCCATCGCGAGGTGCACCCCCTTCTCCGCCCAGGTCGCGGTGGACGGCGCATACACGTTCACCCACAACCGGTCGCCATCCTCGTAGTACAGCCCGTCACCGGCGAGGGCATGCGTCTCCATGCCGGTCCCCACGCAGCAGGTCCAGCTGTGCTGCATGTCCTGGTACTCGTGGGTGACGCCCTGCCCGACCGGCACCATGTAGCACATGCGCCGCGCGGCGGGATCGAACGAGGCCATGTGGTGGTTGTACAGCCCGCGCTCCTGGTAATCCGCGTAGTGGATGTCCGGCTCCATGGAGAACATGAGCCGCGAGTACTTCAGCATGTTGTAGACGTTGCACGACTCGGCCGTGCGTCCGTCCACGCGGGCGCCGATCACGTCGCGCGGGCCATAGTACTCGTCGGTACCGTGACCACCGGTGGAGAAGCTGTGGTGCTTCACCACCGTGTCGTAGAAGAAGCTCGCTGCCATCAGGTCTTCCGGGCGGCGCGTGTACGCATAGCGCTCGGCGGAGCCGATGAGCTTGGGGATCTGCGTGTTGGCGTGCGTCCCGCCGAGCACGTCCTCATGGCGCTTGAGCGGGTCGACGAAGACGCGGTGCTCGAAGTCGTACGACAGCGTCAGCCAGCGCGGGTCGCCCGTGTCGGCATAGAGGTCCACCAGCACCTCGTTCATGCCGCCGAACTCGGTCTCCAGCATGTGCTGGATCTGCTCGTCCGTCAGGCCGGCGAGGATCCCCTCGGCCCAGCCGGCGAACTTGCGCTCCACGTCGAGCGCGGTGCGGTTGCCGGTGAACCGGTAGGCGTCACGCAGGCCGGCGAAGGTCTTGTGCAGCGTGTACCAGGGCGACCATTCGCCATTGAGGTCGAACGCGCCGGCCTTGATCTCCCCCTTCTTGAGGGCGCCGAAGGACTTGCGGCCGTTCTCGAGCGCCACGAGGTAGCCGTCGCCGTTCTTGTCCTGGACCGCCTTGAACTCATTGACCATGTAATCCACACGGTCCTTGAATCGCTTGTCGCCGGTGGCGGCGTACATCGCGCTGATGGCCGAGAGGTAGTGGCCGGCGATGTGGCCGGTGAGGTTCCGGCCGCCGCCGTCCCAGCCATCGTAGGGCTCGGCTTTCGGTGCCAGGCCGGCCACCTTCCGATAGTAGGCGAGCATCCGGTCGGGCTCGAGCTCGAGCAGGTACCTGATGTCGGCGTCCTGGTGCTCCTTGAGCGGGCCGCTGGTGAGGCGCACGCGATGCAGCGGGATGGGACGCGCGGCCAGGAAGCGTTCCTTCGCCGTGGGGGCGAGGAGCGGGTGGACCGGCTCGGCGGAGGCGATGCCGGTGGGGAGGGCATCGAGGAGCGAGACGGCCCCGGCGCCGAGGCCGAGCTTGAGGACGGTGCGACGGGACAACGACATTGCAGGCTCCTGATGAGGGAGTCGGGGGGCGCGGCGCGCTGGCGGCCGGTTCGGACTTCGGATACAATATCCATCGAGAGACCTTCCGCAAGCACGGCCCGTCACCCCGGCTGGCCGGCTCCCCCCGTGCCCACCGCGAGGCTCGACGCATGACCGACCCCGTATCCCGCCGCGACTGGCTGAAGACCATGGGGGCCGTCGGCGTCGGCGCCCTCGTCACGCCCGACGCCGTCCGCCTCCCCGCCGGGCTGGCGCCACCGGCCGCGGCGCCGGCGCCCGGCGCCCCGCCACCGGCCGGTCCGGCGGGCGCGATCGTCGACCTGACCTCGACGAGCGAGATCTTCATCCCGCCGCGCGGCCGCGGCTTCATGAAGTTCAGCTTCGACTTCCCCGAACCGTCAGTCACCTTCGGCGACCTGCGCTTCGGGTTCCTCGTCTTCACGAGCGAGAACACCTACGGGCTCGACCGCTCGAAGATGACCGTGAGCGGCGACGACGACGCGCTCACCCTCACCTGCACCGGCTTCGTCTGGGCCGGGGGCCAGGAGAAGGCGCCCGGCACGCTGACGGCGACGCTGCGCCGCACAGGGGCCAACGTGGAGTGGGACACCGTCGTCGAGATGGAACAGCCGGTCAAGACGGTCACCACCATCATCCGCGGCGTGCCGCGGGGGAAGGTGGCGTTCGGCGGCGCGAACTTCATGGATCCGCGCGACAACGAGATGCTCGTCGGCTACCCCTTCGCCGCGGGCGACCTGAACGCGGGCAGCGGCAGCATCAACACGCCACTGCTCATGATCCAGGCGCCGAGC
>DASURL010000247.1:0-7935 GCA_036280075.1 Gemmatimonadaceae bacterium | reverse complement strand
GGGCTGCGTGGACCGGTAGTTTTCGGCGAGGGTGACGAGCGTGGCGCCGGGATACTGCCGCGGGAAGTCGAGGATGTTCCGGAAGTGCGCGCCGCGGAAGGCGTAGATGCTCTGCGCATCGTCGCCGACGACGGTGAGCTTGCGATGCGCGCCGCACATGCCGCGGAGGATGCGCGCCTGCAGCAGGTTGGTGTCCTGGTACTCGTCCACCAGCACGTGCTCGTACAGCCCCGCGATGCGCGACTGCAGCTCCGGCGACGCCTCCAGCATCAGCGCCCAGAAGAGGAGCAGGTCGTCGTAGTCGACCAGGTTGCGCTCCTGCTTGCGCAGCGTGTAGTCGGCGAAGAGGGCCGTGATCTGCTCCTCGTACTCGAGGAACTGCGGCACGTCGCGATGCAGCAGCTCGTCGAGCGGCAGCTCGGTGTTCACGTGGCGCGAGTAGAGCCAGTGCAGCGTCTCCTTCTTCGGGAAGCGCTTGTTGCTCTTCGCCAGGCCGAGCGCGCCGCGGGCGAGCTGCATGAGGTCTTCGGCGTCGCCCTGGTCCATGATGGTGAAGTCGGCCGGCAAGCCGGCGGCGGGACCGAACTGGCGGAGCAGGCGATGCCCGACGGAGTGGAAGGTGCCGCCATGGACGCGCGCGCCTGCGGAGCCGACGAGACGTTCGGCGCGCGAGAGCATCTCGCTCGCTGCGCGGCGCGTGAAGGTGAGGAGGAGGATGCGCTCCGGCGCCACGCCGCGCTCGATCAGGGCAGCGACGCGATGGATGAGCGTACGCGTCTTCCCCGTCCCCGCGCCGGCGATGACGAGAAGCGGGCCGTCGCCGAAGGTGGCGGCGCGGGCCTGGTCGTCGTTCAGCGAGGCGGTGAGCTGACTCGAGTCCGGCGCGGGGAGAGTCCGGTCACGCGGACGGTAGAGGCGGGGGCCGTCGGCCATGGCTGGAATATAGAGAGGGTGGGACGGTCCGGCTCATGGCTGTGGCATGCGCGACGCACTGTGTGTCGCAGCCGCTACAGCTTCGGCGTGCTCGGGGGGAATCAGCCTCGTATCCGCGCTGCAACTCCAATGGCCGCAATGGATTCGCGAGGCCGTCGCGGAGCTGTCGTTTGGGGCCGACTATTGCTGCGAGCCGGGCACCCTGTCGTCAGCTGCCTCACTCGCGAGGTTCCCATGAGCCACTTCCTCACGCTGCACCGGTCGGTTCGCCCGTGGATGTCGTGTCGCTCGCTGCTCGCTCCTGGTACGCTGCTGGTGCTCGCGCTTTCATTGCCGATCGAGAACACTGCCTCCGCCCAGCTCATGCAGGCGGACTTCACGGGCGGCACGTTGACGCTGTGCGGGACCGACTTCGTCTGTGATGGCTCACCCTTCGCGAGCCTGACCTGGCGTGGGCCCAACGTGTCGGGAAGCTTCATCTTCGACCAGGCGCTGGTCCCGGGGCCAGGGACGGGATACGTGAACGTCCCGCTGCCGTCGGGCATCGGCCAGGATCCGCTCGATCTCGTGCTGGGCGACGCCCCCGGCTCGCTCACCTTCACGGCGGCGGGTGGTCTTCCAGGTGAGCTGGTGCAGGCCCAGTACTACAACGGGCAGTTCAACGGCTTCGCCTACTTCGCGGCGTTCATGTACGATGGCCACCAGTACCAGCTCGACGTCCAGGGGCGCACGTGGACGATCTACGACCGCGCCGGCGGCGTGGAGAACCTCGGCCACATGGCGGCGTACGGATACCTCGACGCAGGATTGAGCAACGTGCGGCCGTACGAGGCGTCGGTCGTCACGCCGGAACCGGCCAGCGTCATCCTGCTCGCCTCCGGATTGGTGGGGATCATCGCGGCGGCGCGCCGCCGAAGGATCGACTGCTGGTGAGGGAGGTCGCGTGAGCGATCGCCCTCAGGCGGCGATCTCGACGCCAGCGAGTCGTCGAAGCTCGTCGACTCCAAGCGCTGCCTCGCCGAGCTCGAACAGCCCGGCGAAGGCGGCGCTGACGCTCGTGCAGGTGCGCTGCCAGAGCTCCGCGCTGTCCGGCTCCCCGGGCCCCCGCAGCTCGATCTCCCGCTCGATCGACGTCATCGTGACTTCGGCGATCCCGCACGGCACCATGAGGTCGAAATAGCTCAGGTCCGTCGCCACGTTGAGCGCGAAGCCGTGCCAGGTGACCCAGTCGCGCGCATGGACGCCGATGGAGGCGAGCTTGCGCCCCTGCGTCCATACGCCCGTGTATCCGACGTTCCGTTCGCCGGCGATGCCGAACGGCGCGATGCCGCGGATGAGCGCCTCTTCCACCTGCCGCAGGTACCAGTGCAGGTCCTGCCTGTGACGCTTGAGGTCGAAGATCGGGTAGCCGACGAGCTGCCCTGGTCCGTGGAAGGTGACGTCGCCGCCGCGCTCCACCTCGAACAGCTCGACGCCACGCGCCGCGAGCAGGGCGGGGGAGGCGAGCAGGTGATTCGCCTTCGACGACCGCCCCAGCGTCACCACCGGCGGATGCTCGACGAGGATCAGCACGTCCTGGTCGATCGCGCCGGAGATCCGCGCACGCGCCACGGCGCGCTGAAGCGCCAGCACGTCGGCGTAGGCCCGTGTCCCAAGGTCGCAGACATACAGTTGCCGCACGTCAGTCCTCCCGCAGCTCGGCGAGCGACCGGCGCTGCCGTCCGTGGTCGTCGAAGTTGTCCGGATCCAGCCAGCGCTCGAACGCGCGGCGTGCGCGCGGCCATTCGCTGTCGAGCATGGAATACCAGGCCGTGTCGCGGTTCCGGCCGTGATAGACCATGCCCTGCCGGAAGATCCCCTCGAAGGTGAAGCCGTAGCGGACCGCTGCGCCGCGCGACGCGGCATTGAGGGCGTCGCACTTCCACTCGAAGCGGCGATAGCCCAGCTCGTCGAAGACGCGCCGCCCGAGGAGGTAGATCGCTTCGGTTCCCGCGGGCCGGCGCTGCAGCCGGGGCGAATACATGATGCCGCCCACCTCGATCACGCCGTTGGGCGCGTCGATGCGCATCAGGGCGATCCGGCCGACCGCCTTCCCGCTGCCGGCGTCGACGACGGCGAACCGCAGCGGATCCTCGCTCGGCGCCTCGCGGGCGAGAACGTCGCGGCATGCCGGGAGCGACGCCGGCTTCTGCGGAACGAGATACGTCCAGTCCCGCTCGTCCAGCGCGTCCGAATACGCCTCGAACAGGTCCCGCGCATGGCGTTCGGCGTCCAGCGGCTCGAGTCGGCAGTAGCGGCCGACCATCGGCGTGCGCGGCGGACGGGCGCGTTCGGTCCAGCTCTCCACCGGGAAGCCGATGGGCTGGCCGAACGCGTTCGTCCTCGTGTCACTCACTGCACTGCCCGTGAATCCGCGCGATCAGGCGTGGATCATCTTCCCCATCGAATCCAGCGCCGCCTCGGCGATGGCTTCGGAGAGGGTCGGATGCGCATGCACGGCGAGATCCACCTCTTCCACTGTGAACTCGTTGGTGCGTGCCACCACCAGCTCGTGGATCATCTCGGTGGCGTGCGCGCCGACGATGTGCGCGCCGAGGATCTCGCCGTACTTCGCGCCGCGGATGATCTTCACGAACCCTTCCGTCTCGCCCGACGTGCGCGCCCGCCCGTTCGCCGAGAAGGGGAACCTGCCGACCTTGTAGTCGAGCTTCCTGTCCTTGCACTGCTGCTCGGTGAGGCCGACGGACGCGACCTCGGGATGGCAGTAGGTGGCGCCGGGGATGTTGGTGTAGTCCAGCACCTGTGCGTGATGCCCCGCGATCACCTCGGCGGCGATCATGCCCTCGCGCTCCCCCTTGTGGGCGAGCATCGGCGGGCCGGCCACGTCGCCGATGGCGTAGATCCCCTTCACGTTCGTCTCCATCCGCTCGTTGATCCTGATGAAGCCGCGCTCGGTGAGCTGGACCCCCTGCTCCTTCAGGCCGATGTCCTCGATGTTGGGCGCGCGGCCGGCGGCGACGAGCACGATGTCGGCCTTGTAGTCCTTCTTCTCGCCACCCGCCTCGATGGACATCGAGACGGAATCCTTGCCGACCTTGACGTTGGAGATCTTCGCACCGGTGAGCACGGCGATGCCGCGCTTGCGGAAGGAGCGCTCCACTTCCTTCGACGAGTCGGTGTCCTCGACGGGGAGGACGTTCGGCATCACCTCGACGAGGGTGACCTGCGAGCCGAACGAGTTGAAGACGTCGGCGAACTCCGAGCCGACCGCGCCGGCGCCGACGATGATGATGGATTTCGGCGTCTTCTCGAGGATGAGCGCCTCGTCCGACGAGATGACGGTCTTCTTGTTCAGCTCGAGGCCGATCTGGGGCAGCCCCTTCACGCGCGAGCCGGTGGAGATGACGACGGCCTTCTTCGCGTCGTGCTTCTCTTCCTTCCCGTCGGCGGTCTTCACGCTGACGGAGCTCTTGCCCGCCAGCTTCGCCGTGCCCTTGATCCAGGTGATCTTGTTCTTCTTGAACAGGAACTCGACGCCCTTGGAGTTCTGCGTGCTGACGGCGCGCGAGCGCTTCATCGCCACGCCGAAGTCGAGCTTCACCTCGCCCGGCGTGACGCCGAACTCCGGCGCGTGCTTGAGCCGGTCGGCGATGTGCCCTGCCTCGAGCAGCGCCTTGGCGGGGATGCATCCCCAGAACACGCAGGTGCCGCCGAGGCCTTCGCGCTCCACGACGGCGGTGTTGAGTCCGAGCTGGGCGCAGCGGATCGCGCCCACGTAACCGGCGGGCCCGCCGCCGAGGAAAATCACGTCGAAGGAAGCCATGGGAAGCGGTGGCGTGCGGGTTAGAAGACGAGCATGAGGGGGTTCTCGACGAGCCGGCGCAGCGTCTGGAGGAACTTCGCGCCCACCGCGCCATCGATCACGCGGTGATCGCAGCTCATCGTGAGGCGAACGCGCTTGCGCACCACCGGCTCGCCGTCCACGACCACCAGCTTGTCCTCGCCGGTGCCGATGGCGAGGATCCCCGCCTCGGGCGGGTTGATGATGGCGGTGAACTGGTCGATGCCGAACATGCCGAGGTTGCTGACGGAGAAGGTGCTACCGGTGAACTCCTCCGGCTTGAGCTTCCGCTCGCGTGCGCGCTTCGCCAGCTCCTTCGCCTCGCGGGAGATCTGCGCCATGCCCTTGCGGTCGGCGTCCCAGATGACCGGCACGATGAGGCCATCATCGGTGGCGACGGCCATGCCGAGGTGCACGCGGTTGAAATAGCGGATGTGATCGCCCAGCCAGTGGGCATTCACTTCCGGGTGCTGCGAGAGCGCAACCGCGATCGCCTTCAGCAGCACGTCGTTCACCGACACCTTGAACTCGTCGCCCAGCTCGGCCATCGCGCCGCGCATCTCCATCACGCGGGTGAGGTCGAGCTCCACCGTGAGGTAGAAGGTGGGGATGGGGCCGATGGACTCGCTCAGCCGCTTCGCGATGACCTTGCGGATGTTGGTGAGCGGAACGTCCTGGAAGTCGGCTTGACCGGAGGACGGGAGGACCGAAGGACCGACTGCGGCGGCAGCCGCTGTCGCCGGCGCGTTCTCCACGTCGCGCCTGATGATGCGGCCGTTGGGGCCGGAGCCCTGGAGCGTGCCGAGATCGAGCCCGCGCTCGCTCGCGAGGCGACGCGCGAGTGGCGAGGAGCGCACCGCGCCGGACGCAGCACGCTGCTGCGGCGCCGGCGCCGGCGCCGCTGGAGCAGGTGGGGCAGCGGGAGGACGCGGTGGTGCCGGTGGTTGCGGGGGCGGCACCGGGGTGCCACGCGACGGCCCCGTGCTCTGCTGCGCTTCCACGGCCGGCGCCGGCACGGTCGGCTTCTCCGGCTGCGGCGCTGGTGCACCCGCGGGCGCAGCAGCGCCGGCGAGGAGGTCGTCGATGTTCTCGTCCTTGCCGGCGATCACGCCGACGAGGGTGCCGACCGGCACCGAGTCACCTTCGTTGATCAGCCGCTTGCGGAGCACGCCGTCGCCGCGAGCGACGAGCTCCATGATCGCCTTGTCGGTCTCGACCTCGCCAAGGGGATCGCCGCTCTTCACGGTATCGCCCTCGTTCTTCAGCCACTTGACCAGCTTTCCCTCCTCCATCGTGGGGGAAAGCGCCTCCATGAAGACCTTGGTAGCCATTATCGGGATTCTTCGCCTCAGTCGAGGTACATGACTTTGCGCACGGCGGCGATCGTCTTCGGGACGTCGGGCTTGGCGGCCTTCTCGAGGCTCTTCGTGTAGGGCATCGGCACATCGGCCTGGTGCACGCGCACGACCGGCGCATCGAGGCTGTCGAAGCACTCGCGCTGGATGTAGTCCACCACCTGCGCGCCGACGCCGCAGATCTCCCAGCCCTCCTCGAGCACCACGGCGCGGTTGGTCTTGTTCACCGACGCGACGATCGCCTCCACGTCCATCGGCCGGACCGTGCGCAGGTCCACGACGTCCACGCGGATGCCGTCCTTCGCCAGCTGGTCGGCCGCCTGCATGGCGACGAGGACCATCTTGCCGTGGGTGATGATGGAGCAGTGGTCACCCTCGCGCTTGAGGTCGGCCTTGCCGAGCGGGATGAGGTATTCCTCGTCCGGTACCTCGCCCTTGGTGTTGTAGAGCATCTCGCCCTCGAGCACGCACACCGGGTTGTCGTCGCGGATGGCGCTCTTGAGCAGCCCCTTCGCGTCGTACGGCGTTCCGGGGGCGATGACCTTGAGCCCCGGGATGTGGGCGAGCCACGACTCCCACGCCTGCGAATGCTGCGCCGCCAGCTGCAGCGCGGCGCCGTTGGGGCCGCGGAAGACGATGGGCATCTTGAACTGCCCGCCGGACATGTAGAGCATCTTCGCCGCCGCGTTCACCACCTGGTCGATGGCGAGCAGGGCGAAGTTCCAGGTCATGAACTCGATGACGGGGCGCAGCCCCACCATCGCGGCGCCGACGCCGACGCCGGCGAACCCGAGTTCGGTGATGGGCGTGTCCACGACGCGCATCTCGCCGAACTCCTGGAGGAATCCCTTGGACACCTTGTAGGCGCCGTTGTAGACGCCGACCTCCTCACCCATGAGGAAGACGCGATCGTCGCGCTGCATCTCCTCGCGGATGGCCTGGCCGAGGGCGTCGCGGTACGTGATTACGGGCATGATTGATTTCAGAAAGTGAGAAGGTCGGACGGTCGGAATGTCAGCGAGGGGCAGGACGCGGTGCGTCCGACCTCCTGACTATCTGACCCTCCGACATCCGGTTCATCAGGTCGTGGTGTCTACGAGCACGTCTTCCCACAGCGCCTCGATCGGCAGCTCGGGGCTGGCGTCGGCGAAGTCCCAGGAGTCCTGCACCACCGCCTTGATGTCGGTGTCCATCTGCTGGAGCTGCTGGTCGGTGAGCTCGCCGTTCTGCTTCATGCGCTCGCTCTGGATCGTGATCGGATCGCGCTTCATGTATTCCTCGAGCTCCGCCTTGGTGCGGTACGTGCCGCTCACCGCATCGGACATCGAGTGGCCCATGAAGCGGTAGGTGCGGATCTCGAGCAGGGTGGGCATCTGCTCCTTGCGGGCGCGCTCCACGGCCTCGCTCACCGACTGGCGCACGGTGAACACGTCCTGCCCGTCGCACTGGGCGCGGGCCATGTTGTACGCCGCGCCACGCTCGTAGATGTCGTGGATGGCCGACGCGCGCTCCAGCGCCGTCCCCATGCCGTAGCGGTTGTTCTCGATGATGAACACGCAGGGCAGCTTCCACAGCGCCGCCATGTTCAGCGCCTCGTGGAAGGCGCCGGTGTTCACCACCGACTCGCCCATGAAGCACACGATCACCTGGTCGCCGCCGCGATACTTGATCGCGAAGCCGACGCCGGCCGCGATCGGCACGTGGCCGCCGACGATCCCGTGGCCGCCGAGGAAGTTCTTCTCGCGATCGAAGAAGTGCATCGAGCCGCCCTTGCCGCGCGCGCAGCCGTCCACGCGGCCGAACAGC
>DASURL010000246.1:0-16581 GCA_036280075.1 Gemmatimonadaceae bacterium | reverse complement strand
TCAACATCGACGTCAACCAGACGCTGAAGAACTCGCTCGCACGCACCGGGAAGATCGAGGTGCCGATGGACCTCGACTATCAGGACCTGATGGTGCACCAGGCCGAGTACCGGTCGTCGTGCGCGACGGTCCTGATGCTCGACTGCTCGCACTCGATGATCCTGTACGGTGAGGATCGCTTCACCCCGGCGAAGAAGGTCGCGCTGGCGCTCACGCACCTCATCCGCACCCAGTTCCCCGGCGACTCGCTCAAGGTCGTGCTCTTCCACGACTCCGCCGAGGAGATCCCGCTGGCGACGCTGGCCGGCGTACAGGTGGGCCCGTATCACACCAACACCGCGGAAGGACTCAAGCTCGCCCGCCGGCTGTTGATGGCGCAGAAGAAGGACATGCGCCAGATCATCATGATCACCGACGGCAAGCCGAGCGCGCTGACGATGCCCGACGGGCGGATCTACAAGAACTCCTTCGGGCTCGACGCGACCGTCATCGCGACGACGCTGCAGGAAGTGGCGATGTGCCGGCGGTCGGGGATCATGATCAACACCTTCATGCTCGCCCGCGACCGCGCGCTGGTGGAGTTCGTGAAGCGGATGAGCGAGATCAGCCGCGGCAAGGCCTACTTCACGACGACGATGACGCTGGGCCAGTTCATCCTGATGGACTTCCTGAAGAAGAAGACGCGCAAGGTGAGCTGAGCGACGACCGGCGGCACGCCGCGCGTGGCCTGCCGCTCAGAGTTCGCGATTCAGGATCCGGCGCAGGACCGCCGTGTCCATGTTGGCGCCGCAGAAGATGATCCCGACGCGCTTTCCCTGGAGCCGGGGCGCGAGGGTTCGCGCGGCGGCGAAGCCCATCGCGCCGGCGCCCTCCACCAGGTGATGGGTCGCTGCGAGGATGACGCGCACCGCATCGGCGATCTCGGCGTCGGTGACGGTGATGAAGTCGGCGAGCCCGTCGACCAGCGGGGCGAGGGTGAGCGGGTACGACGCACGCGTCGCCACCCCTTCGGCAAAGGTGGCGGCGCGCTCGGTGCGGCGCGGCTCGCGCGCGTGCCAGCTGTCGTGCACCGCCGGCGCACCGGCGGCCTGCACCCCGATCACCTCCAGCTCCGGGCGCAGGGAGCGGACGACGGCCAGTGCGCCGACGGCCTGCGAGCCGCCGCCGATGGCGATGATCAGCGTGTCGAGGTCAGCGACAGCATCGGGTGCGGCCGACAGCTGCTCGTGAATCTCGAGCGTCATCGTGCCGGCGCCGGCGAGCACGTTGACGTTGTTGGTGGAGTGGGCGAGCGTGCGACCTTCCGCTTCCACCAGCCGCTGCGCGACGGCGATGGAGGCGTCATAGTCCTCGCCCTCCTCGACCACGGTGGCGCCCCACGCGCGCATGGCGGCGTTCTTCTCCGGGTTGTTCCCCCGCGGCACGCAGATCGTGACCGGCACGCCGAGCTGGCGACCGGCCCAGGCAAGGCCCTGCCCGTGGTTGCCCGTCGAGGCGCCCACGACTCCCCGCTGCCGCTCGGCCTCCGACAGCGCCGTGATCGTGGCGAGGCCATTGCGCACCTTGAACGAGCCGGTGGGCTGCACGTTCTCGTGCTTCACGAGGAGGGTGATGCCGGGGACCGCCAGGTCGAGCAGCGGATGGTGGCGCAGCGGCGTGGGGGTCAGGAACCGGGAGATCCGGTCGCGTGCGGCGAGCACGTCGTCGAGGGTGATCGGCATCGCGGGGGAGGCGGGCAGCACGGTCATGGGCGCAAGATGGCGCCTGTCCCCACGCCATGCCATCTTGCGCGCTACCCCTGCTCGAGGAACCGGTGAAGAACTTCTGCGCGGTCGCGATCGGCGCGGCCATCGGCGGCGTATCGCGCTATTACCTGTCACTGTTCGCGACACTCCGGCTCGGCGACGCGCTGCCCTGGGCGACGCTGATCATCAACGTGACGGGCAGCTTCGTCCTCGGCTTCCTCATGCGCTTCGCCCTCGCGTCGCCGGCAGCGAACGTGGAGCTCCGGCTGCTGCTCGCGACGGGCTTCTGCGGCGGCTACACCACCTTCTCGACCTACAGCTACGAGGTCGCGCTCCTGATCGAGGAGGGACAGTACGAGCGGGCGGCGGCGTACGCGTTCGGCAGCGTCGTGCTCGCCCTGCTCGCCACCCTCGCCGGCTTCGTCCTCGCCCGCGAGCTGATGGCCGGCCGTGCACAGCCGTGACGGCCGTGCTTCGCCTGTCGCATCACGATTAGCTTTCGCGCCATGCTCGCCGCGCTCCTCAGCGTGCTGCTGCTCGGCTTCCTGCTGGGCATGCGGCACGCGACCGACCCCGATCACGTGGTGGCCGTCACGACGATCGTGTCGCAGCAGCGCTCCCTGGCGCGCGCGGCGCGCACCGGCGTGCTGTGGGGGATCGGCCACACGACGACGATCCTCCTCGCCGGGGGAGTGATCATCCTGCTCAAGGTGCAGATCGCCGCGATCCCGCCGCGGATCGGCCTCTCGCTCGAGTTCGCGGTGGCAGTGATGCTCATCGTGCTCGGCCTGCTCACCCTCGCCGGCAACGAGCGTCGCGTGGCGGACAGCACCGCCCGCCCGATCACGGTCGGCTTCATCCATGGCCTCGCCGGCTCGGCCGCCGTGGTGACGCTGCCGTCGGTGGCGCTGATCCCCGATCCCGCATGGGCGGTGGGCTACCTCGCGGTGTTCGGGCTCGGCACGATCGCCGGGATGATGCTCGTCACCGCGTCCATCGCCGCACCGGCGCTGTTCGCCACGCGGCGGTTCGCCGGGATGAACCACAAGCTCCGCATCGCGTCAGGGGTGGTGAGCATCGGCTTCGGGTTGTTCCTCGCGCACCGCATCGGGTTCGTGGACGGGCTGTTCAGCGCCGCGCCGTCCTGGACGCCGCAGTGAGCGCGAGCACCACGCGCCGTCCGGCGGCCGCGACGGGCGCAGCGGATGTCGCCACGGACGCGGCGCGTGGGCGCCACGTGAGCGAGAAGCTGCGGCGCTGGTTCCGCGCGAACGGACGCGACCTCCCGTGGCGGCGCACACGCGACCCCTATCACGTGCTCGTGTCGGAGCTGATGCTCCAGCAGACGCAGGTGTCGCGCGTGGTGCCGCGCTACGGCGAGTTCCTCGAGGCCTTCCCCACCCTGCACCACGTGGCCCGTGCGCGGCCCGCGCGCGTGACCGAGGCGTGGTCCGGGCTCGGCTACTACGCCCGGGCGCGCAACCTCCACGCACTCGCGCGCCAGGTCACCGACCGCGGCCGCAACGCGAGCGCCACCCTGCCTGCCGAGCCGCACGAGCTGCGTGCGCTCCCCGGCATCGGCGCCTATACCGCCGGCGCCGTGAGCTCCTTCGCCTACGAGCGCCGCGCCGAGCTGGTGGACACGAACGTGGCGCGCGTGCTGAAGCGGGCGTTCGCTCCCGACGCCGACCTCAAGACGACGAAGGGACAGAAGCGCGTCTGGGCGATCGCGAAGGCGATCCTGCCGCGCACCGGCCGTGCGACCTGGACCCACAACCAGGCACTGATGGAGCTCGGCGCCCTGGTGTGCACCGCCCGCGTGGCGCGCTGCGATGTCTGCCCGATCAGGCGCGACTGCCAGACGAACCGCGGCTCGCAGCGCCGCGGGTGAGTCAGACGAGAACGGGGCGCCAGAGGCGCCCCGTTCGGGTCCGACGAGCGAGCCGGCGAGCGGGTACGACCTACTTCCGGACCGCGTCCTTCCGCCCCGACGGCGCCACCGCGTAGTCGAGCTTCGACGAGTACTTCCGCTCGCCGTAGCCGACGTAGATCTGCCGCGGACGCGCGATCTTCTGCTCCTTGTCGTTGAGCATCTCCTCCCACTGCGCGAGCCACCCCGCCGTGCGCGCCACGGCGAACAGCACCGTGAAGAAATCCGTCGGGAAGGCCATCGAGCGGTAGATCAGCCCCGTGTAGAAGTCCACGTTCGGATAGAGCTTGCGCGAGACGAAGTAGTCGTCGGACAGCGCGATGCGTTCCAGCTCGAGCGCGATCTCGAGGTCGCGATCCATGCCGACGATCTTGAACACGTCGTCGGCCAGCTTCTTCACGATGCGGGCGCGCGGGTCGTAGCTCTTGTACACGCGATGGCCGAAGCCCATCAGCTTCTGCCCCTTGCCGCTCTTCACCCCCTCGATGAACGCGGGGATGTTCTTCTTGTCGCCGATCTCCTTGATCATGTGCAGCACCGCCTCGTTGGCGCCGCCGTGGAGCGGGCCGTAGAGCGCGGCGATGCCGGCGGCGACCGCCGAGAAGGGATCCACGTGCGAGCTGCCGACGGCGCGCACCGCGTTCGTGGAGCAGTTCTGCTCGTGGTCGGCGTGGAGGATGAACAGCACCTCGAGCGCCTTCACGAACACCGGGTTCGCCTCGTACTTCGGCTCTGTCATCCGCGCCACCATCGAGAGGAAGTTCTCGACGTAGCCGAGGTCGTTGTCCGGGTAGATGAAGGGGAGCCCCTTCACGTGGCGGTAGCAGAACGCGGCGAGCGTGGGGAGCTTGGCGAGGAGGCGCACCGTGCTGATGTGCCGCTCCTCGGGATCCTGGATGTTCTTCGCCGAAGGGTAGAAGCTCGAGAGGGCGGCCACCGAGCTGCAGAGCATCGACATCGGGTGCGCGTCGTAGCGGAAGCCCTGCAGGAAGTTCTTGATGTTCTCGTGGACGTAGGTGTGGTACGTGATCTGGTGGGTCCAGTCGTCGTACTCGGCCTGCGTCGGCAGCTCGCCGTTGCGGAGGAGCCACGCCACCTCGAGGAAGCTGGCGTTGTCGGCGAGCTGCTCGATGGGATAGCCGCGGTAGCGGAGGATCCCCTTCTCGCCGTCGATGAAGGTGATGGCGCTCTTGCAGCTCGCGGTGTTGAGGAACGCCGGGTCGTACGACATGAGCCCGAACTCGTCGGGCGAGCGCTTGATCTGGCGAAGGTCCATCGCACGGATGCCGGTGTCGCCCTCGGTGCCCGGCGGCATGATCGGCACCGAGTAGCCGGTGCCCGTGCGCGTGTCCTTGATCTCGAGCGCGCCGTCGGCGGCGCTCGTCGAGTTCGAGTCGGTCTTGCTCATGTGCACGTTCTCCCTGGAATTGCCTTCTCGTCGGCGGGCTCGTGCCCGTCCGAGGCTGAAATGTATTGGTGTGCGAACCGTCGCGTCATGGGCGGCTGCCGAGCTCGTAGACGATCTCCCATTCCTCGGCGGACACCGGCTGCACGCTCAGCCGGCTCCCCTTCTGCAGGAGCGCCATTCGCTCGAGGCCGGGCACGCCGCGCAGGTCAGCGAGCGAGAGCGGGCGTGACAGCCGCTCCACGGCGCGGATGTCCACCATGATCCACGTCGGGGATTCCTCCTTCGACTTCGGGTCGAAGTGCTCCTGCTTCGGGTCGAAGGCGGTGTGGTCGGGGTAGCCCTCCCGCACCACCTCGGCCACCCCGACGATGCACGGGGGTTCCGCACCCGAATGGTAGAAGAAGACGAGGTCGCCGCGCTTCATCCCGTCGCGCAGGAAGTTGCGCGCCTGGTAGTTCCGGACGCCGTCCCAGCAGGTCGTCTGGCCGGCGCTCCCCAGCAGGTCGTCGAAGGAGAAGCAGTCGGGTTCGGATTTGACGAGCCAGTACTGTCTGGCGCGCTTCACAGGGCTCATGGCAGGGGCGGTTGATGCTCTGAATGTAGTCGCCTGCCCGCCGCACCTTGTAGCGCGGCGCGGGCGGGGCGAGCTTTGGCCTCATGTCCGATGAGCTGTACGTCCTGGGGCTGGTGTCCTACGTCATCCGCGTCACGCTGCTGGCGATCGGCGTCCTGCTCGCGGTGATCGCCGCCCTCGACTGGGCAGCGCGCACGCGCCGCCTCAATCCGTTCGGCGCCGTCGCGCGGTTCATGCGCACCCACGTGGACCCGCGGCTGGGCGGGGTCGAGCGACAGGTGGTGCGCATGGGGGGCCCGCTCTCGGCGACGCCGTGGTGGGCGCTGGTGGCCTACGTGGCATGTGCCGCGCTCGCCATCGCGCTGGTGGACGCCGCCATCGGTCTCGTGCTCGACGCGCGCTTCGCGCTCGGCCGCGGCGCGCCCGGCGTGCTCCTGCTCCTCGTCCGCTGGACCTTCGCCTTCCTCAAGATCGCGCTCATCGTTCGCGTGGTGGTGTCCTGGCTGCCGCGGCTCGCCTACAGCCGCTGGCTGTCGTGGAGCTTTGGCGCCACTGACTGGATGCTGCGCCCCCTGCGCCGGGTGGTGCCATCGCTCGGCGTGATCGACATCACACCCATCGTGGCCTATTTCGGCCTCGTGATCGTCGAGTGGCTCGTGATGTCCGTCCTGCTCACGGGATTTGCCTGAGTTGGACGTATTGCGCGTCGAGGTGCGAGGGGCGAGCATACGCGTGCAGGTGCATGTCCAGCCTCGCGCGTCACGAAGCGAGGTGGTGGGGACGCACGGCGCGGCGCTGAAAGTGCGTCTGCTCGCACCCCCCGTCGATGGAGCGGCGAACGACGCCCTCGTGGCATTGCTGGCGAAGGCGCTGGGGGTGCCGCGGCGCGATGTTCGCATCGTGCAGGGCGCCACATCACGGGCAAAGCTGGTGGAGATCGACGGCACGACGGCGGACGCGGTGCGCGCGCTGGCGGCACGGGGAACGGATGCACAGAACTGAGGGACAACGATGACGTACGTACTGCTGGTGGGGGGAGACGTCGCCCTGCTCGAGGGACTCTCGCAGTCGCTCGCCACGCTGGGCCACACGCCGCGCGTCGCACGTGATTTCTCAGAAGCGAGACAGGTCGCTGCCTCGCACCCGCCGCTGGTCCTCGTCGCCGATCGCGCCCTGGCGAGCGCGGGCGGGGCCGAGCTGCTCGGCACGCCGCTCGCCGCGGGAGGCGCACGCATCCTCTACCGCCTCGCCGCCACGCCGATGGCGCCGCTGCTTCCATCCCTCCAGCGGGCGGTGCTGGCGGACCTCACCCTCCCCCTGGAGCGCCACCGCCTGGCGGCCCTGGTGCAATCCGTGGCCGAACGCGCTCGCCTCGCCGGCCGGACGCCGAAGCACACACCGCCGGAGTCGCGGACAGTCTAGCTCGGCGCGGCGGGGGCGGAAAAGCGTTGGGAACGGAAAGGGCCGGACTTCACTGAAACTGCCGGATCTGTCCCGTTGGTGATCGCCGCTCCGCGCAGCGAAGGCCAGCCCCTGTAGAATCAAAGTCCTTGAATCGATTGGAACGGCCTCGGGATGCTGCTCGGTGCATGGAGCGTTCTGCATGGAGGAACGGATCCGGCCTTTTCGAAGTTCAAATCCGGCCCTTTCCGTTCCCAACGCTCTCCGGGCTTCCCGTTGCCCGCCGTACCAGCGCCTGCTATCATTGGAGGCGAAGCACACAACCGATCCCGTGGCGATTTCCAGCAAATTGCGGCCACGTTAATCCCCTGCTAAAGCGCGAGCCCGCACGCCGTCGCGTCAGGGCTCTTTTTTATTGGGTTCTACCATGTCCTTCCCGAAGCTCGCCGACTCGCCGCACCCGTACCTCCGCGCACTCTCGCAGCGCGTGCTCGTCTACGACGGTGCCATGGGCACCAACATCCAGCGTCACCATCCCACGCCGGAGGACTTCGGCGGGAAGGAGCTGGAAGGGTGCAACGACAACCTCGTCCTCACCCGCCCCGACATCATCCAGTCCATCCACGAGTCGTTCCTGGCCGTGGGCTGCGACGTCGTGGAGACCTGCACCTTCCAGAGCACCCCGCATCGCCTGCGCGAGTGGCGGCTCGAGGACAAGACCCGCGAGCTGAACGTCCAGGCGGCGCGACTCGCGCGCGCGGCGTGCGACAAGTATTCCACCCCCGAGCAGCCACGCTTCGTCGCCGGTTCCATCGGGCCCACGGGAATGCTGCCGTCGAGCAGCGACCCGATGCTCTCCAACATCACCTTCGACGCCCTCGCCGAGACGTACTACCTCCAGGCGAAGTACCTCGTGGAAGGCGGCGTGGACGTGCTGCTGGTCGAGACGGCGCAGGACATCCTCGAGGTAAAGGCCGCGCTCACCGGCTTCGAGCGCCTCTTCGCCGAGATCGGCCGGCGCATCCCGGTGCAGACGCAGGTCACGCTGGACGTGAGCGGCCGCATGCTCCTCGGTACCGACATCGCCAGCGCGCTCACCACGCTCGAAGCGATGCGCGCCGACGTGATCGGCCTCAACTGCTCCACCGGCCCCGAGCACATGCGCGAGCCGGTGCGCTTCCTCACCGAGCACGCATCGCGGCCCATCTCCGTCATTCCCAATGCCGGACTTCCGCTCAACACCGGCACGGGCGACGCCGTCTACCCGCTGGAACCGGCGCCGATGGCGGGGATGCTGCGAGAGTTCGTCGAGGAGTTCGGCGTGCGCGTCGTCGGTGGCTGCTGCGGTACGACCCCCGAGCACCTTTCGGCCATCGTCAGCGCCGTGCGCAGCACGACGCCCGCCGAGCTGCCCGCGCACCGGCGTGAGGCGAAGGTGGCGTCGGCGATGCGCGCCGCCACGCTGCGCCAGGAGCCGGCCCCGCTGCTCGTCGGCGAGCGCGTCAACGCCCAGGGCTCGCGCAAGGTGAAGCGCCTGCTCCTCGCCGATGACTACGAGGGGATCGTGGACGTGGCGCGCGAGCAGCAGGAGTCGGGTGCCCACGTGCTCGACATCTGCGTCGCCGTCACCGAGCGCGCCGACGAAGCCGACCAGATGTCGAAGCTCGTCAAGCTGCTCTCGATGAGCGTCGAGACGCCGCTCATGATCGACTCCACCGAGGCGAGCGTCGTGGAGGCCGCGCTCCAGCACGTGCCCGGCCGCGCGATCATCAACTCCATCAACATGGAGAACGGCCGCAAGCGCATCGACACGATCGTCCCGATCGCGAAGAAGCACGGTGCCGCGCTCGTCGCCCTCACGATCGACGAGGTCGGGATGGCGAAGACCCGCGAGCGGAAGCTCGAGGTCGCGAAGAAGATCTACGACATCGTCGTCGGCGAGTACGGCCTCTCGGCGGAAGACCTCATCTACGACGCGCTCACCTTCACCCTCGCCACGGGCGACCAGGAGTGGGTGGACAGCGCGCACGAGACGGTCGAGGGCATCCGCCTCATCAAGCGCGAGCTGCCGGGGGTCTTCACCATCCTCGGCGTGAGCAACGTGAGCTTCGGCCTCGACGCCGACGCGCGCCACGTGCTGAATTCCGTCTTCCTGCACCACTGCGTGGAAGCGGGGCTCGACGCGGCGATCGTGAACCCGGCGCACATCCGGCCCTATGCCGAGATCAGCGCCGAGGAGCGCGCGCTGGCGGACGACCTCGTGTTCAACCGCCGCCCCGATGCGCTGCAGCGCTTCATCGACGCCTTCTCGGCGAAGACCGGCGAGAAGGCGGTGGAGGAGAAGGAGGACCCGACCGCCGGCATGACGCCGGACCAGAAGGTCCACTGGATGGTGGTGCACCGGAAGAAGGAAGGCATCGAGGCCGCGCTCGACGCGGCCGGCGTGCGCGAGAATCCGGTGCGCGTGCTGAACGACGTGCTGCTGCCGGCGATGAAGGAGGTGGGCGACAAGTTCGGCGCGGGCGAGCTGATCCTCCCGTTCGTGCTGCAGAGCGCGGAGGTGATGAAGAAGGCGGTGAAGCACCTGGAGCAGTTCCTCGAGAAGGCCGAGGGCTACACCAAGGGCAAGGTCGTCATCGCCACCGTGTACGGCGACGTGCATGACATCGGCAAGTCGCTCGTCAACACCATCCTCAGCAACAACGGCTACACCGTGTTCGACCTCGGCAAGCAGGTGCCGGTGAACACGATTATCGAGAAGGCGCAGGAAGTCGGCGCCGACGCCATCGGCCTCTCGGCGCTGCTCGTCAGCACGAGCAAGCAGATGCCGCTGTGCGTGCAGGAGCTGGACAAGCGCGGCATCCGGATCCCGGTGCTCATCGGCGGCGCGGCGATCAACCGCCGCTTCGGGCGGCGGGCGATGTTCGTGGACGGCGAGCGCGCGTACGAGTCGGGCGTCTTCTACTGCAAGGACGCGTTCGAGGGGCTGGAGACGATGGACGCGCTGCAGGACTCGCCGGCGAAGCGGAAGGAGCTGACGGCGAAGCTGATGGAGGACGCGCGGAAGGACGTGTTCCTGCGCACGAACGTGGGCAAGGACGTGAAGCGCGGCAGCGACGCCGGCGAGAAGAGCGACGTCACCCAGGATCACCCGATCCCCGCGGCGCCCTTCTGGGGGACGCGCGTGCTCGAGGACATCCCGCTCGAGGAGGTGTTCGACGTGCTCGACCTCGACGAGCTGTACCGCCTGCAGTGGGGCGGGCGCGGCTCGGGGCCCGAGTTCGACAAGATGGTGCGCGAGGTGTTCCAGCCGACGCTGGAGCGGCTGAAGGGCGAGGTGCGCGAGGAAGGCTGGATCAAGCCGCGCGCCGTGTACGGCTACTTCCCGGCACAGAGCGCGGGGAACGAGCTCGTGGTCTACGATCCGGCGGCGTACGCGACGGACGGCACGCTCACCGAGGTGTCACGCTTCCACTTCCCGCGGCAGGAGGGACGCGAGCGGCTGTGCATCGCCGACTACTTCCGCCCGTCGTCGGGGGGCGAGGTGGACGTCGTCGCGCTGCAGGTGGTGACGGTGGGCGACGAGGCGACGCGCCGCTTCGAGGCGCTGCAGGGGGCCGGCGAGTACACCGAGGCGTTCTACTCGCACGGCCTCTCGGTGGAAGCCGCGGAGGCGGTGGCCGAGTGGATGCACCGCCGCGTGAAGGCGGAGCTCGGCCTGCCGGCGAGCCGCGGCAAGCGCTACTCGTGGGGCTATGGTGCCTGCCCCGACCTCGAGGATCACCAGCAGGTGTTCAAGCTGCTCCCCGCTGCCGAGGCGCTCGGCATGGACATGACGTCGGCCTTCCAGCTGATGCCCGAGCAGAGCACGGCGGCCATCGTCGTGCACCATCCGCAGGCGAAGTACTACGCGGTGCGCACCGCCGAAGGCGCCGGGGCCGCGTGAGCTACGGCCCGGTGACGCACGAGAAGCGCGATGCGGCGACGATCGCCGCCGCGCTCGCGCGCCTGGTGGATCCCCAGTCGCTCGTGCTGTTCGATGGCGCGATGGGCACGATGCTCTACGCGCGCGGCGTGTTCATCAACCAGTGCTACGACGAGCTCAACGTTCGCGCGCCCGACCTCGTGCGCGAGGTGCATCGCGGCTACGTGAAGGCGGGTGCCGAGGTGCTGGAGACGAACAGCTTCGGCGCGAACCGGCTCAAGCTGGCGCAGTTCGGGCTGGCGGCGCAGACGCGCGAGCTGAACCAGCGCGCCGCCGAGCTGGCGCGCGAGGCGGCCGATGAGGGGAGCGACGTGCTCGTCGCCGGCGCCGTGGGACCGCTCGGGGTGCGGCTCGAGCCGTACGGCCCCACGTCGGTGGAGGAGGCGCGCGAGATCTTCCGGGAGCAGATGGAGGGGCTCAAGGCGGGCGGGGCGGACCTGTTCATCCTCGAGACGTTCAGCGACCTGCACGAGATCGGGCAGGCCATCGCCGCGGCGCGCGAGGTGGATCCCGCGATGCCCGTGGTGGCGCAGATGACGATCGGCGTGGACGGCCACACGCCGTACGGCGCATCGCCGGAAGACGTGGCGCGTGCGCTGGATCGCTTCGGCGCCGACGTGATCGGCTTGAACTGCTCGGTGGGACCGCAGATCATCCTCGAGGCGGTGGAGAAGATGGCGCCGCTGACGCGCAGGAAGATCGCTGCGCAGCCGAACGCCGGCATGCCGCGCGAGGTGGGCGGTCGCAGCATGTACATGGCGAGCCCGGAGTACATGGCGAGCTACGCGCGCCACCTCTTCCAGGCGGGGGCGCGGGTGCTCGGCGGCTGCTGCGGCACCACGCCGGAGCACATCCACGCGATGAGCGAGGGGATCCGGCCGCTCAGCCCGCGCTTCGCGCGCGCCGTGTCGGGTGGACAGGCGGCCGTCGGCGCCGTGCCGACGCTGCGTGAGGGCAGGCGCACGCCCGACGTGGAGGCCGTGCCCCTCGCCGAGCGCTCGCGCTGGGGGGCGAAGATCGCGGCGGGCACGTTCGTCACCAGCGTGGAGATCGTGCCGCCGCGCGGCGTGGACGCGTCGCGCATGATCGCCGACGTCGGGCGGCTCAAGGACGCCGGCGTGGACGCGGTGAACGTTCCCGACGGCCCGCGCGCGCAGAGCCGCATGGGCGCGCTGCTCACGTCGCTGCTCATCGAGCAGCAGGTGGGGATCGAGACGGTGACCCATTACGCCTGCCGCGACCGCAACCTGCTCGGCATGCTGAGCGACCTGCTGGGTGCGTCGGCCGTCGGCCTGCGCAACCTGCTGCTCATCACCGGCGACCCGCCGAAGATGGGGCCGTACCCGAGCGCGACGGCGGTGTTCGACATCGATTCCATCGGGCTCACGAACCTGGTGAGCAACCTCAATCACGGCCGCGACCCGGGGGACAACGCGATCGGTGCGCCGACGCGATTCGTCATCGGCGTGGGCGTGAACCCGGCGCCGATCGACCTCGAGCACGAGCTGCGGCGCTTCGCCTGGAAGGTGGAAGCGGGGGCGGAGTTCGCCGTCACCCAGCCGGTGTTCGACGCGGCGCAGCTCGAGAACTTCCTGCGGCGCACGGACGGACAGCGCGTGCCGATCGTGGCCGGCATCTGGCCGCTGGTGAGCGTGCGCAACGCCGAGTTCCTGGCGAACGAGGTGCCGGGTGTCAGCGTGCCGGAGGCGGTGATCGCCCGGATGCGGCGCGCGGGCGAGAAGTCCAAGGAGCACGCCGTGGCCGAGGGAATCGCCATCGCGCGCGAGATGCTGGAACGGGTGCGGCCCGACGTGCAGGGGGTCCAGGTGTCGGCGCCCTTCGGGAAGGTGGAGCTGGCGCTGCAGGTATTCTCGCTCTAGCGGGACGCGCCACGCCCCTCGCGGAGGTTGGGATCGGGAGGCATTTTCTCGGCGAACATGAACTTCGGGTACATCGTACGCGGTACCTGGTACCAGGTACTGGGTACGGTACGAAGTGCCGGCGGTTCGCCGACCCTGACCTCGCCTCGAGCCATGCTGTCGCTCCCTCCCCGCGCCGCACTTCCCCTCGTTGCGGTGTTCCTCGTCGTCCCGCCGAACGTCATCGCCCACGTCGCCCCGGCGACCGCGACGCCCGCCCTCTCCGAACCGAGTCCCTCGCCCGATCACCGCGAGATCGCCTTCGTCTCCGGCGGCGACATCTGGACGGTGCCGTACGTGGGCGGGGAGGCGCGGCTGCTCGTGTCACATCCGGCGACGGAAAGTCGCCCGCTCTACTCGCCGGACGGGACACAGCTCGCCTTCGTGTCGAACCGCAGCGGCAACGGCGACGTGTACGTCCTCACCCTCGCCACGGGCGACACGAGGCGCATCACCTGGGACGACGTCAACGACCAGCTCGACGGCTGGTCGCGCGACGGGAAATGGCTCTACTTCTCCTCCACGAGCCGCGACATCGCCGGGATGAGCGACGTCTATCGTGTGCGCGCCGCCGGGGGCACGCCGATGATCGTCGCCGGCGACCGCTACGCCACTGAGTACTGGAGCGCGCCATCGCCCGACGGCGCGACGATCGCCATCACGGCCCGCGGGATGCCCTTCGCGCAGTGGTGGCGGAACGGCCATAGCCATCTCGACGAGAGCGAGATCTGGCTCGTGCACGACGTCGCCGTCGGCTCGACGGCCACGCCGCGCTACGAGCCGGTCACGAGAGGCGGCGCGAAGAGTGGCTGGCCGATGTGGTCGCCCGACGGCGCGACGATCTACTTCATGAGCGATCGCTCAGGGAGCGAGAACCTCTGGTCGCGCGCCGCGAGCGGTGGTGAGCCCAGACAGCTCACCCGCTTCACGAGCGGCCGCCTGCTCTGGCCCGCCATCTCCGCCGATGGCAGGGCGATCACCTTCGAGCGCGACTGCGGGGTCTGGACGTACGACGTCGCCGGCGGCCAGGCGCACCAGGTGAGCGTCGCACTGCGCGGCGCGCCGGCCGGTCCCGGCACGGAGCACCTCACGCTGACCAACGGCATCCAGCAGCTCGCCCTCTCGCCGGACGCGAAGAAGGTGGCGTTCGTCGTCCACGGCGAGGTCTTCGCCGCGTCGGCGAAGGACGGCGGCGACGCCGCGCGGGTGACGGACACGCCGGGCGCCGAGGAGCAGATCGCGTGGGCACCCGACAGCCGGCGTCTCGCCTACTCGAGCGACCGCAATGGCGCGTGGAACATCTACCTCTACGACTTCGCCACGCGCACCGAGAAGCAGCTCACACGCGGGCGGGACAACGACATCACCCCGCGCTGGTCGCCGGACGGGACGCAGCTGGCCTTCGAGCGTGGCGGGCGCGAGCTGCACGTGCTCGACGTCGCCAGCGGCGCCGATCGCAAGCTGGCGACGGCGTGGCTCAGCATCCCGCCCTTCGTGGACACGCGCGAGGTCGCGTGGTCACCGGATGGAAAGTGGCTGGCCTACGTGACCGGCGCCGGCGCCAGGCAGTTCGCCAACGTGTTCGTCGTGCCGGCAAGTGGCGGCGAATCGCGCCAGGTGAGCTGGCTGTCGAACGGCAATGGCGGCGGGCTGTCGTGGAGCCCCGACGGGACGTTCATCACCCTCTCCTCCGGGCAGCGTACCGAAGACCGGCAGGCGATCCGCATCGACCTCGTGCCGCGCACGCCGCACTTCCGCGAGGACCAGTTCCGCGATCTCTTCTCGCCCACGTCGCCCGCCCGGCCTGGCCCGCGCACGCAGCAGCCCCAGCCTGGCGCACCAGCGCCGCAGCCCGCGACGCCAACCGACAGCGCCGCGCGCCGCGACAGCATCGCGCGTGCGAAGAAGGACGTGACGATCGTCTTCGAGGACATCCGCAAGCGCGTCAGCGCGCTCCCCACCGGGCTCGACGTCGGGGACGTCTCCATCAGCCCCGACGGCAAGTCGCTGCTGCTCGTCGCTTCGGCGGCGGGGCAGACCAACCTCTACGCGTACTCCATCGACGACCTGTCGCGCGAGCAGCCGACCGCGCGCCAGCTCACCAGCACGCCGGGCTTCAAGAGCGCCGCACAGTGGTCGCCGGACGGCAAGGAGGTCTGGTACGTCGAGAACGGCCGCATCAACTCGCTGAACGTCGAGTCCCGGGCCGCGAAGCCGCTGTCGGTGAGCGCCGAGATGGACGTGGACTTCGACGCGCTGAAGATGGCGGTATTCAACCAGGCCTGGTCGTTCCTGCGCGACAACTTCTTCGACGCGAGGATGCGGGGCACCGACTGGAAGGCGCTGCATGACGAGTACGGCGCGCGCGTGGACGCGTCGCACACGCCCGACGAGATGCGCCGCGTGATGAACCTCATGATCGGCGAGCTGAATGCGTCGCACATGGGGATCGGCGGCCCGCCGGCGCAGCAGCCCTACACTGGCCGGCTCGGCCTGCGCTTCGACCGCGCCGAGTACGAGCGTGACGGCCGGCTGCGCATCACCGAGGTGGTTCCCCTCGGCCCGTCGGCGCTCGGCGGTGAGATCCATGCGGGCGACCTGCTCACCGCCGTGGACGGACACGCCATCGACTCGAGGACGAACCTGGACGAGCTGCTCGCGTACCGTACCGGCAAGCAGACCGTGCTCTCCGTCACGCCGCGCAGCGGGGCCGCACGCGAGGTCATGGTGCTTCCGGTGAGTGCCGCGACGGCGAAGGGGCTGATGTACCGCGTCTGGGTGGAATCGCGGCGCGACTACGTGAACCGCATCAGCGGGGGCCGCCTCGGGTACGTACACATGTACGACATGGGCGAAGGCTCGCTGCGCCAGCTCTATGAGGACCTCGACGCCGAGCAGGTGGGACGCGAGGGTGTGGTGGTGGACGTGCGGAACAACAATGGTGGATTCGTGAACCCGTATGCCCTCGACGTGCTGTCGCGTCGTCCATACCTGACGATGCAGTTCCGGGAGCAGCCGGCGGTGGGAGCGCGGTCGGCGCTCGGACAGCGGGCGCTGGAGAAGCCGACGATCCTCGTCACCAACCAGCACTCGCTGAGCGACGCCGAGGATTTCACCGAGGGCTACCGTGCGATGCACCTCGGCAAGGTGGTGGGCGAGCCGACGGCGGGATGGATCATCTTCACCTCGAACCGCACGTTGCTCGACGGCACGTCGGTGCGGCTGCCAAGCACGCGGATCACGGACGCCGAAGGGAAGGACATGGAGATGCATCCGCGGCCGGTGGACGTGCCGGTGGTGAGGCCGATCGGTGAGTCGTACAGCGGGAAGGACAGCCAGCTCGACGCGGCGGTGCGGGAGCTGCTCGCGCAGCTCGGGGCGAAGCGATGAGCTGCCGGCGAGGAATCCTTCTCGCGGTGTTCGCGATCGTGGCGTCGGGTACCGCCGCCCGCGCCCAGGAGAACTACGAGATCCAGGTCTACGGCTCGGAGACGATGCCCGTGGGCACCACGATGTTCGAGCTGCACAGCAACTACGCGCTCGAGGGCCGTCGCGAGGCGGAGGCGGGCGTCCTGCCCACTCACCACGCGCTCCACGAGACGGTCGAGATCACCCATGG
>DASURL010000245.1:0-7066 GCA_036280075.1 Gemmatimonadaceae bacterium | reverse complement strand
TGAGCGCGTACACGGCGCGCGTGAACGCGGCGGCCGACGCGGCGAACCAGGGGCCCTGGTCGTAACGGAAGACTCGAATGCGGCGGGCTGCCCACTGCCCGCCGCATTCGCATTTCGCCCTCATATCACGAGCGTTGCCCTTTGCTCGCCCGACGATAGAATCTGCGCGACCCGTCTCTTCCTACGGCCATCTCGCGCCCGATGCCGATCGCTGCCCGCACGTCCTTCCTCGTCGCGTCACTCCTGCTCGTCGCCGGCGTCGCCCGCGCCCAGTCCGCCACTGACTGGCCGGTCTACGGCGGCAGCGACGACCACAGTCACTACTCCACGCTCGACCAGATCTCGCCGGCGAACGTGAAGCAACTGAAGGTCGCCTGGACCTACGACACCCGCGACGCCTTCGCCGGCTCGGAGATGCAGACCAACCCCGTCGTGATCGACGGCGTGCTCTACGGCACCAGCCCGAAGCTCCGCGTCTTCGCCCTCGACGCCGCGACGGGCAGGGAGCGGTGGAGCTTCGACCCGAGCTACGGCGCCGCGCCGACGTCCCGCATCCGGCATCGCGGCGTGGTCGTCACCGGCGACCGCGTGCTGTTCAACTTCCGCAACCGCCTCTACGCGCTCGAGCGCCGCACCGGAAAGCCGATCCGCTCCTTCGGCGACACGGGGTGGGTGGACCTCCGCGCCGGACTAGGTCGCCCGGTGGAAGGGCTCTCGGTGAGCGCGAGCACGCCCGGCGTGGTGTTCGACGGACTGCTCATCATGGGGAGCAGCGTCCCGGAAGCACTGCCCAGTGCGCCGGGCGACATCCGCGCCTACGACGTGAATACGGGTGCGCTGCGCTGGAGCTTCCACACCATCCCGCACCCCGGCGAGCCGGGCTACGAGACCTGGCCGCCCGACGCGTGGAAGATCGCCGGCGGCGTCAACGCGTGGAGCGGCGTCACCCTCGACTCGGCGCGTGCCATGGTGTTCGTCGCCACCGGCTCGGCGAGCTACGACTTCTACGGCGGCAACCGCGTGGGCGACAACCTGTACGCCAACAGTGTCATCGCCCTCGACGCGCGCACGGGGAAGCATCTCTGGCACTACCAGGTGATCCGCCACGACCTGTGGGACCGCGACCTCCCCGCGGCGCCGGTGCTCGTCACGGTGAAGCATGGCGGCAACACCATCGATGCCGTCGCGCAGATCACCAAGACCGGCCACGTGTGGGTGTTCGACCGCGAGCATGGCACCCCGCTCTTCCCCGTTGCCGATCGGGCGATGCCGAAGGCGGTGCTCCCCGGCGACGTCACCGCCTCCACGCAGCACTTTCCGGTCTCTCCGCCACCATTCACGCGCCAGCAGCTCACCAGCGCCGACCTCACCACGCGCACCCCCGCCGCGCACGCCGCGGCGATGAAGCTGTTCGAGCAGTACGGCACGAAGCATCCGTTCGACCCGCCCAACCTGCGCGGCACCATCGTCTTCCCCGGCGTGGACGGCGGCGGCGAATGGGGCGGGCCGGCGTTCGACCCGGAGACGGGACTGCTCTACGTGAACGCCAACGAGATGGCGTGGCTGCTCAAGCTCGTGCCGCGGAGCGACAAGTCCCTCTACGCCGCCAACTGCGCCAGCTGCCATGGCGACAACCGGCGCGGGTCGGCGATGGCGCCGTCACTGGTGGACGTGGGCCAGCGTCGCACCCGCGAGCAGATCATGCAGGTCATCCGCGAAGGCACCGGCCGCATGCCGGCGTTCGGCAGCGCGCTCGAGGGGAAGGCGATCGCCGACATGACGAACTATCTGCTCACCGGCCACGACTCGTCCGCGGCCACGGGGCCGGACAAGTTCGGCATCCCGTATCGCAACGCCTACTTCGACATCTTCCTCGACCATGAGGGCTATCCGGCCATCAAGCCGCCGTGGGGGACGCTGAACGCGATCGACCTCAACAGCGGCACCATCCGCTGGACGATCCCGTTCGGCGAATACCCGAAGCTCGCCGCGCAGGGGATCCGCAACACCGGCACCGACAACTACGGCGGCGCCATCGTCACGCGGAACGGCCTGCTCTTCATCGGCGCTACGACCTACGACGACACCTTCCGCGCCTTCGACAAGAGATCCGGCAGGCTGCTCTGGAGCGCGAAGCTCCCCTTCGCCGGCAACGCGACGCCGTCCACGTACATGGTGAACGGCGTGCAGTACGTCGTCATCGCCTGCGGCGGCGGGAAGAACGGCGCGAAGAGCGGCGGGACGTACGTGGCATTCGCGCTGCCGCAGGCGGCACGAGCGCCATGACGCCCGGCGCGAGACGTGGCCGCAGCACCGCCGTCACGCACTCCTGCCGATGAACACGTGCATCGCGCGCTCACCCGGCACGAGGTCGGTGACCTCGTAGCCGAGGGCGCGCATGTCGAGCCCCTGCCAGAGCGCTTCGCCTTCGCCGAGCAGGATCGGGCGCACGGCGAGGTGCATGGAGTCGACCAGCTTCGCCTGGAGGAACTGGCGAACGCTCGACACGCCCCCGCCGAGCCGCACGTCGGCGCCGTTCGCCGCCGCCTTCGCCAGCTCGAGCGCCGAGTGAATCCCCTCGGTGACGAAGTGGAAGATCGTGCCTCCCTTCATGCGGAGCGGCGGCCGAGCGTGGTGGGTGAGCACGAACACAGGCACGTGATAGGGTGGCTCGTCGCCCCACCATCCCTTCCACTCCTCGTCCGGCCACTGCCCGCGCACGGGGCCGAACATGTTGCGGCCGAGGATCCACGCGCCGACCCCCTCGAACGCGCGCTCGGCCATCGTGTTGTCCACGCCGGTCTCCCCTTCCTTGTCGCCGTACATCTGCTGGAAGACCCGGGTCGGGAAGAACCACTCCATGATCTCGGGGCCGCGCACGCCGAGCGGGTTCTCGAGGTCCTGGCGGGCGCCGGCACCAAAGCCGTCGAGGGAGATGCCGAAGCTCTGGACGCGGAGGTGGGACATTGGCGATGGGCGACGAGGGTAGCGACTTCACGAGTCGAGCGGCCAATCTTTGGCGCAGCGATTTCGAACGCAATCCTCCGGCGGATCAGCCCAGCCGGAGCCGGTGCTCTCCCAGCAGCTGCCCCATCTTCGGGAAATCGAACTCCAGCCCGTACCGGGAGGCGAGCGCGCCGATACGCTGCGGATCGGGGCGACCGGCTTCCCTGATCAGCGCGCCGAGCTCGCGGAAGTACTCGGCGAACCCGGGCGGCGAGATGATCTCCAGGAATCGAACCGGCTCGGAGCCGGCATTCCAGAAGGTATGCCACTCTCCCTGCGGCTTCACGATCATCGATCCCGGACGCGCGATCGACAGTGCTCCGTCGCGCCATACCGTGAGCTCACCCTCGAGGACGTAGGACACTTCGTCCTCGTTCGCATGCCGGTGCGGCGGCGCGCCGAGCAGCCCCGGCATGAGAGTGTGCTCGATCAGCGCGTACGCATTCCTGACAGCAGGGTCACGGAGCAGGAACCGCGTGCCGAATCCGCCTATGCGGACGAGGTCATCAGTCAGCTCGACAGGGACAGTGGACGAGCGGTCGTGCATGGTGTCGGGACGGGTCAGATCGTTCTCATCGGCCATCAGTGTGAACGGCAATACAGCGTGGTGATTACTGTGAGCCCAGCGAGCGTCCAGGAGAGGTTCCGGCAATATGTCGTGACGGCGCAGGAGGTGCACGATGTGTCACGACAGGCATAGCCGACGCGAACATTCACCGATTCCGACCTTACCGTGCCCCTGACTCAGGCCGCCACCCTCCGCCGCCTTCCCACCTACGTCTTCGCCGAGCTCGATCGCCTCAAGGCCGCCGCCCGCGCGAACGGAAGGCAGCTCGTCGACCTCGGCATCGGGAGCCCCGACCTGCCGATGGCGCCCGACGTGATCGCCGCGCTCGACCAGGCGGCGCGCCTTCCCGGGATCCAGGGCTATCCACCCTTCCTCGGCACGCCGCGGCTGTTCGGCGCCATCGAGCAGTACATGCGCGACCGGTTCGACCTCGGCATCGACTCGGCGCGCGAGGCGATCGTGCTCACCGGCGCGAAGGAAGGCATCTCCTCCATCATCGCCGCGCTGTGCGACCCGGGCGACGTGGTGCTCGTGCCCGCCATCCACTATCCCGTCTATGCGCGCGCGAGCTGGCTGGTGGGCGCCGAGGTGAAGTTCATCCCGATGCGCGAGTCGGACGGCTTCGTGGTGGACTTCGACGCGCTCGACTGGGCGGACCTGCAGCGCGCGAAGCTCATGATCGTGAACTACCCGAACAACCCCACCGGCGCGCGCGTCGACAAGGACTTCTACGATCGCGCCGTGGCATTCGCGAGGAAGCACGGCCTCCTCCTCGTGAGCGACGTCGCCTACAGCGAGCTCACCTTCGACGGCAAGCCGGCGCCGAGCGCGCTGCAGAGCGATCCGGCGCACGAGGTGACGATCGAGTTCCACTCCTGCTCGAAGACGTTCAGCATGGCGGGGCTGCGGATCGGCTTCGGCGTCGGCAACGCGGCGGCCATCGAGGCGCTCGCGTCATACCGCAGCAACCTCGGCTACGGCACCGCCGCGCCGATCCAGCATGCGGCGGCGTATGCGCTGGAGCATCATCGCGAGCTCGTGCCGCCGACCGTCGCGCTCTACAAGGCGCGTCGTGACGCGATGGCGGCGGCGTTCCGGCGCGCCGGCTGGGACGTGCCCGTCCCCGACGCGACGATGTACTTCTGGCTCCCGGTGCCGGACGGGATGGACGACTGGACGTGGGTGAACACGCTGATGGACAACGACGGCATCGTCGTCACGCCCGGCGTGGCGTTCGGCGACGCGGGGCGCGGGTTCTTCCGCATCTCGCTCGTGCGCGACGAGGACACGCTGGCGCGGGCGGCGGAGCGGATCACGGCGCGGCGCGCGGTGGTGTCCGGTCGCTGATCACATCGCGCGGCTATCGCGTCGTGAGTGCCTCGCGCATGACGACGCCCTTCGCCGTGAGCTCCTGACACAGGTAGCCGATGACATAATCGGGGGCTGTGTCGATGCGTACCTCACCACTCGCCTGGAGATCGGCGACCACGCTGGCAACCGCCCGCCAGAGGTGAGTATCCCGATAGGCCGCGTACTGGTGTAGCATCATGACCTCGCTGGTGATGCAGCCGTGGTACACATCGTCCTACATGGTCTCGGCAACGTCGCGGGCGGCGAGCTGCAGGCGCTCCACGCATCGCTCCGCGAGCTCCGCGGAGCGATAGCCCCCGATGTCGGCGCCGGCCGGTCGCCAGAGCCAGCTCGGCTCGTCCATGGCGACTGCCTGCAGCACTTCCTCCCAGACGACCGTGGCTGAGCGCACGGGCGTGCAGTTCGTCGTCGTCCGGTCGGAGGCAGAGATGCTGCGGGAGGCGATGAGGCCGCGCCACACGACGATGAGCAGCTCGCCTTCGGCCGCCGAATCGAGAGTGTGTCGGAGCCAGGCCATCGTCAGGGCCACTTTCCCGAACTGGATCACGCATCGGTCCGGAGAGCGGCGCACGACGGGCTTCTCAGGGAGTGCCGCGCCGGCCGCGCCGAGTGCGGCGACGCCACGCGCCGCGGCTTCCGTGAGGGACTCGAATTCACGCAGACGCACCGACAGCGCGCGAAAGGAGCTGAGGAAGGGACGAGGATCCGTCCGCTTCGCGGCATCCACGAGACCGTGGCCGCGCGGGTTTCCGAGCATGGAACCTCACTTCGGGAAGAGAATCATTCACCGCGCGCAGGTTCGCGTGCGTCATCGAGCGACGACCAGGGGCGCACCGACCGGATGCAAAAAGGGCCCGCGTGAGTCGGCAGGCCCCTGAGTGGATCGGAACTTGTCCACGCGCCCAGCGCGTGTATCGGCTCATGAAACCTACCTGCGCGCGAGGCGAATAGCAAAGAAGTGAGGTGCCGATCCGCAACTCGTCGACTCGCGTCCCCGCTAGCCGTGGCTGGATCACGGCGCGGCGCGCTCCCATGGCTCGACCGGCCCGCTGACGACGCGGAAGAGCGGATGCGCCTCCGCGTCCGCGACGCCCGCCAGCTCCGCATGTCGCTCCGGTGATCGCGCCTTCAGCTTCGCCAGCAGGTGCGTCCACTCGCAGGCGAGCTGCCCACTCGTCACCGTGATCGGCGCCTGGTCGCGCGGCACGCCGATCTTCTCCGCCGCGAAGCTGTAGCCACGCCGCTCCGCCTCAGCGTGCACGCTCCGCAGGTACTCGGCGATGCTCGCCGCCGGGGCCGGCATGGCCTGGAATCGCTGGAGCTGCGGATGGTGACGGTAGCCACGCGTCGCTCCCCGCAGCACCGCCTGCGCCAGCAGCGCCTCGCGCCAGAGGGCGACGAGCCCGGCGGCGTCCAGGTATCGGGGATGGATGCTCCAGAGGCGCATGACGTGTGACGGAAGGATTGAATGAGGCGGGACCTGCGGCCCTGCGTGTCCGGCTTCGTCCGACACCGCACGACGCGGGGGCGGTGCATGCTTACCATGTCTCTCCCGGAGGCCCGCATGCCAGCCCTCACCCCGCAAGTTCAGCCGTCGGTGACGGATCGCGCCAGTCGGCACGCTGCCCGTCTGCAGGCCTGCTGGCCGGACGTGCGGGTGGAATCGGCGCTGCTCACGACGAGCCCCGCCGGCGACCACGGCCACGCCGTCGTCCAGCTCGGCGGCCTGACTCCCGCCGACGTCCGCGTCGAGCTGATCCCGCTCGACACCGCGCTCGCCGACCACGGCCCGCCTGGTGGTTACCGGCTGTTCAGCAGCCAGGGCTACGGCAACGGCTGCTTCGTCTTCGAGGTCGCGCTGCCCTCCGGCAGCGCCGCTCGGGATGGCGAGTGGATCATCCACGTGCACCCCGTCGAGGCCGATGAAAAGACGCGCGTGGAGTTCCGCGTCCATCCGCGCGCTGGTGGGGCACGACGGTGATGCATGTCGGCGAGCATCGCGCTTCCGACGCCGGCCACCGCCGAACGCGCTGACGGCCTGGCGCCCGGCCGCGTCTTCTTCGCGCGCGGGCTCACCAAGATCTATCGCACCGGCGACGTGGCGGTCGAGGCCCTCCGCTC
>DASURL010000244.1:0-6745 GCA_036280075.1 Gemmatimonadaceae bacterium | reverse complement strand
GCGAAGGAGAACTCGTACCAGCCCTTCTCCGAGATCAGCGCCGCATAGTCGCGCGCAACCTTCGCGGCGTAGCGCTCCTCCGCCACGCCACCCTCCGGCGCCGTCCACTCGGACGCGCGGCCGAGAGTATTCTCGTAGAGCGACTTGATGCCGTACTCGACCGCGGTGCTGAGGCCGATCACGTTGAGCATCACGTGCGTCCCCACGGGAACGTCGGAGCGCACCGCCGCGGCGTGCCAGCCCGCGTCGTAGCTGCGCCAGAAGTCACCGACGCTGCGCACGTACGGAAATGCGCTCGGCCGGCGCCCGCTGGCGAGCCAGCGCGCGTATGCCTCGCTCGTGTACACGAGGTCCCATTCGGCGTGCGTCAGGTACTCGGCGCTCTCGTTGCGATAGTAATGAGGACGCGCGTCGAGCTGCTGGCGCGCCTCGCCCTGGAGCACGGCGGGCATGCGGGCCGCGTCGATGGCGGGCGCCTGGCCCTGCGCGTCGGGCGCGTACATGTCCCACAGCACGTTGGTGAACTTGTTCGTCGGGTCCACGCGCCGCTTCACGGCGAAGAGCTCGGCGGCGCGCGGGTAGCCGCGCGCGAACTGGGCACGCGTCGCATGCGGCTGGTACGGCAGGTACCAGCGGCCTCCGCTCGCGAGCACGGTGTCGAGCATCTCGCGCGTCCAGCGCGCCACCTCGCGCTGCGACGCCGGATCGGTGCGCTGGCGATAGTACACCACGTAGGCGAACGATTCCGTCGGCGCCCATGACAGGAACGATCCCGTGTCGGGGAGCGCGTGGCGGATGGAGACGTTCACCACGTTCGCGTCGTGCTTGCGAAAGACCTTCGCCATCCGCGGCACGAAGGCGGGCAGGCTGTCCACCGGGAGGAAGTACTCCTGGAGGACGTAGGTGTCCCGCGCCCGCGAGCGGGGCTCGAGCTCGGAGACGTCGTAGCTCGCCTCCCAGTTGCGCCAGCTCACGTGGTCGCCGTGGAAGATGACCGGGTCGATCACCCAGCGCCGCACCCCCTTCCCGAAGTCCGAGCTCGCCATCAGCGCGTACACGTCCTGGCGGAACGCGGAATTCTGGTCGGGGGGCTGCAGCCGATCGGTCTCGGTGACCGGATCGCGCGTCACCGCATAAGAAGTGGCGCGCAGCGTCTCGTACGCCGGCGGATACATGTCGGCGTTGTGGAAGATGACCGTGCTGTCGGCGCGCGCATTCGCGCGGAACCAGCCGAGGTAATCCGACACCGGCATCACCGTGGACGAGCGCTTCACGCGCACGTTCTCGGCGAGGTCGAGCTCCACGTCCGCCACCACGCCGATGGCGCCGTAGCCGCCGGCCGCCGCCCAGAAGAGGTCGGGGTTCTCGGTGCGGCTGGCGTGGACGATGGAGCCGTCGGCCAGGACCAGGGAGAAGCCGCGCACCGAGCGCACGAGCGGCCCCTGCCCCATGTAGCGCCCATGCGCGTTCACGCCGTGCGCGCCGCCGACGGTGAAGTTGTCGTACGTCTGCATGATCTTCACGGAGAGCCCGTGCGGATCGATGGCGCGCTGGAGCTCGCGCCAGCTGGTGCCGGAGCGGACAATGACCGTGCGCTGTGCCGTGTCGAGCGAGACGACGCCGTGGTAGGCGCGCATGTCGATCTGGAGGCCGCCGGGCACTGCCGTCTGGCCGCCCATGCTGTACCGCCCGCCGCCGATGCTGATCGGGCCGTTCGTCGCGCGCACCGCGGCGGCGATGTCCTCCACGCGCGTCGGCTCGAGCACGCGGCCGACGGTGACCGGGTAGAGCCCGGTGATCTCGCGCACGACGACGGCGGAATCGTGCGCCACCGGAAGCTTCACCTCCGGCAGCAGGAGCACGCCGAGCGTGCTGACGCTGACGCCGAAGGCGAAGAGGGCGAGGACGACGACCGCCGCCCAGGTGCCGAGTCGCCGGATGCGGCGCCCGATGCGCCGCAGGCGCGTCGCCTCGGTGGTGCCCTCCGACTTCTGTGCCGGCGCCGAGGTCTCGGCGGTGTACTTCTCGGCGCGCCGCTCGGTGCCGCGCGTCCCGGGGCTCACGCGACGGCGCTCGCTGGCGTGGCGCGCACGCCGACTGCATCACGGCGCGTGCGGTAGGCGAGCCAGAGCATCGTCGCGCTGAGCAGGACGTGCGGGAGGTTGAGCAGGATGTTGGAGACCGGCGCGCGATGCTGGATGAAGCCGGTCACCAGGTAGATCGCTGCATCCGTGGCGTAGTACCAGCCGAAGGCGGTGAGCGCGACGCGCGACCAGGATGCAGAGGCGAGCCCCGCGGCGAGGAAGACGACGGCGGTGAGGCCGTGGGTGACGTCGTCGGCGGGGCCGATCATGTAGAGGCCCATCATCATGTGCTCGCCGTTCGCGCTCATGGCCACGTGGTCCATGCCGCCGTTGAGGGCGGGGATGAACCCCAACGTCACGACGAGAGCAAAGAGGATAGCGAAGCCGATCGCGGCGCCACGCAGCGTGGCGGGCGAGAACGCCGAGTCGGTGGCGGGAACGAGGGGGCGCATTGGGTTGTCCGGTGGGAGTCAGGGGGAGTCGCTGACGATCGCCAGAGGACGACCGGCGCGCCGGTCAGGGCACCGGAGTACCGGCACGCTCAGGGGCGCTTCGTCCAGATCAGGATCGCGCCGCAGGGCGAGGGATACTGCACCGGTGCGGTGCTGGTGCCGGTGTAGATCTCCATTGCGCCGATGCTGTAGGGGTCGATCCAGTTGATCCCCTGATGTGGCACGCCGTCGATGTAGATGTTCACGGAGCAGGGTATCGGACTGGCCAGGCTGGTAATGCCGCGTGTCGAGGCGACACCGACGTCGAGATCGCTCGTCGTGCTGCGAACGACCGTCCAGCCGGGAATCTGCCGCACCAGATCGCTCGTCAGCAGCGGCCGCTTGCGCTCGATGTCCTCGGCGCGGAGGAATCGCCCGAATGAAGCGACCTTCGCGCGGCTCTCGAACTCCCGGTAGACGGTACGCCGCGCCACCACGCGGATCGAGTCGAGCGCGACGATGGGCGTGAGGTGCAGGTCGGTCGCGCGGTTCTCGCCCGGCCGCACGTTCACGCTGAACTGCCGCGGCATGTACCCGACGCGCCGCACCTCCACCACCTGCGGACCGAGGGGGAGGTTCGGCATGCGGTAGCGGCCGAGCGAATCCGTCGTCGCGACTGCCGGATCGTCGTGCCGCTGCAGCTGGACGCGCGACAGCGGCGCCGTGGTGCCGTACACGATGCCGCTCAGCGTTCCCACGTTGGCGGCCGGCGCGGCGTGGTCGCCGGAGGCTTCCTGCGCGGCCAGGCGACCGACGGCGTGCTCCCCTCTCGTGAGCGCGAGGTCCTGTCGCGCCACCCCCACGTCCTCGGGCACGACGACCTGGAGCAGGAGCTCGTGGTAGGCATCGAGCGACGCGCGCAGGTCGAGATAGGTGTCGGTGGGCACTCCGCAGACGCGGAAGCGGCCGAGCGAGTCGGTCCTGACGTCGGCCCCCTGGGTGACGCTGGTCGCACGGAGGGTCGCTGGATCCACTGTCGTCTCGGTCCAGCGCACGGTGAGCGTCGCATCGCGGAGCGGCGTCGCGTCGGAAGCATCCTCCACGCGGCCGATGATGGCGCCGACGCCGGCAGGAAGCGTCACGGCAGGACAGACGAGCGTGCCCAGCGTCGTACGTGATGGAATGGCGAGGGTCGCCTGCCTGCGTTCGCCAGGCGAGAGCGTGACGGTGGCAGGTGCGAGTGCGAGCTCGAGCGAATCGAGGAGCGGCGACTCGAGTGCCACCACGTATTCGCCCGGCGGGAGGTCGGCGAAGGTGAAGCGTCCGCGATCGTCCGTCGTCGCGCTGCGGGAGATGGTAGTGTCGGCAGTCCGGCGGCCTAGCAGCACGAGGGCGCCAGAGGGCGGCGCCGAGTGGATGCTGTCGACGACGACGCCCTCGAGACGCGCCGGGGCGGAGTGCTGGGCGACTGCGGCAGGAGCGGCGATGCACAGGGCGGCGCCAGCGAGCAGGTAATTCAACATGCGCCGCGCGTCAGCGTGAACAACGTCATCTCCGGCCGCACGTTGAACCGCACCTGCAGCAGGTGGCCGAGCCCACGGTTGATGTACATCCGACGACCATCGCCCACGTGGAACTCTCCCGCCGTGTAGCGCTTGTTGCGCACGGGCAGCACGGGCGGTGGCAGGAAGGGTGGCTTCACCTGCCCGCCATGCGTGTGCCCCGCGAGCACCCACCCGCGCACGTCGTTCCAGATCGGCAGGTCCTGCATGTCGGGGTTATGGGCGAGCACGATGGTCGGCACCCCTTGCCTCACGTCGCGCAGCGCCGCGGCGCCGGCATCGAACTCCGGGCTCCACAGATCGCCGAGCCCGGCGAACTGGATCCCGCCGAGCGCGCGGACTTCGTTACGGAGCACGACCGCGCCAGCGTCGGAGGCCACACGCGCCACCTGGTGGGCGACGTCGAGCTGCCGCCAGCCGAATCCGTAATCATGATTGCCGAGCGCCGCGACCGTCGCGAGCCGTCCTCTCGGCAGTGCGCGGAGCACGCGCGCCAGCTCCGCGTACTCGTGCGCCGAGCGATAGGAGACGAAGTCGCCGGTGAAGGCGACGAAGTCGGGCCCGAGCGCCGACGCCTCGGTGAGCGCGCGGATGAGGTACGACGAGTCCACCTGAGGACCCACATGCAGGTCGCTGAGCTGCAGGAGCGTGCGTCCCTCGAGCGCCGGCGGCAGGTAGGCGAGCGGCAGCGGGCGACGCACGACTTCCACCCAGTGCGGCTCGACCTGCCAGGTGTACAGCCCGAGCCCGGCGCCGCTGGCGAGGGCGGCGCCGCCGAGGGCGAGAAACTGGCGACGATTCAGCATACGCAGACCGTACGCACGTGCGCGGCGATCGGTTCAGCGCAGATCATCGACAGTGATGCGATGCCAGTGCCGCACCGGCAGCGCGGCACCGACGATGGCGCCGACAGCCGCCCCTCCGAGCGCAGCGATCGGCACGACCGCATAGCCGATCTCGCACGGCTGCCCCTGGACGTCCCGGCTCGTCGCTTCGCAGTGCTTGACGTCGATGACAAGAGCCGCGGCGCCAGCCACCAACCCGACCAGTGACCCGATGAGCGCGTGGTCGATCCGTCCACGCTCGTTCGGGTCGTACACCTCGACCGGCCCCACGTCGCGCAGCGCGAAACGTCGGCTCCGCTGGTAATCGGCCGAATTCAGCTCGATCGAGTCGCGCGCGACCCAGCCGAGGTTGCCGTATTGCCACCCGGCATCGGTCGTTGTGCGGAAGCGAATACGCGCGCCCACGGTGACGGAGTCCGCCTCCTGCGCCACGCTCACGTCAGCTGAGCAGATGCTCAGCAGCGCGGCGGCAATGACGGCGATTCGCAACGAGGTCCGCATCTGTCCGCTCTCTCCGGCATGATGTGCGTCCTATCATGGGCCCGCGGACGGATCGTGTCGAGAAGGTATCCCTTTTCGCCCATCGGTGTGTCCAACTCCTCGTTGGAAATCGTGACGCTCGCCTCCGCAATCAGTCCTTCATTCGGGACACCCATGAACGTGCCGCTCTGCTTCCTCTAGATGGCCGTCGTCGGCCGTCGCGCCGTTCGGTCCCGCTCCAATCCCATCCATTCGTCATGCATATCAGTCGCTCGCTGCTGACTGGCAGCCTTTTGCTTTGCGCCTCCATCTCGTCTCCGTCCCGCGCCCAGGGCACGCCGAAGGCCGGCGAGATCCGCGGCCGCCTCGTCGAGACCGGCACCCGCCGGCCGCTCACCGCCGGCTCCATCACCGTCCGCAAGGCGGGCACTGATACCTCCGTCGCCGGCGGCGCGCTCCCCAGGCCGGACGGCACCTTCCGCGTGGACGGCCTCGCCGCCGGCCGCTACACGGTGCGCATCCGCGCCCTCGGCTACGTGCCGGTCGTGAAGTCGGCGGTGATCACCGCCGCACAGCCCGTGGTCGACCTGGGCGACGTGGAGCTCAAGGGCGCCATCACCACGCTCGAGGGACAGACGGTGGTCGCCGAGCGTGACGAGGCGGCGCTGGCACCGGACCGCAACACGTACAGCACGAAGAACATGGCCACCGCCAGCGGCGGGTCGGCGATCGACGTGCTGCGCAACGTGCCGTCGGTGGAAGTGGACGGCACCAACAACGTGAGCCTGCGCGGCAACCAGAACGTCGTCGTGCAGATCAACGGGCGTTCGTCGCCGCTCAAGGGAGAGCAGCTCGGCAATTTCCTCGCGCAGCTGCCGGCGAGCGCGGTGAAGAACGTCGAGGTCTCCACCAACCCGTCGGCGAAGAACGATCCCGAGGGGACGGCGGGAATCCTCAACATCGTGCTCAACCAGGAGGCGGAGATCGGCCTGAGCGGCGGCATCACCGCCGGCACGGGCACCACGGGCTCGAGCAACCTCTCCGGCAACATCGGCCAGCAGCGCGGCCCCCTCACCGTGCTCCTCTCGGCGAGCCTCTATCGCGACAGCCGCGAGACGACGGGGGAGGCAGCGCGCACCAACCTGTTCAGCGGCGGGCCGGCGTTCGTGGACACGCGCACCACCGGCACGATGGAACCGCTGTCGAAGGGGTTCACCCTGCGCTCCGAGTACCGGTTAAGCAAGGCCGACGCCTTCTCCTTCGACGCGTTCGCCTACGGCGGACGCCGAGGCAACAGCAGCGTATCGCGCTTCACCGACCTCGACGCGTCGCGCGACCTGATC
>DASURL010000243.1:0-14079 GCA_036280075.1 Gemmatimonadaceae bacterium | reverse complement strand
CTGGAGGAGCTTGGCGTGAAGGACGTCCGGTGTGGTCCGCTGCGCACGGGTGACGGGACCGTTCGAGCCGCGCACGGATTGCTGCCGGTGCCGGCGCCGGCCACTCTCAAGCTGCTCGAGGGGCACGTGATCCAGCCCGGACCGGAAGGGGCAGGGGAGCTCGTCACGCCCACCGGAGCGGGACTCGTTCGGGTGCTCTCCTCGGGGCCGCCGCCGGCGAGCTACGTGCCGCTCCGCTCGGGCTTCGGCGCCGGCACGAAGGACTTTCCGGGTCGCGCCAATGCACTGCGGGTCGTCCTCGCCGAGGTCGAGCCGGTGGCCGCCGGCGGACAGCGTGAGCAGGTGGTGATGCTCGCCTGCGACGTGGACGACATGTCCCCCGAGTACCTGGCCGGCGTCACCGACCGCGCGCGGCAGGAGGGAGCGCTGGACGTGACCCTGCTGCACACGACGATGAAGAAGGGACGCGCCGGCACGCGGGTCGAGATCCTCTGCCGCGTGGATGAGGCCCCGCGGTTCGAGCAGCTCCTCCTCTCCGACACCACGACGCTCGGCGTGCGGCGGCAGGAGGTGACCCGCGTCACTCTTCCGCGCCGGATCGAGCAGGTGGAGCTCCTCGGGCACGTGGTGCACATCAAGACCGTCACGCTTCCCGACGGCTCGCAGCGCTCCAAGCCGGAGTACGACGACGTGCAGCGCGTCGCACTGGCGACCGGGCGGCGGCCCGCAGATATTTACCAGCTTGCGCTTGCTATTCCGGAACGGCGTCCAGTCGAGCGGGTACCGACATCCGGCCGGTAGCCTGCCGGTCCGACTTTTCCAGGAGATCCCACTGATGGCTGTGTTCGGTAAGAACCTTCTCGCCTCGGGGCTGCTGCTCATCGCCGCGACCGCCGCAGGCGCCCAGCAGACGACGGCCCCGGCGTGCGACGTCGGCTCCAACGCCAAGGGCAACCTTGGCAAGGCCTCGCTGGCCGTCGACCTCGCACGGCAGGCCGGCACCGGCCCGGCCGCCGAGTCGCAGCTGAAGAACACCGTGAAGCTCGTCGAGTCCAGCTCCAACGAGGATCCGGTCACCCGGGCCTGGTTGATGGGCGAGGCGCTGAGCCTCTGGCTCAACCAGCCGAATGTCGGGCTGAGCCCAACGCGCGGCTCGGTCGGGTTCTCCAGCAACCCCTCGGCCTCCATCGACCTCATCGGCACGGTGGACTCGCTGTTCAAGGTGGTGGAGCAGGCCAAGCCGAACTGCACCGACTTCACCGCCTACTACCGCGGTGGGCAGAAGTTCTACCTCGACCTCGCGAACGCGGCCATCAACGCGCTGAACGACGGCAAGCTGGACTCGGCGGAGTTCTACGCCACGCAGGCGCATCGCATCTATCCGGCGTCGCCGTACGGCACGATGGTCCTCGGCAACGTGTACTCGAAGCGTGGCGACAACGCGAAGGCGGTGGCCTACTGGCGCGCCGCGGCGGACGCGGCCGCCAAGGATACGTCCTATCGCGACGTGCGCCGCCAGATGCTCTCGAACGTCGGCACCGTCTACCTCAACCGCGCGAATGCGGGGTCGGGCGCGGCTCGCACTGCCGATGCCGACAGCGCCGCCGCGGCGTTCGCGGCGCTCCTCGAGATTCCCGGTACCACCGGCCCGTACCTCTACGGCACGCGCCAGACGTACCAGACGGCGCTCCTGATGGCGGGCGACACGGCAAAGTTCGTCGCGAGCTATCAGCCCCTCATCCAGAATCCCTCCGCGTACACCTATCAGGACCTGCTCAACACCGCGGTGAACGCCGCACGCGCGGAGAAGGCCCAGGATGCGGCGACGCTCTTCGCAGCCACGCTGGAGCAGAACCCCTACAACCGCGACGCGCTCTTCAACCTCGCGGTGACGTACCTGACGCTCGAGCAGAACGACAAGGTGACGCCGCTGGCCACCCGCCTCGTGGCGGTCGATCCTGGCAACCCGGAGAACTTCAACCTGGCCGCGCGCGCCTATCTGGCGCAGGGCAAGGCTGCACAGGCCAAGAAGAGCACCGCGGTTGCGGCGGCGTACAACGACTCGACCCTCGCCTGGTACACGCGCGGAAACAAGCTGCCGGTCGAAGTTTCGCTTTCCGAGTTCACCCCGACCGACAAGGACATCACGCTCGTCGGCACGGTGCTGGACCGGCGCGACAAGATCGATCCCGCCAACGCCGCGACCGCGGCCAAGGGCAAGACGGCGAAGGGAGCCAAGGCCGCCGCGCCCAAGTTCGACCCGAAGGCGGTGACCCTGAACTTCGAGGCGATCGACAAGACGGGCGCCGTGCTGGGCACGCAGTCGGTGACGACCGAGGCGCTCACCCCGGGCAAGTCGGCGAGCTTCCGCGTCGTGATCCCGGCGACCAACGCCGTGGCGTATCGCTATACGATCGCTCCCTGATCCTGCTGTCGTGCTGAACGCGAAGGCGCCGGTCGAATGACCGGCGCCTTCGCCGTTTGAGCTGTGAATCCGTGTGCAGAGCGAGCACGGAAGTGCTGGATTCTGCTTGATTTCGATGCTCGGATCTCCTATCTTGCTTGAGATGGAAGCGCGCGCGTTTCCTGTACACTGAAGGGGGAGGGGCCGCTCAGGTGCGGTTCTCCTCCTTCAATCCGTTCGGGGTCGGGAGGCCACGCATTCATGGTTCGCGTCAGTCGGGTCCTGCCCGGTAGCATCTGCGACGAGATGGGGGTCGTTCCGGGCACTGAGCTGCTGACGGTGAACGGCCGCGAGCTGAAGGATTTTCTCGACTGGGAGTTCCTCACCGCCGATGATGAGCTCGTCATCGAGGCGCGGCTCCCCGACGGCGAGGAGATCGTCTACGAGGTGGAGCGCCCGGAAGGCGAGGCCCTCGGCGTGGAGCTCGAGCCCCCCCGCGTGCGCAGCTGCGCCAACCGATGCGAGTTCTGCTTCATCGAGGGACTGCCGCAGGGGCTGCGCAAGAACCTCTATACGCGCGACGACGATTACCGCCTCTCCTTCGCGTACGGCAATTTCGCCACGCTGTCGAACATGAAGGAGCGCGACATCCAGCGCATCCTCGAGTACCGCCTCTCGCCGCTCTACGTGAGCGTCCACGCCACCCCGTGGGAGGCCCGCAAGAAGCTGCTCAACAACCCCAGGGTGCCCAACATCCTCGCCCAGCTCACGCGCCTCGCCGAGGGGGGAATCCAGTTCCATGGCCAGATGGTCATCGTCCCGGGCCTGAACGACGCCGAGGTGATGGAGGAGTCGCTGCAGGACCTCTGGAACTTCGGGGACGCGTGCCTCAGCGTGGCGCTGGTGCCAGTGGGAGTGACGCAGTTCTCGCATCTCTACAATGGCCGCCCGATGGACGCCGAGAACGCGGGACGCATCCTCGACGCCGTCCACCGCTGGGAGGCGCGCGCCCTGGCCGAGCGCGGCGATCGCTGGGTGTACGGCTCCGACGAGCTGTATCTCCTCTCCGATCATCCGCTCCCGGATGCCTCGCACTACGGGGATTTCCAGCAGATCGAGAACGGCGTCGGCTCCGTCGCCATGCTGCGCCAGCGGCTGAAGGAGGGGATCGACAGCCTGCCACGGCTGGACGGGAAGCGCATCGGCGTCGTGACCGGCGTCTCGATGGCGCCCCTCATGCCGGAGCTGCTCGACGCCATCACCGAGCGCACCGGGGCGCGCTTCACCCTGCTGCCGATGGAGAACTCCTTGTTCGGCCCCACCACCACGACGGCGGGCCTGCTCGTCGGCGCCGACATCCGTCGCGCCCTGGCGGGTCGCCACGACCTGGACATGGCGCTCATCCCCGCCGAGACGATCAACGACGACGGGCTCTTCCTCGATGACGAGCGGTTCATCGCGCTGCGCGAGGAGCTGCCGATGCCCGTGTATCCATCGTACGACTTCGTGGACGTGCTGAGCCTCGAGGGCGCGCCCGGGCATGCCGGCCGGAGCGCCGCGTGAGCGTTCCCGTCGTTGCGCTCATCGGGCGCCCGAACGTCGGCAAGTCGGCGCTGTTCAATCGCATCATCGGTGACGACGCCGCCATCGTGTCCGACGAGGCGGGCACCACCCGGGACCGCCATTTCTCGCGCGGGGAGTGGAACGGCCGAGCCTTCTGGCTCGTGGACACCGGCGGCATCTCCGACGACCCGAACGCCCCGATGGATCGTGAGATCCGCTCGCAGGTGGCGACGGCGATCGAGGAGGCCGACCTGATGCTCTTCGTGGTGGACGCGAAGGCGGGCGTTCATCCGAGCGACTTCCGTGTCGCCGACATGCTGCGCGCCTCCGGAAAGCCGTGGATGCTCGTCGCGAACAAGGTCGACGAGCCGACGCAGACGGACTACTACGACTTCTACCGCCTCGGCGCCGGCGACCCGTTTCCCGTGTCGGCGAACAACGGCAAGCAGTCGGGCGACCTGCTGGACGAGATGGTGAACCGCCTGCCCGAGAGCACGCCGGACGACGAACAGACGCTTCGCATCGCCGTCGTCGGCCGGCCGAACGTGGGCAAGTCCTCCTTCGTCAATCGGCTGCTCGGTGAGGAGCGGCTGGTGGTGAGCGACATCGCCGGCACCACGCGCGACGCGATCGACACGCCGATGACCTACCATGGCCGCAAGCTGGTGTTCGTGGATACGGCCGGACTGCGGCGCCAGACGAAGATCGACGACGGCATCGAGTTCTACTCCTCGCTCCGCACGCGGCGGGCGATCGAGCGCGCGAACATCTGCGTCCTGCTCGTGGACGCCACCGAGGGCGAGCTCTCGCACCAGGACCTCCGCATCGCCAACATGGCGTGGGAGGCGGGGCGCGGGCTGATCATCGTGGTGAACAAGTGGGACATCGCCGAGAAGGACGACAAGGCCGCGGCGAAGTACGAGAAGAAGGCGCAGGAGAAGGCGCCCTTCCTCAAGTTCGTGCCTTTCCTGTTCACGTCCGCGCTCACCGGCCAGCGCGTGACGAAGGTGCTCGACCTGATCCAGCTCGTGGACGAGGAGGCGCACAAGCGCATCAGCACCTCGCAGGTCAACGAGCGGTTGAGCGAGCTGCTGGCGCGACGCCAGCCGTCCCAGGCGGCGGGGCGCGAGGTGAAGCTCAACTACGCCACGCAGGTGAGCGTGTCGCCACCCACGATCGCGGTCTTCGGCAATCATCCCGACCTCGTGGAGGAGCACTACGTGCGATTCCTCCACAACGGCTTCCGCGAGACGTACGGGTTCACGGGCAACCCGCTGCGGATCCTGCTGCGGCGCAAGAGCGGCGGAGCCGCGGCCTGACGTGCATCCGCTCCTCGCGCTCGCCATCTCGTACGCCGTCGGCTCCATTCCCTTCGCGTATCTCGCCGGCGCGGCGGCGGGGGTCGACCTTCGCACGCAGGGGTCCGGGAACCTCGGGGCGACGAACGTCTTCCGCGTGCTCGGCTGGAAGATCGGCATCCTCGTCTTCCTCGCCGACGCGCTGAAGGGGGCGGTCCCCGTCCTGCTCCTTCCGCCGCGCCTGGACGCCCCCGGTGATCCGGTGCTGTGGGCGCTGGCCTGCGGGGTGGCGGCCATCGTCGGGCATGTCCGGCCGCTGTACCTCGGCTTCCGGAAGGGGGGAAAGGGGGTGGCCACCGCCGCCGGCGTCTTCTTCGCGCTCGCGCCGCTGCCGATGCTCATCACCTTCGCGGTGTTCGTGGCGATCGTGCTGGGCACGGGCTACGTGTCGCTGGGGAGCCTGGTGGCGGCGGTGCTGCTTCCCGCGCTCCTGCTGGCCACGCACGGCGCGACGTCGCCGCTGTTCATCGTGAGCGTGGTGATCGCGTGCTTCGTGTACTGGACGCACCGTGCCAACATCGGGCGGCTGCGGCGGGGCGAGGAACACCGATTCGGGAAGCGGTGGCGCGCGTGACGCCGAGGCGCCCCGCATGACTCGCTGTGCCGTCCTCGGCGCCGGCGCGTGGGGCACCGCGCTCGCCGACCTGCTCGCTCGCAACGGCGAGGACGTGACGCTCTGGGCGCTCGAGCCAGACGTCGTCGCGTCGATCAACACGTCGCATGAGAATCGCGTGTTCCTCGCGGGCGCACCGCTGAGCGAGCGCCTGCGCGCCACCGCTGACCTCGGGCAGGCCCTCGCGGATGCCGAGGTGATCTGCCTGGTGACTCCGTCGCAGCACCTGCGGGACGTGCTCCGCCGGGCGGCGCCTTCGGTGCGGAAGGGTGCGATCCTCTGTGTGGCATCGAAGGGAATCGAGACGGGCACGCTGGCGCTCATGAGTGACGTCGTCAGCGATGCCGTGCCGGGGCACGCGGTGGTTGCACTGTCCGGGCCCAGCTTCGCCGCCGAGGTCGCGGCGCGGCAGCCCACCGCCATCGTCGCCGCGTCGGCCGACGAGCGGGCCGCCGAGTCCGTGCAGGCGGCGTTCAGCAACTCCACGTTCCGCGTCTATACGCACGACGACATCATCGGCGTGGAGCTCGGCGGGTCGCTCAAGAACGTGATGGCGGTGGCAACGGGGATCTGCGAGGGCGCCGGCTTCGGCTTCAATGCGCGCGCCGCGCTCGTGACGCGCGGGCTCGCCGAGATGACGCGCCTCGGCACGGCCCTCGGCGCCAAGGCCGCGACCTTCGCCGGCCTGGCCGGCATCGGGGACCTCGTCCTCACCTGCACCGGATCGCTCAGCCGCAACCGCGCGGTGGGCATGGAGGTGGGGGCGGGCGCGACGCTGGAGCAGGCGCTCGCCGGCAAGCAGACCGTCGCCGAAGGCGTGGCGACGACGCGCAGCGCGCTCGCCCTCGCGACGCGCGAAGGAGTGGAGATGCCCATCGTGACGATGGTGAACCGCGTGCTGTTCGACCGTCATCCTGCGCATCGCGCCGTGCAGGACCTCATGTCGCGTGAGCTGCGCGCGGAGCAGGACACGTGAGCGCCGCCGAGCCGGTCCAGGAGTTCTTCAGCATCGGCGAGGTCTGCGAGCTCACCGACCTCAAGCCGCACGTGCTGCGCTACTGGGAGAGCCAGTTCAAGTTCCTCAACCCGGCGAAGAATCGCTCCGGCAACCGCGTCTACCAGCGGCGCGAGGTGGAGCTGATCCTCCTCGTGAAGCACCTGCTGTACACGGAGAAGTACACCATCGACGGCGCGCGGCAGAAGGTGGAGGAGCAGCGCAAGGGCGGGGGGCTGCGCAGCGCGGCTCGCTCGGCGCTCACGGTGGAGACCCTCGAGGCGCTCGAGGCGGATCTCACGGAGCTGCTGCGGGTGCTCGCCCCCGACGCGCGCGCGGAGGGCCGCTGACGGATGCGCCTCCTCGTCTCGAACGACGACGGCATCCTCGCGCATGGGCTCGAATGTCTCGTCGAGGCCGCCGAGCCGCTGGGTGAGGTGCACGTCGTGGCGCCCGATCGCGAGCAGAGCGCAACCAGCCACTCGCTCACGCTGCATCATCCGCTGCGTCCGGTGCGCGTGGGAGAGCGGCGCTGGCAGGTGGACGGCACGCCGACCGACTGCGTGATGCTGGCGGTGGAGGCCCTGCTCCCCGAGCGGCCGGACTTCGTGTTGAGCGGCATCAACCACGGCCAGAACATGGGCGAGGACGTGCTCTACTCCGGCACGGTGGCCGCGGCCATGGAAGGGCTCGCACTCGGCATTCCGTCGATTGCGGTCTCCTTCGCCGGAGGCGACCTTCGCGCCGACCTGACGTACCTGAAGCAGCAGGTGCCGGTGCTCACGCCGCTCCTCCGGCATCTCACCTCGCTGCCCGCCTTTCCGGCGAACACGCTCCTCAACGTGAACCTTCCGCCGGTGCCCGCCGACGGCATCAGGGGGGCAAAGCTCACGCGGCTCGGCAGCCGCGTCTACTCGGGGTCGCTCAAGCCGATGCGCGATCCGTGGAATCGTGACATCTTCTGGATCGGTGGCGGATCCATCACCTGGACGGGGGAGGAGGATTCGGACTTCCGCGCCATCCAGGAGGGCTACATCTCCATCACGCCGTTGCACCTCGACCTGACGAACTACAGCATGCTGCAATCCTCGGAGGAGTGGTGGCGGGAGCTGTAGACGGCGCCATGACCGGCGCGCGCCGGCGCCTCGTGGAACAGCTTCGCGAGAAGGGCATTCGCGACCTGGCCGTGCTGCGCGCGTTCGACCTCACGCCGCGGCACGCGTTCGTGCCGACCGGCGTTCGGCACCGGGCGTACGAGGATGCGTCCATTCCCATCGGCAGCGGCCAGACGATCTCCCAGCCCTCGATTCACGCCCGCTACCTGGAGCTGCTCCAGCTCAGGGGGACGGAACGCGTGCTGGAGATCGGCACGGGGTCTGGCTACCAGACGGTGCTGCTCTCGCATCTCGTCGCCCAGGTGTTCACGATCGAGCGGATCCCGGCGCTCTACACCATGTCGCGGGAGGCCATCTCCCGCGCCGGCGCGAAGAACGTCTCCATGCTCCTCGGCGACGGCACGGTCGGCTGGCGCGAGTACGCCCCGTACGACGCGATCCTCGTCAGTGCCGGCGGGCCGACCATCCCGCAGCCGCTCGTCGAACAGCTGGCGGACGGGGGCCGGATGCTCGTACCCGTCGGCCCCAGGGAAGAGCAGACGCTCAGGCTGGTGGTGCGGAAGGGCGAGGCGATCCAGACGACCGACATCGGGCCAGTGCGCTTCGTGCCACTCTTCGGGATGCATGGATGGGAGCAGAGCTGACATGCCTCGCCTGCACGTGCGCATTCACGGTCGTGTGCAGGGCGTCGGCTTCCGGTGGTTCGCGCGCGAGGAAGCGCGTCGCCTGGGGCTGAGCGGCTGGGTGACCAACCGGCCGGGGGGCGAAGTGGAAGTCGAGGCGGGCGGCGAGGCATCGTCGCTCGAGCGGCTCCGGCGCGCGCTCGAGGTGGGGCCCACGGGCGCGCACGTGGAACGCGTCGAGGATGTCGACGCGCTGTCGGACGGCCAGCTTCCGTACCCCTTCAGCATCCATCGCTGAACGTGGGCTCGCACGCGGGCGGGTCCGAGCCGACCCTCGATGCGCGGATGCGCGCCGGCATCCGTGACATCCCGGACTTTCCGTCGCCGGGGATCCTGTTCCGCGACATCACCCCGTTGCTCGGCGACGGCGCACTGTTCCGCGACGTCACCGCCGCCATGGCGGCGCCCTTCGCGGACACCGACGTGACGCACGTGGCTGGCATCGAGAGCCGAGGGTTCGTGCTCGCCGCCCCCGTGGCGCAGTCCCTTGGCGCCGGCTTCATCCCCATCCGCAAGCAGGGCAAGCTCCCCTGGAAGAGGGTCGGACGGGAGTACGGGCTGGAGTATGGCACCGACCGGCTCGAGATCCACGAGGACGCGTGCCCGGGCGACTGCCGCGTGCTCATCGTGGATGACGTGCTCGCCACGGGCGGAACGGCGCGCGCCTCGGCGGAGCTGGTGCGGATGGTCGGCGGCACGGTGGTGGGCTTCTCCTTCCTCATCGCGCTCGGCGCGCTCGGCGGAGAGTCGCGGCTCGCGCCCGATCGCGTCGACGTCCTGCTGCGCTACTGACTCTCGTCAGTGCGCGGCGCGCGTCCGCCGCGCGTCGATGCAGACGTGCTTGATGTCGGGGAGCTCGTCGCGGATGCGGTTCTCCAGGCGGGTGATGGCCCGCGCGACCTCCGGCTCGGAGAGCGTGTCCGCCAACTGCACCGATGTCGTGAGCAGGATGTCGTGCGGGCCCAGGTGCATGGTGAGCAGGCGGTCCGCCGCGACCACGTCGTCGTCCGAGTCGATGAGCTGGTGGACCCGCGCCCGCACCTCGGGCGCCGCGCTTTCGCCGAGCAGCAGCGCCTTCGTCTGCCGCACGAGCACGATGGCCACGAAGGTGAGCACGAGGCCGATGCACACCGATGCGGCGCCATCGAGGCGCGGCATGTCGAGCCGATGGCCGAGGTACACGCCGGCAAAGGCGAGCGCGATCCCGGTGAGGTCCGCCCCGTCCTCGAGCACGACAGCGAACTGTGACGGGTCCTTGCTGCCGCGCAGGTGATCCCAGAAGCCCCGTCCGTCGGCCGTGCGCCGGAACGCGCGATAGGCGATGGCGAAGGACGTGCCGTCGAACAGCGTCGCCCCGGCGAGCACGACGTAGTTCCACGTCGGGTCGCGGAGCGGCTCCGGGTGGATGAGCGCGAGGGCGCCATGGTAGACGGAGATCCCGCCACCCAGCACGAAGAACAGCACCGCGACCACGAGGGACCAGAAGTAGAGCTCGTGCGCATAGCCGAAGGGATGCGTCTCGTCGGCGGGGCGGCGGCTGCGCCAGTGCCCGACCAGCAGGAGTCCGCCGTCCGTCGAGTCGACGAGCGAATGCACGCCCTCGGCCACCATCGCCGAGCTGCCGGAGATGCCGGCGGCGATGAACTTGAGGATGGCGATGGCGATGTTGGCGGCGATGGACGCGTAGATCGGCAGCTTCGATTCCTGCGCCATCGTCGTCAGCCGTCTCCGGTGGTGCGGGGCGCACGACCGCCGGCAAGCTCGGCGCGAAGTGCCTGCACCTCGTGACGCAGTCCTTCCATCTCGCGCCGCAGCGCATCCACCGACCTCGCGCCGGCCACCTCACCCTCGTCGTCGTCCGCGTCGCGTCCGACGAAGAAGGTGGCCAGCGTCGCCGTGACGTAACCGAACACCGCAAAGGCGAAGATGGCGAGCAGCAGGCAGAGGACGCGTCCCTCCGGCGAGTGCGGGAAGTACTCGGAACCCATGGTGGTGAGGACCATCGCGGTCCACCAGAGGGCCGTCCCGTAGCTCGTGATCGCGCTCCCCGGCACGTCGCGCTCGAAGGCGAGCATGCCCGCGGCGCCGGCGAGCAGCACGACGAGGGTGAGCGCCACCACGTAGCCGAATCCGCGTCGGCTGAAGCTCCGCCCCAGCGCGCGCATGGCGCGATTGAGCGTGCCGACGACGCGTACGAGTCGCGAGCCTCGCGCCGCGCCGCGAATCACGCGCGCGGCGCGAATGGCCTGCACGGCGCGGAAGACCCGGAGCACGCGGAGCGCCGGCAGCGCCAGTGAGAGCGCGGTGAGCACATTGCGCCGGAGATATCGGCGCTTGCTTGGCGCGAGCCAGAACCGCAGCCCGAAATCGAGGATGAAGAGGATCCAGATGATCGACTCGATCGTGCCCAGCCAGGCGGGGAGCCCGCTCACGAAGTCCACGATCAGCAGCGCCAGCCAGACGAACCCGAGGAAGGTCATCGGTCCCTCGAGCCAGTCCTCCAGCTCGCTCAGGACGGACTCTCGCTCCTCCGGTGTCTCGGCGCCGGCCGGCAGCGCGCGACGAGGGTCAGGCCCGATCTCCCTCATGCGCGCGCGCCCCCGGGCCGCGCATCAGCGGCGTGCCGACCGCCCCGAGATCTCATGGATGAAGATGCCGAAGAGGATGTCGCGGTGCGGCGTGGGATCCTTCGCCGAAAAGGTGCCCGGCACCAGCTTCTGCAGCAGCTTCTGCGCGCGCCCATAGGTGTCGGGCGAGCCCTGTTCCGGGTCGAGGAGATAGAAGGTGCCCTTCACCACTACGCTGTCCCAGTCGAACAGGTCGCGCACCTCGTCCGTCTCGAAGGCACACCATGGGTGGTGGAGCAGGGTGGTGAGCTTCGTCCCTTCACTCGTGCGACCGAAGATCCACTCGCCGTCGCTCACGAAATTGATCGGCTCGATGTCCACGCGATCGTGTCGTGTGAACGCGAGGCGCCCCACGTTGTGGCGCATGAGCAGCGAGTGACACTCTTCGGAGCTCAGTTCCCGGAAGTTCGGCGCCGGCGCTGGCATGTGCTCGTCCTCGGGTGCAGGAAGGGGCGAGCGCCGCCCCGTGCGGCGTTCGCGGTGACTGCGCGGCTCCTCGGCGCGGCCAGGGCATGCAAGTCCGCTGCCGTCCACTCGGCGGATGTGGGAGCTCGACTCGGCCCGGCCGATGCAGCGTTCGGCCGAGGATGGTGCGTCCAGCGCTCCCGCGATGTCGGGAGGTGGCCGCCGGCGCCCACCCGAATCCCTGACGGCGCCGGCGTTCGCGGCGCCTTACTGTCCACCCATGGCCGTTTCCACTGTCCACCGCGCGCCGCCGAGCGCCGCCCGGGTCGAAACGGAGACGCCGCCGTCCTCCGCTGCGTGGCGCGCCTGGATCCTGCCCGGCGTCGCCCTCGCCTGGCTCATCGTGGGCGGGGTGGCCTGGGGACTGGCGTCGCGTGCGCTGGCCGACCGGATCTGGTTCGTCGGGCTGGTACTGCTTGGCGCGCCCGTGGTCCTCGTCACGGTGCGTCAGGCGCTTCGTGGCCAGTTCGCCACCGACCTCGTGGCGACGCTGGCGATCGTCACCGCCGCGATCCTCGCGCACCCGCTGGCCGGACTCGTCGTCCTGCTCATGCAGACGGGTGGCGAGGCGCTCGACAAGTTCGCCGAAGGTCGTGCATCCGCGGCGGTGCGCGCCCTCGAGGAGGATGCCCCCCGGATCGCGCATCGACTGCGCGGCGGTGGCGAGACGGCCGTCGAGGACGTCCCCGTGGACGACGTCGACGTGGATGACCTGCTGCTCGTGCGGCCAGGCGAGATGGTGCCCTGTGATGGGGTCGTCGTGGAGGGATTCTCGCACGTCGATACCTCGCGGCTCACCGGCGAGCCGCTCCCCCTCCAGGCGGAAGGCGGCGTGAAGCTCATGAGCGGATCGCTCAACCTGGAGAGCGCGCTCACCGTCCGCGCCACCGCGCTCGCGGGCGAGAGTCAGTACGCACGCATCGTGGAGCTCGTGCGATCGGCGCAGGCGAGCAAGGCGCCGCTCCAGCGCCTGGCCGACCGATACGCCGTCTGGTTCACCCCGATCACCCTCCTCGTCTGCGCCGTTGCGTTCGTCGCGAGCGGGGACTGGGATCGCGTGCTCGCCGTGCTGGTCGTCGCCACGCCCTGTCCGCTCATTCTCGCGACGCCGGTCGCCATCATCGGCGGCGTCAACCGCGCGGCACGCGCCCACGTCGTCGTGCGAACCGGCGGCGCGCTCGAGCAGCTGGCCGCGGCGCGCGTGGCCATCTTCGACAAGACGGGAACGCTCACCGTCGGGACGCCGGAGGTCAGCACCGTCGTGTCCGTCGGTCCCCTCACCGAACGCGAGCTGCTGCGGCTCGCGGCCGCGGTGGAGCATCATTCCGGACACCTGCTCGGCCGCTCCGTAGTCGCGGCGGCGACGGCGGCCGGTGTCCCCATCGCCGGCGCGGACGGGGTGCGTGAGGACGCCGGACGCGGCGTGCGGGGGATCGTCGATGGCCGGCAGGTGAGTGTCGGCGCGACGTCCTTCGTCGCTGCGGACGTGTATCACGGGGCGCCGCCGGCGAGCGTCAGCGCGGCCGAGCCCGGCCTGCGCGCGTGGGTCGTCGTCGACGGGCGATGGGAAGGGTACATCGAGTTCGCCGATCGGATCCGGGACGGACTGCCGGCGTTCTTCCGGCGGCTGCGCGAGCTCGGCATCACGCGCACGCTGCTCCTGTCCGGCGACAGCGCGTCACACACCGAGGCCGTTGCCCGGGAAGTGGGCATCGCCGATGCGCGCGGCGAGCTGCTGCCCGGCGACAAGGTGTCGGTGGTGAAGCAGCTCGTGGACGCCGGCGAGCGCGTGCTGATGGTGGGCGACGGCACCAACGACGCCCCGGCGCTCAGTGCCGCGCATGTCGGCGTGGCGCTCGCGGCCCACGGCGGTGGCATCACCGCCGAAGCCGCCGACGTGGTGATCCTCACCGATGACGTGACGCGCGTGGCCGACATGATCCAGATCGGACGCCGCACGCTCCGCATCGCGCGCCAGAGCATCCGCGTCGGGCTCGGGGTGAGTGCCATCGCCATGCTGTTCGCCGCCCTCGGCTACATCCCGCCCGTCGTCGGCGCCGCGCTCCAGGAGGCGCTGGACGTGGCGGTGATCCTGAACGCGCTCCGCACGAGTCGATGAACGTCGCGACTGCACCAGTCGGCACTTTCCCTGCGCGCGCCGCGGAAAGTGCCCACGCGAATTCCTCGATTCGCCCGACGGCCTTCAGGATCCGCATTGCACACCTTTGACCCGTCGGGCGTCGCAGGGATGGCGATC
>DASURL010000242.1:0-12466 GCA_036280075.1 Gemmatimonadaceae bacterium | reverse complement strand
CTCGGCCCGAACAAGGTGCTGTCGGTGCCGGACGCGATCGGCCTCGCGCTCGAGGAGTGGTGGCGCGACCGCACGCTCGGCGTGCAGCAGGACCTGCTACCCTCCGGCGCTGGTGCGCCGCCGGCGATTCCTGCGCCGGAGCCGGTGGTTGCGCGCGGCTCGAACGGTCAGCAGCAGGAGCTGAGCTTCGAGGCGTACAACGGCGGCGAGACGTTCATGGGCACGTGCCCGGACTGCGGGTCGCAGCTCGAGTATGCGGAAGGCTGCGTGAAGTGCCACGTGTGCGGGTTCTCGGAGTGCGGGTGAGCCGAGTCTGACGGGGGCCAGCAACCGAAGCGGGGGCGTGAGTGAGAAAACACTCAGGCCCCCGCCGTTTTTTCCTGAGGGGCAGGTCGCAGCCAGTGGCATGACGCCACTCTTCACGCTGGCCAGTCCACTGTTGTCGCGGCATCTTCGAGGGCAACTCGGCCACGCTTGGACCGCCGACCCTCCCCCGAGCACATGACCTCCCACTCGTCGTTTGCGCGCCGGCTGTACTCCGCTGCCCTCATCGTCACGACAGCGGCTTCCTCCATTCTGATCATGTCTGCATGCGGCAGCGACGGCACCGGGCCCTCCGGTCGGCCAGAGCTGGCGAGCATCACCCTCGAGATCGCAGGCGATACCATCGTTGCCGGAGACTCGGCAACCGCGAGCGTCACCGGTCACGCAGCGGACGGGGCTACGGTCGTCACGCCGGCCATTCTCTGGACGAGCAGCGACACGACTATCGCCCGGGTGGATGCCTCCGGGCACATTCGGACAGTTGGGATAGGCAGTTTTGCGATCGTTGCCAGGACCGCAACCGGCTCGCCACAGCTCTCCGCGTCGAAGCAGCTGTATTCGAAGCGCATGATCACCTCGCTCGAGCTCTCACGGGCAGCCGGCACCGACACGATCTCGATCAACGACACCCTGCGAATAGCCGCAGTCGCGCGGGATGGACTGGGCAACGTCGTGCCCGAGGCGATGCTCGCATGGACAGTGAGCGATACCGCCGCGGCGAGCATCGATGCGAGCGGGCTGGTGCACGCCCGCGCCATGGCTCCCGTTTCCGCCGTGGCCACCGTAGTCGGTCCCGCAGGTGCGTTCCGCGCGGGCACGAGCGACACGACTGCCCTCACGGTACGCCTCGTGTTCACGCACATCGACGCAGGCACGGTGCACACATGCGGCATCGCTCGCGGTGGATCCGTGTACTGCTGGGGCGAAGGTGCACTGGGGCGGCTGGGCGACGGGATCGCCTACCCGATCTGGACGGCAGTTCCACATCCAGTCCGCGTCATGAGCACGAAAACGTTCACCAATGTCTCGACGGACGAGCAACAGGACAGCCGCAGCGGACACACGTGTGGTGTCGCGACCGACGGATCCCTATCGTGCTGGGGCTCCGGCTCGTGGGGGATGCTCGGTGACGGCATGGATGGCCAGGGGATTCCCCCCCACCTCACTGCTATTCCGGTGACTGTCGGATCCGGCCATTTCGTCGACGTGGCCATCGGCGCGAAAAGCTCCTGTGCCCTCGACGTGAGCGGCGCCGTCTACTGCGCCGGCGACAATTACTTCAAGCAGCTTGGAGTGGACACCGTGACTTCGATATGCGAGGAGCCGGGGGCGCCGGAATACAGCGCGAGCTGCTCGAACACCTTCATCCGAGTGAGCGGCTCGACGACGTTCAGCCGGATATTCGCGGCAGGATACCGCACGTGCGGTCTCACGCCTTCCCGAGAGGCGTATTGTTGGGGAATGAGCCTGGCTTACTTCGAGCCCCCTACAAACTCGACTCCCACACTCGTACCCGAAGGGATCCAATTCGCGACGATCACAGGAGGCTCGAGCCACATGTGTGGGCTGACACCGGCAGGAATCGCGTACTGCTGGGGTACTGGCGGATTTGGTCAGCTCGGCACCGGCGCACAGGCGGCCGAGTCCGTGCCGACACGCGTTGCAACCTTGCTCACCTTCTCGCACATCGCTGCAGGTGGATCGCATACCTGCGCGGTCACGATGACGGGTGACGTATATTGCTGGGGGTCCAACACAGACTTCGAGCTCGGATCGACAACGTCGGAGACCTGCAACGGCAATTCGTCGTACACCATCGTCTGTTCGACGCTGCCCGTCGCCGTCTCTGGCTTGCCGAAGGTGATGGAGGTGGCGGTGGGCCAACAGCATAGCTGCGCGCTCACGGTCGACGGCGCAGTGTATTGCTGGGGAAACGGAGAAAGGGGACAGCTGGGCCAGGGACGCACCTCGAATTCCGTTGCACCGGTGCGCATGAAGGACACACGTTAGCGCAGAGACGTGAGAGGCGGGCAGGCGACGGCGTCCGACGTGATGCAGTTCGCCGGGGGCGGAGTCTCGGTGGTGTTCTTCGCCAGGCTCGACATCTGATGTCGGAGCGGCTGTTCAGGGCACGTTGGCCGGTGCATCTTTCCGTATGGATGCGAACCTAGCGCGCGCAACCAGACTGGTGCGCCTCGGCACCTCGCTCATGCTGGCGCTCGTCGTTCACGCGCTGCCAGCCAGCGCCCAATCCGCGCGACCGACGGAGCCGGAGATCGCGCAGGTAGTGGACGAGGTGCTGAGCCAGATCATCCCTCCCGACTCGTCCCTCTCACGCGTGCGGGTCGGGGACCGCGGGGTGTACTTCGATCATGCGCGAACGCTCGCCGCCTTCGGTCACCACGATACCTCAGCTGCTGTGTCCCGGCTCCGGCTTCGATCAACCGTGATGTCCGGCACTCCCGCCCTCCTCGAGGGCTGCGTGCAGGTCGTCGCGAGCCCTTGCCAGCACCTTGGCTGGGGCGCGTACGCGTGGCTCGGCCTGGTCTCCCGGTCGGACAGCGAGATGGTGGTGCGACTCAACGTGCATTGGGCCGACTTCGGCAATGCGCCATTCCAGCGCGGCGTGCTGCCGGGTGGACGCGCGTATCTCGTCGGCTTCAGCATGGAAGTGCACCTCACGCGCGCCGCCGACAGCAGCTGGAGGTTCGCCCGGATCGGGCCGACGCGGGTCAGCGACTAGCAGCGAGCGCTGCACACGTGAAGTTTGACTCCGCCTGGTTCACCCAGCTACCGACCTCGCCATGCCCCGCGACCCCCAGATCCTGATCTTCGTCGGCATCAAGGACTCCGTCATCGCCCTCGACGAGCGCACCGGCACCGAAGTCTGGCGCGCCGAGCTTCGGTCGTCGGACTACGTGAACGTCTACTTCGACGGAGAGACGCTCGTCGCGGCAAATGCGGGTGAGGTCTGGCGCCTCGATCCGACCAATGGCTCGGTGATCTGGCACAATGAGCTCAAGGGGCTGTGGCGTGGGCTCGTCAGCCTGGCGACGAGCCGCCGCCCAGGTGGAAGCACGAGCGGTGACTCGGCGGCGGAGAAGTTCCGTCGCGATGCCGCGGCAGCGGCGGCCTCGGCGAGTCGCTGACAGGGGCGTTCCTTCGCGCGCGCCGTCCCCGCCGGATGTGCGCCAAGTCGTCAGTCCGCTCGCAGCGCTTCGGTAGGCTCGATGCGCAGCGCGCGCCGCGCGGGCACGTACGACGCCACGAGCGTGATGATCACGACGATCGCGACGATGGCCACGATCGTCAACGGATCGTCGGGACTCACGTCGTACAGCATGCTGCGCAGCACCCGCGCGCTGGCCAGGGCGAGCGCGGTGCCGATCACCACACCCGCCAGCGCCAGCCGCGCGCCGCTTCCCATCACTCGCGCCACGATGCTGTGCGGCTCGGCGCCGAGCGCGATGCGGACGCCGATCTCCCGCGTGCGCTGGGTGACGCCGTAGGCGATCACGCCGTACAGCCCGACCGCCGCCAGCGCCAGCGCGAGCAGCGCGAATGCGGTGAGCAGCGCCATCGCGAACCGCGTCGGCGCGAGGCCGTTCCGAAGATAGGTATCACCGGAGGTCATGGCGCGCACGTAGATGCCGGGATCGAGCGACGCGATGGCGTGCTTCACCATTGGCGCGCTCACGTCGGCCGAGGTGCGCGTGCGCACGATGAACGGGACGTTCCCCAGCCTCGCCGGATAGAGGCTGTACACCTGGATGGCCGCCACCTCGCCGTGCACCTCGGGGGTGCGGGTGTCGTCCACGATGCCGACGATGGTGGACCATGGGCCGGGCGTGGAACGGGGCTCGCGCAGCCGCGCACCAATGGCGCCGCCATGCGGCCACACCCGTCGCGCGAATTCACGGTTCACCATCACTTCCGGCGAGATGACGATGTGCGCCTTCGCGTCCGGCGAGACGACGGTGGAGTCGGGGAGCCGCCCCTCGAGGACGGCGATCTTCGCGACCCTGAAGTAGTCCGGCGTGATGAAGATCGTCCCGAGCATCGGCACCCGCGTCGTGTGGCCCGCCCGATCTGTCTCCACCTCCAGCCCGCCCATGCCGATGAACCCCTTGCCGGGCATCGTGCCGATGGCCGCCCCCGTCACTCCCGGCAGGGAGCGGATGCGGTCGAGGATCTCCCAGGTGATGTCGGGCTTCCGCTCGCGCGTCTGCCGCCCGGTGATGACGTCGGCATACACGAGCCCGCGCGGCTCGTAGCCGAGCCGCATGTCCTGCAGCGCGGCGAAGGAGCGCACGAGCAGCCCCGAGCCGACGAGCAGCACGAGGGACATCGCGATCTGCATCACGGTGAGCGCCGAGCGCACCCGTCGCGACGTGGCACCCGCCGAGCTGCCACGCGTCTCGCGTCGCAGCACGTCGCCCACGGCTCGCGCGCCGGCCAACAGTGCTGGCGCGCAGCCGAACAGCACCCCCGTCACGAGCGACACGCCGAGCGTCCAGAGCAGGACGGCGGGATTGATGTGGACGTCGGCCAGGTGGTCGAGCGCCGGCGGGCGCAGCGCGACGATGAGGCGCAGCGCCAGCCAGGCCACCCCGATGCCGAGCACACCGCCGCTCAGTCCCAGCAGGACGCTCTCGCTGAGCACCTGTCGCGCCAGTCGCCACCGGCTCGCACCGAGCGCGCCGCGAACGGCGAACTCGCGCTGCCGCGTCCACGCGCGCGCGAGCAGCAGGTTGGCGACGTTGGCACAGGCGATGAGGAGCAGCGCTCCGACGGCGAAGAAGAGCACCTGCACGGCGCGCCGCTCGCGCCCGTCGAGCAGGTCCTGCGCTCGCACGACGCGCAGGTCGCCGCTCCCGCGCACCGAGTCGGGAAGGCCGGCGGCGACTGTCCGGAGCTCGGCGGTGGCCGCTTCCACTGACGCGCCGGGGCGGAGCAGGGCGTAGAGGTCCGGCCCGCCGATCGCGCCGTTGCCGTCGCCAGCCTGCTCCAGCGGACCGGGGAGCCAGATGTCCGGCGTCGCATTCGTGGACAGGGGCACGGCGAGCCCTGGCGGCGTGACGCCGACGATGGTGACCGGACGTCCCTCATGCTCCACCGTCCGCCCCAGCACGTCGCGACGCCCACCGTAGGCACGCTGCCACATGGCGTGGCTGATCATCGCTACCGTGGGCGCGCTCGTTCGCTCCTCCTCCGGACGGAAGGTGCGGCCGAGCTCGGGGCGTTCGCCGAGGATGGAAAGGAAGTTGGAGGTGATGATCGCGGTGGTGATGGTGTCCACGCTACCGTCGGGCTGCACGGTGAACATCAGCTCGGCCGCGCCGGCGATCCCCTCGATGGTGTGCGTGCGCGCCAGCCAGGCCCGCATCAGCTCGGCGCTCGGCCGGTCGCGGAAGGGGAAAACGGCGTCGGCGCCACCCACCGGCATCACGATCCGGCCGCCATTCGCGTAGGGCATCGGCGCGAGCAGCAGGCGATGCACCACGCTGAAGATCGCCGTGTTCGCGCCGATGCCGAGGGCGAGAGTGAGGACGACGATGGCTGTGAAGCCGCGTGCTCCCTTCACCTGGCGCAGGGCGAAGCGCGCATCCTGCCCCCACTCGGCGACCCAGTCGGAGAAGCGCAGCCGGCGCGCCCGTCGCGTCACGCGGCGCTCGGCCCAGGCATGGTACTCGTCGGCGTCGCCGAAGCGGCGCCGTGCTTCCGCCATTGCGTCAACTTCGCTCATGCCGAGCGCGCGCAGCTGGTCCACGCGCATGGCGAAGTGCGACGCCAGCTCCTCGTCCAGCTCGCGCAGCATGCTGGCGCGCCGGCGCGGGAGCCGGAACAGCCGCCGCACGCTGGGCGGAAGCCTCGGTGAGCGCGGCGACATGGCTACGTGGTCTCCAGCACCCCGGACACGGCGATCACGTAGCGCTTCCACGTCGCCGTCTCGGCGCGCAGGCGCTGCCGCCCGCGCGTGGTGATGGAGTAGTAGCGGGCGCGCCGGTTGTTCTCCGAGACGCCCCACTCGGCGACGATGGCGCCGTCGTCCTCGAGGCGGTGGAGGGCCTTGTAGAGGGCGGAGTCCACGATCTCCAGCTCGTCGCGCGTGCGCTGCTCGATCCACTTGCTCAGGCCGAAGCCGTGCATCGGGGTGGTGGAGAGCGCCTTGAGGACGAGGAGGTCGAGGGTGCCGTGGAGCAGGTCGCTGGTGTCGCGGGGCATGTCTCTCATTGCACGAGGTTAGGGGAGAACATGCGGGCGGCCGGCGGGAGCGTCAAGGACTCCCCGTGCTCCTTGTTCCGCGGCGCGGAGCGGTGCACGATACGGTGCTGGACATCCGACCGCCCCGAGGTGAATCATGAACGGACCGCTCAACGGATGGATGCTGTGGACGCCGCGAGTGCTCGGCTTCCTGATGTGCGCATACCTCGGGATCTTCGCCCTCGATGCGTTCGAGCCCGGCAGGGGTGTGCTGCGTTCGCTCCCTGCTTTCGGCGTGCACCTGGTTCCCTCGGTCGTCCTGCTGCTCGTCGTGATCGCATCGTGGCGGTGGGAGTGGGTGGGGGCGATCACCTTCATCGGCTGCGCACTCGCGTATACCTGGTGGGCGCGCGCGCATCCCTCATGGGTCGCGCTCATCGGGGGGCCGCTGCTGCTCGTGGGACTCGCGTTCCTCCAGAGCTGGCTGCGTCACGACGAACTGCATGGAGCGGCATGACTGGTAGCACCTCTGCACCCGATCACGACGAACATCTCATCGGCATCCTCGACTTCCTCCGCGCCGCCGAGGCGCTGAAGGTCAACACCCGAAGCGCCTACACGTCTGGAGGAAAGCAGGAGAGCGTCGCCGAGCACACCTGGCGCCTGTGCCTGATGGCGATGGTGCTCGCGCCGATCGTACCCGGCGTGGACTTCGCGCGCCTCGTGCGCATCTGCATCGTGCACGACCTCGGCGAGGCGATCGGGGGCGACATCCCGGCACCGGAGCAGGCGCGCCGGAAGTCGAGCGGGGAGGAGCACAAGGCGGGCGACGAGCGGCGCGACCTCGTGCAGCTCGTGGCACCGCTGCCGCCGGAGCTGCGCGACGAGATCGTCGCGCTGTGGGACGAGTACGAGGCGGCGGCGACGCCGGAGGCGCGGCTCGCGAAGGCGCTCGACAAGCTGGAGACGATCCTCCAGCATACCCAGGGCAGGAACCCGCCGGAGTTCGACTACCGCTTCAACCTCGGCTACGGTCGTGAGCACACGGCGAGCCCGCCGGTGATCGCGGCGCTGCGCGAGATCCTCGATCGCGAGACGGAACGTCGGGCGACGGAAGCCGGCAAATCACGGATGGATCGGAGAGAGTGAGCATGTTCGTCGTCCGGAGTCCTGCGCTGTACGTCATTGCTCTCGCGGGGGCAATCGTGTCGTCGCCGCTCGCGGCACAGGGCCAGACGGCCGGTGGAGATGCTTCGACGAACGGCCCCCACTCGGCGTGCAGCTACAGCGCGTGTGGGCTCGCCATCGTTCCTCGCTGGAACGGGCTCGCCGTGATCCGGGGAACGAGCGGTCCCCGCGTCGCCAGCCTCAACTTCTTCTGGCCCCGGTCCATCACGGCGGCACTCGTGGGTGGGGATGCACTTGCCCGGGACTCCGTGACCACGTACGCCGATCACGCGCTGAAGCTGCGCCGCGCGGGTGCCGCGCTCACGGATGCCGGCCTGGGAGCCGCCGTGATCGTCGGCGCTCGGCTCGCATCGAGCGGCCGCGCCAAGCGCGCCGACAGGGCGATCGCCGCCGCAGGGATCGCGTCGATGCTGCTCAGCATTCCCCTGCAGTTCGCGGCCGACGGAGAATTGAGCCGCGCCGTCTGGTGGCACAACGCGCGATTCGTGCGCTGAAGTGAACGGGACTTGCGATGCCCATCCGTGTCAGACATCCGCATCGATCCCGATAGCACGGAGGCGACGATGATCCGCAAGCTCAAGAGTGGCGAATACCGGCTGTACTCCAAAAAGAAGGACCCGAAGACCGGCAAGCGCCGGAACCTCGGGACCTTCAAGTCGCGCAAGGCGGCCGAGAAGCACGAGAAGGACGTCCAGTACTTCAAGCACCACTGACGACCTTCCCGTGCGGTCCCGCGCCGGTGGTCACATCGGCGCGGGCGCCTTTGCGCTGTCGGGAGCGGGGGCGCGATTGACCGCCGCCTTGGCCGACGCCTTCTTCGCCGGCGCCGGCTTCTTTCCACGCTTCAGGATGTCCGCCATGCTGGCCGGCTTCGCCGGCGTGGCCGAGTCGGGCGTGGCGGCTGGTGTCGCCGAGGGCTGCGACTCGGGGCGCGCACCGTGGTTCTGCGCGTTGGCGTTGCCGTTGCCCTGGGTATTGGCGTTGTTCTGCGCGTTGCCGTTGCCGTTGCCCTGGCCATTACCGGCAGTGCCATTCGCATTGCCGTTCGAGTTGCCTTGACCGTTCGCCGGCGGGTTGCCGTGCGGGTTGCCACGAGACTGGCCCTGCGGCTGCCCCTGCTGCTGGACGCCGTTGCCACCCTGGTTCACCGGCGGGTGATCGCCGGCATTGCCATTCGCGTTGCCATTGGCATTGCCATTGGCATTGCCATTCCCGCGGCCGTTGTTGCCGTTCTCCCAGCCGTAGTGATTTCCGTTGTTTCCGTTGTTTCCGTTGTTTCCGTTGTTCTGGCTGTTCCCGCGGTTGTCGTTATTGCCGTAGCTGCCGTTGTTCCCGCGGTTACCATTATTGCCGCGATGGTCGCGATCGACGTCGCCGCCGTTGCGGCCATTCCCGCGCCCGCGGCCGTTGTCGTCGTCGCGACTCTCCGCCGTCTGGCCGACGTTGTGCCCACCGACGTTGCGCGGGATGCGATAGACCGGCGTGCGGACGTTCGGGTCATAGTGCTGCGACACGCGGCGCCCGTTCCACGCCACCACCGAGTCCGGCTGAACGCCCCAGCCGACGCCGCGGTACACCGCCGGCCGCGGGCAGAGCACGTTGTCGGACATCTCCTCGCGCACGTACAGCACCGAGCCGTCGGCGCAGTAGACGCGGGACACGCGCACCACCTGCACGGCGCGCATCGCGTCCATGGTGTACATGTCCTCGCCCCAGTCCTCGTCGCGCGTGGCGGCGACGAACTGGCGGACGATCGCGTCGCGGGTGTCGTACGGGTCGTCCACCCACGAGGCGCGAACGCCGAGCATGTTGGCGAGCATGTCGTCGTCGTAGGCAGCGCTGCTCAGGCGCAGCGGACGCTCCGACGCGACGGCGTAGACGTAGTGGGTGCGCGCGTCATTGCGCGCGTAGCGGCCGCTCGAGGCGGCGTCGTAGCGGTTCAGCGTGCCCCAGCGCGGATCGAGCCAGCGCGCACCGACCACCTGCACCTGTTGCTGCCGAGCGGACGTCGGATAGAGCACCGTCACGCCGCGTCCCGGCACGATGTCGAACACCGCCAGGTACGCCGGCCGGTCGAGGCTCACGAGCAGCCGGTTCTCCTCGGCACGCACGATGGTGACCGCGACCGGCGGGGGCGCGACCGCGACCACCGGCGGTGCAGGGGGAGGGGTGACCGGCGCCTGTGCCGTCTGGGTGCTATCCGAAACCGGGACGGGCACGTATACCACACGAGTGCCAGACACGCAGGCCGAAAGGAGCAGGGATCCAGCGAGTGCGACGAAGGATGTGCGCATTGAGTCGCTTCCGTAGTAGGGTCAGGACCGCTTCCTTTATGGACGAGCCTGCTCGCCGTTCGGTAAGACGAAAGCTTGACCAGTCAAGCATTTCGCACCCTCGAGTGCCGGAGGAGTCCAGATGAAGACGCGAGTCCTGCTGTCCGCGCTCTGCCTTGCCCTCGCCATCGGCGCCCGCCGAGTGGACGCCCAGGTCTCCACGGCGCGATCGACGTCCGCTTCGCCAGCGATTCCGTCCACTCCTGCCGGCACCGCGCTTCGCCAGTGGCTGGACGCCTTCAACAGCGGCGACTCGACGCGCCTCGCCGCGTACTTCCACAAGTATCAGCCGACCGGGCGCGCCGAGGACGAGCTGCGTTTTCGCGAGCAGACGGGGGGCTTCGACCTCGTGAGCATCGAGCGCAGCGAGCCTCGGCACATCGAGTTCACGGTGAGGGAGCGCAAGAGCCCCATGGTAGGGTACGGCGCGATCGACGTCGCCGCCGGCGAACCGATTCGCGTGAGCGATCGCATGCTGCAGGCGATCGGGCCCAACGCGACGGCCGCCACCGTGCGCATCGACGCTGCCGCGCGCAAGCGCGTCATCGAGGGCGCCATCGCGCAGCTCGACAGCTTCTACGTCTTCCCCGACGTGGCGAAGCGGATGGACGACACGCTGCGGGCCCGGCTCGCGCGCGGCGCCTACGATCGCTACGACAACGGCATCACCTTCGCCGCGCGGCTGCGCGACGACCTGCACGACGTGATGCACGACAAGCACCTCGGCATGAACTACAGCTTCAACCCGATCCCCGTGCGTGCCGCCGGCCCGCCGGGCAAGCCGACGCCGGAAGACATCGCGCGGCAGCGCGCGCGGATGGACGAGGTCAATTGCGGCTTCGAGAAAGCCGAGGTGCTGGACGGCAACGTGGGCTACCTGAAGTTCGACTTCTTCGCCGACCCCGACATCTGTGGACCCACTGCGTCGGCGGCGATGAACTTCCTCGCCGGCACGCGCGCGCTGATCATCGACCTGCGCGAGAACAGCGGCGGCTCGCCGCCGATGGTCGCACTCGTTGCCTCATACCTCCTCCCGCCGCACACGCACATCAACGATCTCTGGACGCGCTCCACCGACAGCACGGAGCAGTTCTTCACGCGCGACAGCGTTCCGGGCCGGCACTACGGCGCCGACAAGCCCGTGTACGTGCTGACGTCGCACGACACCTTCTCCGGCGGCGAGGAGTTCACCTACGATCTCAAGACCCAGAAGCGTGCGACGATCATCGGGGAGACGACCGGCGGCGGCGCGCATCCCGTGCGTGGCCGTCGCGTGGACGACCACTTCATGATCGGCGTCCCCTTCGCGCGCGCCATCAACCCGATCACGCACACCAACTGGGAAGGCACCGGCGTGGAGCCCGACGTGAAGGTCCCCGCCGCGCAGGCGCTGGCGAAGGCGCAGGAGCTCATCCGGACGCTTCCTCCCGCCGAGCGTGACCGGCCATAGTCGACTCGCACTGAACGCGGAGCTCACATGTACGGACTGATCGGCAAGATCACCACGGCGCCCGGCCAGCGCGATGCGCTCGTCGCCATCCTCGTCGAGGGGACGGCGAAGATGCCGGGGTGCCTGAGCTACGTCGTCTCCCTCGACACCACCGATCCTGACGGGCTCTGGGTCACCGAGGTGTGGGACCACCAGGAGAGCCATCGCGCGTCGCTGCAGCTTCCCGCCGTGCAGGCAGCGATCGCGAGGGGGCGTCCGATGATCGCCGGCTTCAGCAACCGTGTGGAGACCACGCCGATCGGGGGCGTGGGTCTCGAGTGAGGATGCGCGCCACTCTCGTGGCCTGGAGGACATGAGCGCCTCCGGTGCCTCTTCACCGACGACGTCCGCCGCCGCTCCGACGGACGCGCTGCCGCGCGAGCTGCGCACCGGGCGGCTCGTCATCCGCGCGTGGCGTGGTGAAGACGCCGCCGAGCTGCGCCCGATCCTGCTCGCCAACCAGGAGCACCTGAAGCGCTGGATCCCTGAGTACGTCTACACCGCGCCACCGCTGCCGCAGCTCGTCGAGCGGCTCGACCGCTTCGCCGCGAAGTTCACCGCGGGCGTGGAGTTCCGCTACGCACTGCGCGACGCCGCGACGGACCACATCGTCGGCGGGATGAGCCTCTTCCCGCGCGACGCCGGCGCGCGCGTGCAGCTCGCACTGGCCGACCGCGTGGAGCTCGGCTACTGGCTCGACGCCGCCGTCACCGGGCGCGGGCTCGTGACCGAAGGGGTGCGCGCGCTGCTCGACGCCGCGGCGCGGTCGTTCCCGGTGATGCGCCTCGCCGAGATCCATTGTCATGTGGAGAACGCGCCGAGCAACGCCGTGCCGAAGCGGCTCGGGTTCGAGGTGGCGTACCTGGACGGGACGGTGCAGGTGTGGCGGCGGGGGCTCGCCGTGCCGCGCTGAGCGCGCCACGTTCCC
>DASURL010000241.1:0-17152 GCA_036280075.1 Gemmatimonadaceae bacterium | reverse complement strand
AAGCAGGTCAAGTTCTACAAGCTCACCGAGAACAAGCACCCGCAGATGGTGAAGGCGGAGAGCGAGACCGGCGTGTCGCGCAACGGCAAGACGGTGCACGTGAAGATGGCCGCGCTGCGCTCGCACTTCGCCCCGGACAACCTCGAGGGCGTGCAGGTGGGCGACACCGTGTACTTCCACGTCACCAACATCGAGCAGGACTGGGACATCGTGCACGGCTTTGCCGTGCTGGGCGCCGAGAACGCGGAGCTGATCATGCCGCCTGGCGCCACACGCACCCTCAAGTGGGTGCCGAAGGCCACCGGTGTCTACCCCTTCTACTGCACCGACTTCTGCTCGGCGCTCCACCAGGAGATGCAGGGCTACGTGCGGGTGTCGCCGGCGGGCTCGAACGTGCCGCTGATGGCGAACATCTCGAAGCAGGCCCAGGCGCAGATCGCCAAGGCCAACGGCGAGAGGAAGGATGACTCGCACGAGCGGCATGATGCCGCCCGCAAGGAGCGGTAACGGCGATGACCAGGCTCTCCAGACTCCTCGTGGGTGCAGCGGCGCTGCTGCTGGTGCTTCTGTACGTGCTGCCCCTGTGGCATGTGCGCCTCGTGGCGCCCCAGTACCCCGAGGGGCTGGGGATGAACATCCACGTCGCCTCGGTGCAGGGTGCGACCGAGACCGACCTGAACAACATCAACAACCTGAATCACTACATCGGCATGAAGCGGATCGAGAGCGATGCGATCCCGGAGCTCACCATCATGCCGTGGCTCGTCGGTGCGCTGGTCGCGGGCGCGGTGCTGGTTGCCGCGCGCGCCAATCGGCGAGCGCTGTACACATGGACGGGCGCGTTCGCCCTGCTCGGCGTCGCCGGCCTCGTGGACTTCTGGCGGTGGGAGTACGACTACGGCCACAACCTCGACCTCGAGGAGGCCATCATCAAGATCCCGGGGATGAGCTACCAGCCGCCGCTCATCGGGAGCAAGCAGCTGTTGAACTTCACCGCCACCTCCTGGCCGGGACTCGGCGGCATTGCGGCGGGGCTGGCCTTCGCGCTCGGCGTGGCGGCCGTCGTGCTCACGCTCCGGGCGCGCCGGTTTGATCGTGCGCTGAGCCCCGCGCTGCCGGCGTCGCATGTCGCGGATCAGCAGCTCGCCCAGGTGAGATAGGCGATGACCGCCGCGCACACACCCCTCATCACACGCCGGGCGGCGCTTCGCCGGCTCGCGCTCGTCACGCTCGGCGCCGCCGTGGTGCCGTCGCTGGCGGCGCTCGAGGGGTGTGGCGAGTCCGGTCCGCGCCCCATCGCCTACGGGCGAGAAGAATGCGCCTGGTGCCGCATGACGGTGAGCGACGCCCGGTACGGCGCGGTGCAGCTCACCACGCGCGGAAAGCAGCAGGTGTTCGACTCCATCGAATGCCTCGCCCAGGCGACGCTCGTGCTCGACGTCAGCGAGCAGGAGCGAGCGGCCTCCCGCTCCTGGGTGACCGACTCGCTGCACCCGGGCACGCTCGTCCCGGCGTCCATTGCGTGCTACCTGCGGAGCGACGGCCCGGGCAGCCCGATGGGCAAGGGGTTCCGTGCCTTTGCTTCCGTGCCGGACGCCGAGGGGGAGCAGCAGCGCAATGGCGGCGTGACGATGTCCTGGGAGGAAGTGCTGACGGTGATCGGGAGCGACCATGCGGCGCGCGGCTGATCGCCGGCGCGGTCGCATCGCGCTCGGCGCGCTGCTGCTGAGTGTCGCGCTCCCGGCGAGCGCGCGGGCGCAGCGCACGGTGGTCGTCTCGCCGAACGGCTCGGTGCGGACGCTCACGGACGCCGTACGCCTCGCGTCGCCCGGCGACCGTATCGTCGTGAAGGGCGGCGTCTACCGCGAGCCGACGATCGTCGTGGCCAAGCGGGTGTCGATCGTGGGGGATGGCGATCCGGTGCTCGACGGCCAGGGCGAGCACGAGATCATGACCGTGACGGCGGACAGCGTGACCGTGCGCGGCCTCGTGTTCCGCAACGTGGGCTCGAGCTACCGCGAGGACCGCGCGGCCCTCCGCGTACAGGAGGCGAACGGCTGCACGATCGACGGCAACCGCTTCGAGCGCGCCTTCTTCGGCATCTACCTCGCGCGCGTGTCCGGGTGTCGGGTCACGCACAACACGATCGTCGGCCAGTCCACCACCGAGGCGGCGTCGGGGAACGGGATCCATCTCTGGACCGCCGATCACGTCTACATCGCCGACAACGCCATCAGCGGCCATCGCGACGGCATCTACTTCGAGTTCGTGCACTTCAGCGACGTGGAGCGCAACCTGAGCGAAAGGAACCTGCGCTACGGCCTGCACTTCATGTTCTCCGACCAGTGCCGCTATCGCGAGAACGTCTTCCGTCGCAACGGCTCCGGCGTGGCGGTGATGTACACGCGCCAGGTGGAGATGACGGGCAACCGCATGGAGCAGAACTGGGGCGCCGCCGCCTACGGTCTCCTCCTCAAGGAGATCGCCGACGTGCGCCTCGACCACAACACCTTCGCCGGCAACTCCACCGGCCTCATGGCGGACGGCACCACCCGCCTCACCGTGACCGGCAACCGCTTCGCCGACAACGGCTGGGCGCTCAAGCTCGACGCCAACACCCAGACGGGTCGCGTGGCGGGGAACGACTTCATCGGCAACACCTTCGACGTCGCCACCAACGGCAGCAGCACCGACACGGTGCTCGACGGCAACTACTGGGACGCCTACCACGGCTACGACCTGACGCGCGACGGCTACGGCGACGTGCCCTTCCGGCCGGTGCGGCTCTTCTCCGTGCTCGTCGAGCGCAACTCACCGGCGCTCATCCTCCTCCGCAGCACCTTCGTCGCGCTGCTCGACGCCGCCGAGCGCGTGATTCCCGCCCTCACGCCGGACGCGCTGGCGGACACGCGCCCCGCGATGCGGCCCCTTCATGCCGGCCACGGAGCCGTTCGATGATCACCATCTCCGGTCTCGAGAAGCGCTACGGCGCCCAGCGCGTGCTTCGCGGGGTGGACGTCGAGGTGCCACGCGGCAGCGTGACCGCCGTCGTCGGCCCGAACGGCGCCGGCAAGACGACGCTCATCAAGGCCATCCTCGGCCTCGTGCATCCCGACGGCGGCGCGATCCGCGTGGACGACGTGCCAGTCGGCGAGGACTGCTCGTACCGGGCTCGCATCGGCTACATGCCGCAGATCGCCCGATATCCGCACAACCTCACGGCGCGCGAGCTGCTCGCCATGCTCACCGACCTGCGCACCGCGGCGCCACACGCCGGCCCGATGCGCCGCGACGAGTCGCTGGTCGAGCAGCTCGCGCTCGGCGAGCATCTCGACAAGCCGCTCCGCGCCCTGTCGGGCGGCACGCGGCAGAAGGTGAATGCCGTGGCGGCATTCCTCTTCACGCCGGACCTGCTCGTCCTCGACGAGCCCACCGCCGGCCTCGACCCGGCCGCCAGCGAAGTGCTCAAGGACCGCATCCGCGCCGAGCGTGCGGCGGGCCGCACCGTGATCGTGACGTCGCACTTCATGAGCGAGCTCGAGGAGCTGGCCTCCGACGTGGTGTTCCTGCTCGAGGGCACCGTGCGCTACGCCGGCCCGCTCGACGAGCTGCTGCGGCGCACCCGCAAGACGAACCTGGGACGCGCCATCTCCCACCTGATGCTCGAGGCCGCGGCCGCATGACCCGCTTCTCTCCCATCACGGCGAAGATCGTGACCTACGAGCTGCGCGACGTGGGCCGCAGCCGCTGGCTGTTCGCCTACGCGGCGTTCTTCTTCGTCGTTGCCGATGCGCTGCTCCGCTTCGGCGGCGCCGACAAGGCGCTGCTCAGCCTCACGAGCGTGACGCTGTTCATCGTGCCGCTCGTGGCGCTGGTGTTCGGCACCGTGTTCCTCGACGACGCCCGCGAGTTCACCGAGCTGCTCCTCGCGCAGCCGGTCACGCGGCGGCAGCTCTACGCGGGGCTGTACCTCGGCCTTACCCTCCCGCTCGCGGCGGCGTTCGTCGTCGGGGCGGCGATCCCCTTCGCCGTGCACCGCGTCGGCGATCCTACGCTCGACGTCTCCCTCGGCGTGCTCCTCGCCGTCGGCGTGACGCTCACCTTCGTGTTCACCGCCCTCGCCTTCGTCGTCGCCGCCTTCGTGGACGACCGGCTGCGGCGCATGGGGACCGCGATCGCGCTCTGGCTCGTCACCGCCGTGCTGTACGACGGCCTCGTGCTCGTGCTGGCGATGCTCCTCGCCGACTATCCCATCGAGCGCACGATGCTCGGCCTCACCCTCGCCAATCCGGTGGACCTGGCGCGAGTGCTCCTCCTCCTGCGCTTCGACGTGTCGGCCCTCATGGGCTACACCGGCGCCGTCTTCCAGCAGTTCTTCGGCGGTGCACGCGGCATCGCCATCGCTTCCGTCGCGCTGGCCCTGTGGGTCACGCTGCCGGTGGCGCTCGGGCTGCGGGCGTTCCGCAAGCGCGACTTCTGACGCCCGCGCTCTTCACCATCAGCTCACCACGCCAACAAGGGATCAGTGACCATCATGAAGATGCAACGTGCCATTCTCCTCTCCGGGCTCGCCTTCGTCGGCGCCGTCGCGGCGTGCAACAAGGGCGACAAGGCCGCCGAAGACGAGGCGATCTCGCCCTCCGCGGCGGCGACGTCGAGCGGACCGGCGGCCGGTGGCAAGACGATCGAGGTGAAGCTCATCACCGACGGCAACGGGAACCGGTTCGAGCCGAACGAGATCGAGGCGCACCAGGGCGACGTCGTGAAGTTCGTGCTGCAGGTGGGAGTGCACAACGTGCACTTCCTCCCCGACTCCAACCCCGGCAAGACCGGCCTGCCGCCAGCGAGTGACATGCTGCAGCTGCCGGGGCAGACCTACGAGGTGCCGATCACCTTCGCGCCGGGCAAGTACTACTTCCAGTGCGACCCGCATGCCGCGCTCGGGATGATCGGGCACCTCGAAGTGGAGAAGGACTAGACCGCGATCACCGCACCGTTCCAGCCACCGGGGTTCTCATCCACGCGGTACAACGCGTCGAGCTCGACGACCACGGCCCCACCCTCCAGGTGGAGGCCGTACCGGTCGAGCGAGCGCGTGTTGCGTCCACTGTCGTGAGCGCCGTCGGGGCGGAAGCGCGCCTTGTGCTTCGGGCAGAACACACGCGATTCGTCGGCGTGCCACACGAGTGTCGTGCCACGGTGCGGACACCGCAGGGAAAAGGCGTACACGCGACTCTGCCAGCGCGCGAGGATCACCTCGTTCGCGCTGTCGATGGACACGCCGTCCGTACGCGGCAGCTCGTACCGCCGCTGGTTGGTGCCTCCGGCCAGTGGGGCGACGTAGCGCGCGCCACTCGCGAATGCCGCGCTGGGGGAAAGGCCGGTGGCGGCGAGCGTGCCCGCCACCGCGAGCGCCATGTGACGCAGGAAGGCGCGGCGGTCCGTCGCGTGAGGGCACGCCCGGCAGCCACTCGGGATGTTGTCGTCGGCGCTCATGAGTCAGTCCTCGTGGTCGCGGTTGGCGATGCGATCGCTGGCGGCTGCAGGCGCCGCGGCTGTTGCGCCGGCGGCGCTGGGCGCATACGCGCTGGCCGCGCCGTGCTTGTAGACCAGCTCGCCGCCGCTGTGTCCCACCATCGCGCCGGCCACGACGAGGGCGAGGGCGCCCGCCGTCGCCGTCATGCGGCCGGCACGACCGACCACACCGCCGGCGAGTCCGGTAGCCGACACGAGCAGCACCACGCCGGACAGGGTGAGAAACAGCTCGGCGCGTTCCTCGTGCGTCTCGAGCGGCTGCTCGGCCACCACGCGCTCGACGCGCTCGTCCTGGTCTTCGCCCGTCTCGACGGCGACCCACGAGCTCAGGGTGAGCGCCGCCCCGACGGCCAGGGGCAGCGACCAGGCGCGCCGCGGTCGGGCACCCTTGCGGATCGCGACCAGCGCACCGATGGCGAAAAGAGGAAGCAGGAAGGCCAGTACGATCGGGAAGTGCACCACGGCCGGGTGCAGTGGATTCGGCAGCACGAGCGGGCTCCTTGTGGAGGTGTGGCTCCACGTTGCCGGATCGCCCCTGCGCCGGGTATCGGACGTATGTTCGAACGACCTGCGACGTTTGCCGGATGCCCCCGTTCGGGCCCGCTGGCGAGCGAATGACGGAGGAAGGGATGTTCAACGACGACCTCGACGAGGACGGCCGCGGGCTTCGCTGGCTGCTGGCCGCCGTCCTCCTGCTGGCCATCATCGGTGGCGGCCTCGACCTCTGGCTCGACGCGCCGGAGACCCTCTGGTCGCTGCACGTCTTCTACGAGGTGGCGCTCATCGCCGGCGCCGTCCTGAGCATGGTGGCGCTCTGGACCGGCTGGTGGCGCGCCCGTCGCTCCCTTGCCGAGACGCGACACGCGCTCCAGGCGCAGGCCGCCGAGCGCGATGCCTGGCGCGACAGTGCGCGATCGGCCCTCGAGGGACTCGGCCGCGCGATGGACGAACGCTTCGACGGCTGGGGACTCACCGCGGCCGAGCGCGAGGTGGCGCTCGGCCTCCTCAAGGGGAAGAGCCACAAGGTGATCGCGTACGAGACGGGACGCAGCGAGCGCACCGTGCGCCAGCACGCGGTGGCGGTCTACCAGAAATCCGGACTGGGCGGTCGTGCCGAGCTCTCGGCGTTCTTCCTCGAAGGCGTCATGCTCCCGGCCCGAATGCCCCTTCCCGTTTCCACGCACTGACCACATGCCCACGCTTTCCGACATCCGCGCCGCTCGCGAGCGCATCCGCGACGGCATCGTCCTCACCCCCGTCGTGCCTTCGCTCGCGCTCCGGAATCGCCTGCCGTGCGACGCCTGGTTGAAGCTGGAGAACACCCAGCGTACCGGCTCGTTCAAGGATCGCGGCGCGCTGAACCGGCTCCTCGACCTGTCACCCGAGGAACGCACCCGGGGCGTCGTCACGGCGAGTGCCGGCAATCATGCCCAGGCCGTCGCCTACCACGGCGCGCGGCTCGGCGTGCCGGTGGAGGTGGTGATGCCCATGGAGACGCCGCTGATCAAGGTGGCGAACACGCGGCGCTTCGGCGCCGCGGTCACCTTCCATGGTGCGACGCTCTCGGAGTCCATGGACGAGGCGCGGCGCATCGAGCTTGAGCGCGGGATGACGCTCGTGCACGCCTTCGACGACGAGCGTGTCATCGCGGGGCAGGGGACGATCGGCCTCGAGCTGCTGGAGCAGCTGCCCTCGCTCACCGCGCTCATCGTTCCCATCGGCGGGGGCGGACTCATCTCCGGCATCGCCCTCGCCGTGCGCGAGCAGCGACCCGATGTCCGCGTGTTCGGCGTGGAGGCCGCCGCGGCGCCGTCGGCGCTCGCCTCACGCCGCGCGGGTCACGTGGTGAAGATCGAGTCCACCGACACCATCGCCGACGGCATCGCCGTGAAGCGCGTGGGCGACCGCACCTTCCCGCTCATCGAGCGCTACGTGGACGACATCGTGTCCGTGGACGAGGTGCAGATCGCCAGCGCCGTGCACCTGCTGCTCGAGCACCAGAAGGTGCTCGCCGAAGGCGCGGGCGCCACGTCCCTCGCGGCCATGTTGAGCGGCCAGCTCCCGCTCCGCGCCGATGACGTGGCCGTGATGATCCTCAGCGGCGGCAACATCGACGTGAACCTCGTCGAGCGGATCGTGGACCGCGGACTCGTCGCCGATGGGCGCCTGGCGCGCCTCGCCGTCACCGTCCGTGACCGCCCCGGTCATCTCGCTCGGCTGACCGCCATCGTCGCCGAGGAAGGGGCCAACGTGCTCGACGTCGCCCACAGCCGCGCCTTTGCCGACATCAGCGTGCGCGACGTGCGCATCCAGATGACCCTCGAGACGCGCGGCCAGGAGCACATGGATGCCGTGGTCGCGCGGTTGGAGCGGGAGGGGTTCGTCGTGAGAGAGGAGGGGAGGAGCCGAGAACCGGATGACCGGATGACCGGATGACCGGATGACCGTTCGGTCCCTCGTTCCCTCGGTCCCTCGGTCCTCCGGTCCTCCGGTCCTCCGGTCCTCCGGTCCCTCTGTCCCTCAGGGCTTCTTCAGGCGGTCGAGGCTTCGCTTGATCTGCTGGTCGTTGGGGTTGATCGCGAGCGCGCGCTGCAGGCTGGCCACCGCGGCGGCCGTGTCGCCCGAGGCGAGCTGGGCGTCGGCCGCCTGGCGGAAGGCAAACGCGGAGGTGGGAGACATGCGCGTGTTGAGCGCGCTGAGCTTCACCGCGTCGGCGGCCTTGCCGCGCGAGAGCAGCGACTGCGACACCGCCGCCAGCGCCGCCTCGCTGAAGTCGTAGCTCGCGCGGCCATAATAGCGCTCCCGCAGCGCGTTGTACTTCGCGGTCGCGCTGTCCACACCGCCGGAGTCGTACGCGGCGAGGATCACCTCGTCCAGCGGGTACGGGACGCTCACTCCGCGATGACAGGTCATGCAGGTCACCACGACGGACGGTTGTGATCGCGACGGGAGCTGCGTGAGGTACTCGCCATCGATCGCCTTCACCATCCGCATCATCACGCGCGCCTTGGCCTTCTCCGGCTTGTCGTCGGCGGCGAAGTCATAGCTGGAGAGCGGCTCCCCTTCCTTGCCCACGTGGCAGAAGTTGCAGCGCACGCCGAGCGCACCGGTGAACGTGCGCATCGTGTCGAGCAGCGCGCGCACCGGGATGTCCATCGGCAGGACCTTCAGGTTCTTCGGATGGTCGGGCGGAAACTGCGCCGCCGCGGGCACTGCGGCGGCGGCGGAGAGCACGACGGCGAACACGAGCGATGAACGCATGAACCACACCCCGGTGTGAAAGGACTCCCCTGTCATCCGCAGCGGCAACGCCGCCGGGTGTCACCCCGCAGTCGCGAAGCGACTGTCGGGGCCCTCCCTCCTCGCTCAGAGAAACGAACGACCGTCCACAATCGTTGGCGCGGCCACGCCCAGCGCGGCGAGCGCGCTGGGAAAGAGATCCGTCGTCCGCCTCGGTGCAAGGCGCGGCGCGCGATTCGTCAGCAGCGGCACCAGCATGTGGTCGCGGTGCAGCGCCCCGTGCGCGCTGCGATGCGGGATCGGCTCGTAGCGCGCGCGGAAGTCGTGCCCCGGCGCGGCGGAAAGGATGACGTCCCCCGAGCGTGACGCGCCCGCGAGCACGGCGATCTGGACGATGGCATCGGGATACGCGCTCCCGATCGTCGCGTCGTAGGCTTCATCGGCGTCTCCCTCGACGTCGCGGCCCAGCCCGAGCGGATCGCCGCTCGTGCGGCGGTAGGCGTACCGGCCTCCGTGATGCTCGACGATCGCCGCGCCCCGCGTGCTGCGCACCTCGCTCCGCTCGGCACCGTCGGCGAGGATCATCAGGTCCACCGACGGCCGCGCGAGCAGCTGTTCCACGAGCGGCGTCCAGTGCGGCGCGAGCTCCCTCCATCCCGGCCGCGCCCGTCGCCGCGGCTCCAGGTAGAGGTGCGCCATCGCGTTGCCGCTCACCATCACCGCGACCTCCGGGGCGATCCCGGCCGACCATGGATGTGCCACCGTGCGGAAGCCCATGCGGGCGATCTCGCGCGCGAGGTCGTCGTGCGAGTGGACGGCCGAGTGACCGTGGTCGCTGGCGATCCACAGGTGAGTCTCCGCCCACCAGCCGCCGCGCTCCGCCTCCTCGCGCAGCCGGCCCGCCAGGTCGTCCACCACGGCGAGCGCCTCGCCCACCATCGGCGCGTCGGGACCGTGCGCGTGCGACGCCTTGTCGATGCCGGTGAGCGCCGCGAAGACGAAATCGGGACGATCGCCGCGCACGCGCGTGATCACCGCGTCAGCCACCTCGCGGTCGATGTCGATCCAGCGCTCGGCGCGACCGCGGAAGTGGGTGAGCGCGGCACGCACGGCGGAGCGTGCCGTGAGCGCCGCCAGGCTGCCGGCGCGCGGGAGGCCGCGCGTGATGACGCTGAACGCCGCCGCGCTGCGCGGGACGAGCTCGAACATCGTCGGCGCGGCGGGATCGAGGTCGCCATTGATGCGCCCCATCTCGTAACCGACGTAGCTGCGGGCATGGTCGGGCCAGCCGCAGCATTCACGCGAGCGATCGTACCAGCGCAGTCCCGGAATCCCGACGGCCCCCGGGAAGCGGCCCATCAGGAAGGGGAGGTAGGCGGGCCCGGTGACGGAAGGAAACACGGTGGTGACAGTCGCCAGTGCACCTTCGGCGCGCATCCGCTGCAGGGCCGGGAGCTGCGCCAGGTCGCCGGCGAACGACTCGGGACGGGCGCCGTCGGCGATGAGAATGACTACCGGCAAGGGCAAGCACGCTGAGGCATGACCGAAGGAAATCCAGATGCCGCGCTGCGGGCAAGCGGCGCCGCACCGCCCACTGCGCTACGCCGCTGTCATGCGCGCTGAAGGGACGACGCTGCTCGCGACGGAAAGTGGCAGGCTGCTGCCTCACCGATGGTCAGTCTCACTCCAGCGGAGGAACCAGCTCATGAACATCAGGACAGCAGCATGGATCACCGTCGCGGCGCTCGGCACGGCCGTCGGATTCGCCGCCGCTTGCACCGACGCCACCGAGCCACCGGCCAATACCGCCCCGCATTCGCAGGCCACGGCGCCGGCCACCGCGGCACCGGGTACCGCCGAGACCGGGACGCGGAGCCGGAACGACGGGCGTGGCACGTCCACAGCCGCGGCGTTTCACCGCGCGAATCGCATGGACTGGGTCGGGGTCGCGCACAACCGTGGCCTCGACCTGTTCCGCGCCGAGCTGCGAGCGCACAAGTATCGGTCGCTCTCCCAGCTGTGCGAGGGCGTGCTCGAGCTGACGCTCCGGGAGAGCCTGCGCGCGCCGGAGCATCAGCAGGCCAGCGCCGGCGAGCGGAGGACCATTCTCCAGGGCGTCCTCCCCGGCATGCCCGGGTGCAGCGGTGTCCGCACCAGCGCCGCGCCGGCGACCTCGCCACTCGGCCCCTCCGCGGTGCGCTTCGCGTCGTATCTGCCGGCCAGCGCCAGCACTTCCCTCGTGCCGGACGTGAGCGTGCAGTCGTCGCTGGACCAGATCACCTACGCCGTGTCGGTCGCGAGCGACGTGAGCTCGCTCGCACTCCGGCTCGACGAGATCTCCCGGGCCGCGGCCGTGCTGGACGCCGCTGGGCAGGAGGCCGTGCTCGGCGCCGCCAGCCTCGCTCTCTCCTCGGTGGAATACTGGCAGGCCAACTACGACGCGTTCGAGGCCGAGGTGATCGCCGAGTACGGATGCGGTAGCCTGAACTGCGAGGAACCCTACTCCGTGCTCGGGTCGTCGGCTCGGCCGCAGTTCGCGCAAGGCGCGTGGCGGGCAGCGAGGACGATCGGCGGCTACGACATCTCGGCCGGCTTCGCGACCATCCTGAAGACCTGGCTGGCGGGCCCCATCGGCTGGGAGGCCGCCGGCGACGCCGCCCTCGTCGGATCGGCGGTAGGTGCGGTCCACTACATCCTGGAGTCAATTAAGGCGACCTGACGTTCCGTCCCTTCACCAGACCCCACTCTCATGTCTTCCTCATCGCGTGTCACGGAGATCGTCGCGTACGTCGTTTCGCTCCTCCTCGGTGTGGTGTTCGTCATGCTGTGGCTGCACGTGGTCGACTCGCCGCCGACATTCGCGCACTGGACCGGTGCGTTTCCGGTCATTGCCGGCATCGTGGTGAGCGACCTGTGGCAGCGGCGGCGGCGTTCGCGGAACGAGCGGCAGCGGTGACGGCCGCGGCGGAAGCCACGCCCCCGTCCGGGTGGGCGGCGTGGATTCCGTCGTCGTATCTGGGATGGCTGCTGGTCGCCATGACCTTCGCGGTCACGCAGCCGTGGCTCGAACGGTCCGTCCGGGGTGGAGAGGCGCGCGTGGGCGCCGCGCGCATCCTGGCCACGCTCCTCTGCCTCGCGCTGGCCGCCCCATGGCCGGGACGCCCATCCGGCTCATGGCCGGCCGCGGGCCAGGGATCGCGGACGGCGCCGGCGTGGCGCGCGGTTACCGCCGTCGCGCTTGCACTCGTGGCCGCGGTGGCGCTGCTCGTGAACGGTGGAGTGGGAGCGCTGTTGGTGGCGATCCGTCACGCGCCGGCGGCGATCCTCTTCACCGTTCCCGTGCTGGCGATCGCGGAGGAGGTCTACTTTCGCGAAGCATTGCCGGCCGCCCTCGCTGCGGTCGCGGGCGACGTCCGGTGGCGTACGCTCGCCGTCGCCGCAGCATCGCAGCTGCTGTACGCCATCGCGCACCTCCCCGCGCTCCTGATCCAGCCATCGCCGCGCCCCATGATGCTGGTGCTCGCGTCCCTGCTGCGCGACCTCCTGTTCGGTCTCATGCTCCTGACGCTCGTGCGCGGCCCTGCGCGGCGGGTGGTGCGTGTCCTCGTCCACACGGTGGTGAATCTCTCGGTCATCGTCCTGCCGCCGGGCGCCGGGATGCACGCCTGGCGCGGCCCGATCCTGTGCCTGCTCGCCGCCGTCGTGCTGCAGCTCGCCCGATCGGCGCGCGTTTCCGACGCGACATGGAATGGGCCAAGGACAGCGTGAGGCGCCGCTCGCGCCGCCAGCCGTTCGCCCGCCCGTGGCTGGCCACATTTATGCACCCGCCCTCTGTTCCACGAGCACCATCTGCCGATCGTCCTCAGCCATCCCGAGCCGCTCGATGTCCACGTCAGCTCCCACCTCCCATGCCACGTCTCTCCCGGCGGCGCGACCGAAGAACCGACTGCTCGGCGCGCTCCCCGAAGGGCTCTACGCGGCGCTCGCGCCGCATCTGCACGAGGTGACGATGGACGTCCGGGAGATCGTGGCGCTGCCGGACCAGCCGTACGAGTACGTCTACTTCCCCGAGGACAGCATCATCTCGGTCGTGAACGTGATGAGCGACGGCAGCACGGTCGAGACGGGCACGATCGGCAACGAGGGCGTGGCGGGCCTGCCGGCGCTGATGGACGCCGTCACCAGCGAGTCGAAGCTGTTCGGGCAGGTGCCCGGACGATCGATGCGCATCCGCGTGGCCGACATCCTGCCGGTCATCGAGCGTGAGCGGGAGCTGCGCCGACTCGTCAACCGCTACGCACACGCCTACCTGACCCAGGTTGCGCAGGGCGCGGCGTGCAACCGCCTGCACGGCATCGAGCAGCGCTGCGCGCGCTGGCTCCTGCTGACGCACGACCGCGTGAGCGCCGACGAGTTCCCGCTCAAGCAGGAGTTCCTTGCCGAGATGCTCGGGGTGCGACGCGCCGGCGTGAGCGTGGCGGCGAGCGCGCTGCAGCACGCGGCGCTCATCCGCTACAGCCGCGGCGCGATTCGCATCCTCGATCGCGAGGGCCTCGAGGCGGCGTCGTGTGAGTGCTACCGCGTGATTCGCCGGCAATTCGATCGGCTCCTGCCGCCCTGAGCGGCGTCTCGCTGGCGCGGGACGCCGCCCCCCCGCTACACTCCCGCATGGCAACGAGTAAACGTGGCACCCGACCGAAGGCGAAAGTCGCCGACGCGAGCGACCGCAAGAAGGTGAAGTCGCGCGCCCCGCGCACCGCGACCGGCAAGCGCGCCGATCCGGCACGGCTCGCCGCCGCCCAGGCCGAGGCGCAGGAGTTCCTCCGCGAGCGCACCGAGGAAGGCCACCGCGCGGCGGGCCGCGTGCCGCCGTCACAGCGCACGGACCGCCGCACCAGCGGCGCCGCGCGCAAGGTGGACGACGACCTGCGCGACCTGGTGCAGCCGATCACCGAGGACGAGAAGCTCCTCGCGCTGCCCGGCACCGACCGCCGCGGCGCGCGGGACTTCACGCGCACCGACACCTGGCGCGTGATGCGCATCATGGGCGAGTTCATCGAGGGCTTCGACAACCTCGCCCATATCGAGCGCGGCGTCTCCGTGTTCGGCTCGGCCCGCACGGCGCCCGACGACCCGCAGTACCTCGCCGCGCAGGAAACGGCACGGCTCCTCGCCGAGGCCGGCTTCACCATCATCACCGGCGCCGGCCCCGGCATCATGGAGGCGGCGAACAAGGGCGCGAAGGACGGCGGCGGCATGTCCGTCGGCTGCAACATCGAGCTGCCCTTCGAGCAGGGCGCCAATCCGTTCGTCGACACGCTGGTGAACTTCCGCTACTTCTTCGTCCGCAAGACGATGTTCGTGAAGTACTCCAACGCCTTCATCATCTTTCCCGGCGGCTTCGGCACGCTCGACGAGACCTTCGAGGCGCTCACGCTCATCCAGACGGGGAAGCTCTACCAGTTTCCCGTGATCCTCTTCGGGCGCCACTACTGGGCGGGGCTCATCCGCTGGCTCCAGTCTCGCGTCGTGGTCGAGCGGAAGATCTCGCCGGGCGACATGGACCTCATCATGGTGACCGACGATCCCGCCGAGGCGGCGCACGCGATCATCGAGTCGTACAACGCGACGAACGGCCTGAAGTAGCCATCACCACCAACCAGACGACAGCGCCATGGCGAGCAGGAAGAAGGACGGGAAGGGCGACGGGAAGCAGCGGGCCTCCGCGGCGGGCAACAAGAGCGAGCAGAAGCGCGCCGCCGAGGAACGCGAGCGCGCGGGCCGGCAGCACACCGCGCACGAGACGTCGCGCTTCCTCCGCGGCGGACGCATCGACCCGCGCCGCATCGACGGCAGCGAGTCCGCCGCCGACCTGATCGACGGCACCTTCCTCGCCTACAACGCCGCGCGCCTCAGGGAAGCGTGCCAGCTCTTCACGCGGAAGATGCTGGACCCGGACGTCACCGTCGGCCTCACCCTCACCGGCGCGCTCACGCCGGCGGGCCTCGGCATGGCGGCGCTCATCCCGCTCATCGAGTCGGGGTTCGTGGACTGGATCATCTCCACCGGCGCGAACCTGTACCACGACGCGCACTTCGGCCTCGGCCTCGCCATGCACCGCGGCAACGCCCAGGAGTCGGACACCGTGCTGCGCGAGGAAGGCATCGTCCGCATCTACGACATCTTCTTCGACTACGACGTCCTCCTCAGCACCGACGCCTTCTTCCGCAAGATCATCCAGGGGCCGGAGTTCCAGCGCGCCATGAGCAGCGCCGAGTTCCACGCGCTGTGCGGCAAGTACATCCGCGAGCGCGAGAAGGCGCTCGGCATCGGCAACCGCTCGCTGCTCGGCGTGGCGTACGAGTGCGGCGTGCCCGTGTACACGTCGTCGCCCGGCGACTCGAGCATCGGCATGAACATCGCCGCCCTCGCGCTCGAGGGGAACAGGTGCGTCATCGACCCCAACGCCGACGTGAACGAGACGGCGTCCATCGTGCTCGGCGCCAAGCGTGGCGGCGGCAAGAGCGCGGTGCTCATCTGCGGAGGCGGCAGCCCCAAGAACTTCGCCCTCCAGACGGAGCCGCAGATCCAGGAAGTGCTCGGCATCGACGAGAAGGGGCACGACTTCTTCCTGCAGATCACCGACGCGCGCCCCGACACGGGCGGTCTCTCCGGCGCCACGCCGGCCGAAGCGGTGAGCTGGGGAAAGATCGATCCCGATCGCCTGCCCGACGCGGTGGTGTGCTACCTCGACTCCACCGTCGCGCTCCCGCTGCTCACGGCGTACGCGCACGCCCGCCACGAGCCGCGCCCGCTCAAGCGCCTGCTCGACCGCCGGCAGGAGAACATGGCCGTGCTGCGCCGCGAGTTCGCCCAGGCGGGCGGCGTGCCCCACGAGCCCTCCGCGACCGACGCCACGCTGCCGATGCACCGATAACTGCGCGTGAACCGTTAACCGTTAACGACAACGGCACACCGAGCTCAGTCCGGTGTGCTGTTCGCTCTTTCGGTTAACGGTTCACGGTTAACGGTCCTTCGGTTAACGGTCCTTCAATACCGCCCGCACGAACTCCCGCTTCGAGTACTCCCCGCGGCTCACCACGCCCACCAGCTCCTCGCGGCCGAGCACGCGCCGCGTGATCTCGCGCTCGCCGATGCCGCGTGCGCGCAGCGCGCCGATCTCGCCCATCGTCGCCTCCATCCAGGCGATCTTCGCCTCCAGCAGTGGCACCGGGGCGTGCACCGCACCGCGGTGCGCGTCGAGCAGCAGGCGTGGCTCCAGCGCGGCGGCCGCACGCAGGCTCTCCACCAGCCGGCGCGGCGACTCGCCGTGATGTGCCACCCGCACCTTCACGCCGAGAAACAGATCGCCACCGGCGAGGATGCGACGTTCGGCGTCCCACACCACCAGGTGCTCGTCCGTATGGCCGGGCAGCGGCAGCACCGAGAGCGGCGCGGGGTCGAATGCGTGCAGTGGCGTCGCGAGTGGCGCGGGCGTTCCCCACACGAGCTGGCGGTACAGCCCGATTCGCTCCGGCCTGCGTAGCGCGCGCTCGCACGCCGCGTGCATGAGCAGCGGCACCCCGGTCGCGGCGAGCTCGGCTGCATTGCCGGCGTGATCTTCATGGCAGTGCGTGATCACCACGCCGCGCGGCGCCAGCTCGCGCACCGCGCGCAGCACCGCCGAACGGGCGTGCGGCGGCCCGGTGTCCACCATCACGCCGCGCACGACGTATGCGCTGACCTCGTACCCGGCCAGCTGGCCCTGCCATGACCGGGCGCGCAGCCGCAGCACGTCCGGCTCCACGACCTCCCGGTGCAGGCTCACGCCGGCCCTCCAGGGTTTGCCTCGGCGCCGCTTGCGCGATAGTATGAAACAACGCGGCGCCCAGCTCTCGGCTGGGCGCTCCCTTTTTTTCGTACCCCGCAGTCCCGTGCTCTCATGATCGAAGCGCTCAAGTCGAAGCTCGCCGGCGAAGTCGAGAAGCTCCAGTACGAGCTCAACGTCACCCTCCCCGCCGAGATCCGGAAGGCGGTCGAGATGGGCGACCTTCGTGAGAACAGTGAATACAAGGCGGCGCTCGAGCGCCAGCAGTTCGTGCAGGCCCGTCTCGGCCAGCTGCGCGAGCGGCTCAGCAAGTTGTCGTCCATCGACGTGACGCAGATTCCGCGCGAACGCGTCGGCCTCGGCTCCATCGTGGTCGTGAAGGACGAGAAGTCCGGCCTCGAGGAGACGTACCACCTCGTCTTCGGCGATGCCGTGGAGTTCGAGGAAGGCCACGTCACGATGGCATCCCCGATTGGCCGCGCGCTGCTCGGCAAGGGTGTCGGTGACGTCGCCAATCTGAAGCTGCCCGCCGGTCTACGTCAGCTCGAG
>DASURL010000240.1:0-4780 GCA_036280075.1 Gemmatimonadaceae bacterium | reverse complement strand
CGCTCCAGGCAGTGAACGTGGCCGCGGAGCGGGACAGCACGCGGAACGTCGCCACAACTTCGCGCAGGATTGCCGAGCTGCTCGGCGACTCGCTGCGGGTGGCGGAGCGGCTGGTGGTGCAGGGGACGCAGCGCGCCGATGCGCTCGACCGGGCGCTCGGCCGGGAGCGCAAGGCGCGGTACGAGATGGTCGCCGCGGTGGACCCGCTGTCGCGCGCGGTGGCGAGTGCGTCGGTGGTTTCCGCGGATGACGTGCGCCGGGCGCGGTTCGACGTGCGGCAGGCGCCGTATACCATCGGCGCCGACGTGGCGATTCCCGCGCCGCCCGACTCGGCACGCATGGCGATCGACGTGGCGCTCGACGCGATCCCGGTGGACCTGCGCGTCGGGTGCGGGGCGCCGGACCGGCATGGCATCCGTGCGGCGACGGTGGATGCGGTGACGCCGGCGTGGGCGACGGTGCGGCTCGAGCGGCTGGAGCAGGTGCCGGAGGTGTGCGCGACGCCGGCGGTTAGCTCCTCGGCGAATCGCGGAGAGCGGCAGTTCGCCTTCACGCCGCTCACGGCGGGGTTCGGGCGGGCGCTCAGCCTCGACGGGCGGTGGAGCTGGGCGCTGTTCCTGGGGGGCGGGTTCAGTTCGTGGTGAGGCGCCGTGGGCGTCTCGGACAATTCAATCCCGGGAGTGACCGATGGTCGTGCTGGGGAGCGTGCTCGTGGTGGTGACCCTGTTCATGACGGGGACGAACGGCTGGAACTAGGGTTGGCCTGACAGGCGCGAAATGAAGGAGAGCCCGGTGGCCGGAAGGCCGCCGGGCTTACCGCTCATCCTGCTTCCACGGCGACACCGGATGGACCTTCGGATGCGCGTCTGCGATAGACAATCGTCGACAGAAGGACGCTGAGCTCGAACAGGCCGTACAGCGGTACTGCGAGGGCGATGGTGGTCCAGAAGAGGTCGCCCGGAGTCAGGAAGGCGCCGATCACGACGATCACCACAATGGCATGGCGGCGGTACCGCTTGAGGAACGCCGGCGTCACGAGTCCCAGCGTGGCGAGGGCCAAAATCACCATCGGAAGCTCGAAGCTGATGCCGAAGGTCAGAATCATCGCAACCGCGAAACCGAAGTAGTCATTCGCCGTGATGAGGGGAGTAAGGGAATGACCACCGAATCCCATCAGCCAGGGCAGCGAAAGGGGGATCACGACGAAGTAGGAGAGTGCGGCCCCCGCCAGGAAAAGGCCCACCCCACCCGCGAGAACGGCGAGCGTGAGTCGTCTCTCGTGCCGGTGCAGTGCCGGCGCGAGAAAGAGCCATGCCTGCCAGATCACCCAGGGAGCAGCCAGCACTGCGCCCAGCCACATCGCAACGTTGACGGTCAGGGAGAAGCCTTCACTGGGGTGGGTATAGTACAGCTCGTGGGTCGGGAGGAGCGGCAGGACGGGTCTCGCGAGCAATCCTACGAGATCGAACTTCAGAGTGACGAAGAAGCCAATGGCAAACCCGATCATCAGGCCAGCGAGCGACCAGATGATGCGCCAGCGGAGTTCCTCGAGATGGTCGAGGAACGGCATCTCACCCGCGTGTGAGGGTTCCGGGTTTCTCATGGTCGACACCGTGGCCAGGCCATCGTGCAGCGGTGATGCACCTGAATCTGGAGTAGAGAGCAGTGCCGGGCCATTACGCCCTGGGCAACTGAGGAGCGGCAAACGGCAGCGTTTCCCCAAGGCAGGCGCCGCCGGCGAGCGTTCCTGGATTCCCGCCATGCGACCTTCGGTGCGACGGACGACCGATGATTTGCGCCTCGAGCGCCGAGCTTCATCGCGAACATCGGCTCATCGAATCGCTCGTCCGTGCCGATACTGGGTGGGAGCCATGTTCGGCTCCATGGCGTTCGGGACTTGACCACGGCCACGACGTGCGACACAGCGAAGCGAGGCAAGACACAGGCGACAGCATGGACGGTGCGGAGCCCCGCCGGGCGACGATTCTGCTCGTGGACGACGAGCCGATGCTCGCCGAGGCGCTCCGTCGCGTGCTCGTGAGCGCCGGATTCGACGTCCTGGTCTGTCGGACCGCGATGGATGCACTGCCACTCCTCCAGGCCGGAGCGCCATCGGTCGACCTCGTGCTGACCGACGTACAGCTGCCGGTGATGACCGGTGACCGGCTGGCCCGCGAGATCAGGCGTGCCTGTCCGGGGCTTCCCGTCGTGCTGATGACCGGCTTCAGCACGACGGTGACCAGGGAGAATGCGCACCTCATCGGCGTGGTGACCGTGCTCCAGAAGCCCGTGCCGCCGGATCTCCTCGTGGCTGCGATCCGGAACGCGATCCGCGGCGCGGCGGAAGAGGAATCCTGCCTTGTGACCTGAGCCGGGAGCGGATCTTGGCATCTCACACGTCGACGGAACGGGACGGGGCGCTCGACGCACAATCCGAGCGGGATGAGCAATTCCAGGCGCTCCTTCAGGCGCTGCTCCCCGAGGTCCGGCGTCGCCACGCCGGGTATACCGACGAGCGCCTGTTCGAGACAGCCATCCATCTCGCGGCGTACCGCATGTGGGCCGGCACCGGGACGGAGCCCGGGCCGGACGGCGCCGCGTAAGCGGAACGCGAGCATGAGCGAGGGGAGGCCGGCATGAGCTCAACGATGACAGTCGAAGATGGAACGCGCGCTCCGGATGCTCCGACTGCACTTCCGATCCGCGTGCTCATCGTGGATGACGACGCCAGCGTGCGGACGGCGCTGCTGCGGGTCCTGCAGCGCGGCGGATTCGCCTGCCGCGACGCAGCCTCGGCGGCGCTGGCGCTCGAGCTGCTCGGCAGCGAGCGGTTCGACGTCATGCTGACCGACGTGCACATGCCGGGCATGAGTGGCGTGGAGCTCGTGCCGCGGGCGCGCATCATCGATGAGGACCTCGCCATCCTGATGCTCAGCGGCGTGAACGAGGTCGCCTTCGCCACCGAGGCGATGAAGCTCGGCGCGCTCGACTACCTGGTGAAGCCGGCATCGTCGGACCAGCTCGTGGCGGCGCTCACGGCGGCCCTGCACCGGCGGTCGCTGGACATGGAGCGCCGCCGCGTGGAGCGCGTGATCCGGGAGGAAGTCGAGCTGCGGACGGCCGACCTCCAGCGCGAGAAGCGTTCGCTGCGCACGCTGACGGTGAACGTCGTGCAGACGCTGGTCAACGCGATGGAGGCGAAGGACATCTACCTGCGCGGCCACTCCATCCGCGTCGCCGACCTGGCGGCGGCCATCGCCGAGGAGATGGGGCTCGACGCCGACACCGTGGAGCTGATCCGGGTGGCCGGCCACCTGCACGACGTGGGCAAGATGGGAATCCGTGAGGAGATCCTCAACAAGCCAGGACCCCTCACGCCGGACGAGTTCGCGCACGTCAAGGAGCACGTGCGCATCGGCATGGCGATCCTGGAACCATTGCGGCACCTCGGTCCGGCCCTGGAGTACGTCCACGACCATCACGAGAACATGGACGGCAGCGGCTATCCGCGCGGGCTCGCCGGCGTGGCGATCTCCGTCGGCGGGCGCGTGCTCGCCGCGGCGGATGCATTCGATGCGATGCGGTCGAAGCGTGCCTATCGTGGCAGCATGCCCCAGATGGAGACGCTGGCGGTCCTGCGACAGCAGGTGGGGATCAAGCTCGATGGCCGGGTGCTGGAGGCACTCGAGCGGGTCGTGACGCGGAACCTTGCCCTCTCCTATCTCGACGACACGGCCAGGTAGCCGGGTGGCCGCCCACCGGCGCGCGGTCTCGATGCAGCACGAAATATCTGTTTCCCTGCCGACGACTCGCTCGTCCTCGGAGTCATGATTCGAATGAGCCGGTCGCTGAGGCTGCGCCTCCCGCTGTTCATCCTGGTGCTGCTCGGCGCGATCGCCGGCAGCTGTGCGTGGTTCACCTTTCGGGATCTTTCACGAACGCTCGAGCGCGCAGCGGGCACCCGGGTCGAGCGCGCCAGCGGCCGGCTCCTGTCCATGCTGGCCGAGTCGGTGGACCGGATCCGCGCCGACGCGCGACGGACGGCACGCAACGAGGCGCTCGCGCAGGCGATCAGGACGAGGGACGCGGCGAGCCTCGTCGCGGCGCGGCGTGCCATGACCGAGGACATTGCCGGGGGGACTGGCGGCTCGCGCTCGCTCTGGACGCGCGGCTGCGAGCGGGTGCTGGACGTGCAGCTGGACAGCGCCGCCGTCCCCATCGGGGAGTGTCCGCTGGCCGCGCCGGAGCTTGCGGCGCTCGCCCGCGACGGCGATTGGAGGGTCTGGATTCAGCCCCTTGCCGCCCATGGCGAGATGGTCCGCTATGACGCCATCGCGCCCGTCCTGGCGAAGTCCGGGGACACGCTCGGCTACTTCGTCGAGCGGCGGATGCTGCGGAACGCGAACACCGGCCGTGCCATCGGCGAGCTGATCGGCAGGGACGTCCGCGTGCTCCTCGGCAACGCGTCGGGACCGGCGCTCTGGACCGACCTGTCGCGCAAGGTGCAGAGCCCGGCCATCGGAGCCGAGCGCGATCGATGGACGTACTACGACGGTCCGGACGGGTCGCGCCTCATCGGTGTCGCCCGCAACGTCCCGCATACCCCATGGGTGGTGCTGGTGACGCTGCCGCGGACCAACGTCATGGAGCCCGTGCACGCGACGATGCGCCAGCTGGGGATCATCGTGCTGGTCGCGCTCGCGGCAGGGCTCGCCGGCGCGTGGCTGATCGGGCGCCACGTCACGTCACCGCTCCGCGCGCTCGCCGGCGCGGCTGACGC
>DASURL010000239.1:0-3748 GCA_036280075.1 Gemmatimonadaceae bacterium | reverse complement strand
CGTCTTCTACGTCATGTCATACGTGGAGGGCGAGACGCTGGCCGAGCGCGTGCGCACGCGTGGGCCCGTGTCGGCGAGCGACGGCGTGCGCATGCTGCGCGAGGTGGCGTGGGCGCTCGGCTACGCACACGGCATGGGCGTCGTGCATCGCGACGTGAAGCCGGACAACATCCTCATCGAGGCGTCGTCCGGCCGAGCGCTCGTGGCCGACTTCGGCATCGCCGCCGTGGCGGGGTCCGAGGATGGCGACGGAGTGAAGGGGACGCCGGAGTTCATGAGCCCGGAGCAGGCGCTCGGCAAGGACATCGACGCGCGCTCCGACCTCTATGGCCTGGGCGCGACCGCGTTCTACGCCTTCGCCGGACGTCCGCCCTTCGAGGGACGCAGTGCGACGGAAGTGCTCGCCCGCCAGGTGACGGAGCACGCGGCGCCGCTGGCGTCGCTCGGACTCTCGGTGCCGCGCAAGCTCGCGTCGCTGGTGGACCAGTGCCTCGCCAAGGAGCCGAACGACCGGCCGGCGAACGCCGACGTGCTCGCCGAGCAGCTCGGCGGGGCGATCGAGCAGCGACGCGCGCTCCCGGTTGCCCTGCGTGCGTTCGTGAAGCGCAACGGCCGGATGGATGGTGGTGGCACGCTCATCTACTCGACGGCGCTGCTCGTCACGTCCACCATGCTCTCCGCGTCCATCAACATGAGCGCGGGATTCGCCGCGTTCGCCGCCGGCGTCGTGCTCGCCCCCGTGGCCTTCGCCGTGCTCTCGGCGCGACGGCTGCTGCGACTCGGCTTCGCGCACGCCGACCTGGGACCGGCGTTCCGAACGGAGCTGGAGAATGCGCGCGAGGAGCGCGCGGTGGAGCGCGGCGGTCCACGCATCCTCGAGCGAGTTCTCGGCGGCGTGGCCAGAGTGGCACTGTCGTTCACGGCGGTATCGATTCCGGTCATCGTGATCGGCAACGCGCTCAACACGTGGGGCATTGCCAGGGGAGCGTTCGCGGCCACGATGCTGTCGCTCGGCGTCGGCGTACTCACCGGCACCACCTATCTCGCGCTCGTGCAGTCGCGTCGCGACATCGACACCGAGTTCTGGTCGCGGCTGTGGATGGGGAAGTTCGGCCGCTTCGCCTTCTCCCTGGCGCGTCGCCTGCGCGGCAGCAGGCCGGTGGCGCAGGCGATGACCCATCGCGCCACCGAGCTGTCGCTCAGCCTCGCCGCCGAGCAGCTCTTCGAGCGGCTGCCAAAGGCGACGCGGCAGGAGCTCGGCGATCTCCCCACCCTGCTCGAGCGGCTGCAGCGGTCGGCACAGATGCTCCGCACCCGGCACGAGGAGCTCAGCTCGGCAATCGAGGCGATGGCGCGACGCAGCGAGACGGAAGACGTGACAGGTCTGCGCGAGGAGCGCGATGCGGTGCACGACCGGCTGACCGCGGCGGTGAGCGCGCTGGAGACGATCCGCCTCAACCTGCTGCGCCTGCACGCGGGCTCGGCGGTAGTGGAGGGGCTGACGACGCACATCGGCCTCGCCGAGGAGGTGTCGGACGAGATCGAGCGGATGGTGGCGGCGCGGGCGGAGATCGACGCGTCGCTCCGCTTTCCGCGAGTGGTGGAACCCACACCGGTATAGCCGATGAGCCGTCAATGGTTTCGCGAGCAGGAGCCCGCGGTGGCCGAGGGATTTGGCATGCCGCGCGCGGATCAGGTGCCGATGCGCGCGGATGGAGACGCGGCACGTGTAGCGCAGGTGCAGAAGACGGGGCGCTCGCTGCTGGCGGGCACGGTGCGGCTGCTCCGCAACGCCCTGATCGGCGCAGTGGCGATGGCCGTGGTGCCGCTGGCGGTCGTCGCCGTGCGCGGCGATCACCTGGCGACGGCGCTGTACCGCGCGAACGGCAATTCGAGCGCGCGCATGCTGGCCACCAGGCCGGTGCGGGCGTTCACGGTGGCGCGCGACCCATCCATCACGCCGCTCCAGGCGGGAGCGGCGCTCAACGCGCTGCAGTATCGCCGCCCGGCGAACGGGGACTTCCAGGCGATCGTGCCGGCGACGCACTTCCGTCGGCCGTGGCGCACGAACACGATCGCCGACGAGATGTTCCCCACGGCGCGCCCCGACATGAACGGCGGTCCGTCGAGCCGGACGATCCTCGAGGCGGTGGCGAAGGGCTTCAGTCCGCGCGAGCAGGCGTACCTGGCGGAGCTGGCACAGGCGCCGATCTGGCGCGAGTTCGACCTCGTGGCGCGCGCCCCCGAGGTGGACGTCCTCGGCGGGCAGCTTCGCCTCCCCTTCGACGCCGATGCGCTCCCGGAGATGCGACCGCTGCCGTCGTACCGTGACAGCAAGGAGCTGGCGTATGCGGCCGTGTCGCGCGCCGCGTACTACATGTCCATCGGGCAGCCACGCGAAGCGGAGCGGGTGCTGCGCTCCATCATCTCGTTCGGCTTTGCCATCACCGACAACGGCACGACGACGCTCGACGAGCTGATCGGCACGGTGATCGTGGGCATCGGGCGCGACGCGCTGCAGCGCTTCTACCTGATCGAGCACGATCCACGGGCCGGGCTCGCCGAGCTGGCGATGCCGCAGGGGGGCGACCTCGCGCGCTCGCGTGTGGGTACGGTTCGGCCGAGTGGCGCGGATGAGGTGCGACGCCAGTTGCTCGCCGTCGTGGCCGATCCCGCCGCGCCGCGCCCCGAGCGGTTCGAGGCGGTGCGGGCGCTGTCGCTGATGCAGTGTTCCACCGTGCGCGGGCTGCTGTTCGGGCAGGACGGCGAGGTGCAGGGCGCGCTCGAGCGCGCCCGAAGCGAGCTGGCGCGCTATCCGTCGGAGCGCGCGCTGATCGATCTCGACACCCACGTGCCGTCGGGAACGCGCGTGGCGACGGCGACGGGACCGTTCCAGTCGCTCCTCGTCAGCCCGGCAGCGGTGGCCGGCGCGGTGCTGCACAACCCGCGCATGGCGGCGTGCACGCTGCTGCTCACGAACGTGCAGTAGCGTCGCGTCGCGACGGGTGCAGGGCGCGGATGCATATTGTACCGGCATCCCCACCGCACGAGGAACCGTGACGATGATCTGCCGACTCTGGCACGGCTGGACCACGCCGGCAAACGCCGACGCCTACGAAGAGCTCCTGCGCGAGGAGGTGTTCGTCGGCATCGAGGCGCGCGGCATACCCGGCTTTCGCGGCATCGAGCTGCTGCGTCGGCCAGCGGGCGGCGAGGTGGAGTTCGTGACGCTGATGTGGTTCACCTCCGTCGACGACGTGCGCCAGTTCGCCGGCGAGGACTATACGAAGTCGGTGGTGCCGGAGGCGGCGCGGCGGATCCTCGAGCGGTTCGACGCGGAGGCGACGCACTACGAGGTGAGCATCCCGCGCGCGTGAGCGCGAATCCTGCGAAGGCCGGTTGGCATGACGAGATCCCTCGCGATACATCCCATCAAGCAGGCGTCCTCCGTGACTCGCCACGTGCTGGCCCTCGTTCTGGCGGGAGCTGTGGCGTGTCAATCCGCTGCGGTGGTACCGACGCCGACGCCAGCGCCCCAGCCTGACGGCCGCATCCGCGCGCCGTGGTCGAATGAGACCGTCGCTCCCTCGGCGGTGCCGGCCGTCTACGTGGATGCGTGGCGCGCGGCGGCGAACCGGCAGCACTGCGCGCTACTCGTGCCGGCGCACCTGTCATCGGATGTCGCAGCGGACGCGCGTCCGCGTTCGGCGACGTTCAGCGGCGGCTGGGGCGTGGCGTACGACCTTCC
>DASURL010000238.1:0-6847 GCA_036280075.1 Gemmatimonadaceae bacterium | reverse complement strand
GCGATCAGGGTGAGCCCCACCGATCCCGACGTCGCCTACGTCGCCGCGATCGGCCACGCCTTCGGCCACAACAGGACGCGCGGCGTCTACCGCACCACCGATGGCGGGACGACGTGGAAGCAGCTGCTGTTCGTCGACGACTCCACAGGCGCGATAGACCTGTCGATGAACCCGAAGAATCCGCGCGAGCTCTACGCCGCGATGTGGCACCTGCGCCGCTTCCCGTGGGGGATGCACTCCGGCGGCGGCAACTCCGGCCTCTACAAGTCCACGGACGGTGGCGACACGTGGACCGACATCTCCGCCAGTGAAGGCCTCCCGCACACGGCGCTCGGCCGCATCGGCGTCGCGGTGTCGCCGGCGAATCCGCGCCGCGTGTACGCAACCGTCGAGGCACCAGACAGCGCCGGCGTGCCGCGCGGCGGCATCTTCCGCAGCGACGATGCGGGGAAGACGTGGACGCGTACGAGCGGCGACCAGCGGTGGCAGGTGCGCGCGTGGTACTACTCCACGATCACCGCCGACCCGCAGGACGAGAACACCGTCTACGTCAACAACCTCGGCACCTGGAAGTCGATCGACGGCGGGAAGAGCTGGACGCGCCTGCGCGTGCCGCATGGCGACACGCACCTGCTCTGGATCGACCCGAAGGATCCACAGCGGATGATCCACGCCAACGACGGCGGTGCCACGGTGAGCTTCGACGGCGGCGCCACCTGGAGCCCGGAGGACAACCAGCCGACGGCGCAGTTCTACCACGTCATCACCGACGACCGCTTCCCGTACCGCGTGTACGGCGCGCAGCAGGACAACACCACCGTCTCCATCGCCAGCCGGTCGGACAACGGCTCCATCGGCGTGCGCGACTGGTATCCCGCCGCCGGCGGCGAGAGCGCCTACATCGCCGTGGACCCGAAGGATCCGGACATCACCTACGGCGGCGGCTACATGGGTGAGATCTGGCGGCAGGACAAGCACACCAACCGCGAGTCGAACGTCGCCGTGTGGCTCGACAACTACGACGGCTGGGCGGCGAAGGACGTCCCGTACCGCTTCGCGTGGACCTTCCCGCTGTTCTTCAGCATGCACGACTCCACCACGCTGTACACGGCGGCGCAGTACCTCTTCAAGAGCACCAACGGGGGCCAGTCGTGGACGAAGATCTCTCCCGACCTCTCGCGTGCCGACCCGCGCACCCTGCAGCGCTCCGGCGGGCCGATTCACGGCGACATGACCGGCACCGAGTGGTACGCGATGGCGTTCGCCGTCGCCGAGTCGCCGCGGCAGAAGGGGCTGATCTGGGCCGGCAGCGACGATGGGCTCGTGCACCTCACCCGTGACGGCGGTGCAACATGGCAGGAGATCACGCCACGTGGTCTGCCCGAGTTCACAAAGATGAACATCGTCGAGCCCGGCCGCTTCGACGCCGGCACGGCGTACATCGCCGCCAACCGGTACCAGCAGGACGACTTCGCGCCGTACTTCCTGAAGACGCACGACTACGGCCGCACCTGGACGCGCATCGACGCCGGCATCCCCATGGGGGCGTACGCGCGCGTCATCCGTGAGGATCCGGTGCGGCGCGGCCTGCTCTACGCGGGCACGGAGACCGGCGTCTACGTCTCGTTCGACGACGGCGCGCACTGGCAGTCGCTCCGGCTCAACCTGCCTCGGGTGAGCGTGCGCGACCTCGTGGTGAAGGACAACGACCTCGTCGCCGCGACGCACGGCCGAGCGTTCTGGATTCTCGACGACGTGACGCCGCTGCGGCAGATGACCGAGTCCGTGCGCAGCGCGGATGCACATCTCTTCGCGCCGGCGCCGGCGATCCGCTTCCAGGCCGGCCGCTCGCGCCCGAGCCTCACCGCGGGGCAGAACCCGTTCAACGGCGTGTACGTGGACTACTGGCTGAAGCAGAAGCCCACCGGCCAGGTGAAGCTCGAGTTCCTTGATGGCAACAACAGGATCATCCGCACCTTCACCAGCGAGGTGGAGGACGAGACGCCGAGGCGCGACACGACGCGGATCGCATACACGGCGAGCGACTCGATGAAGGCGTTCACGGCGTACGACACCACGGGCCAGTCGTCGCAGCGGAAGCGCATCGAGGGGGACAGCGTGAGCTACGAGCCCGCCGACTCCGTGGTGCAGGCGCGCGCAGGGCTCAACCGATTCGTCTGGAACCTGCGCGCCCCTGGCGTGCGCGAGATCAAGGACATCGTCAACGACGAAGGGGTGACGGACGGGCCGATGGTGGTGCCGGGCCGCTACACGGTGCGCCTCACCGCGAACGGACGCACGCTCTCGCAGCCCTTCACCGTGGTGGACGATCCGCGCGTGCGCGCCACGCCGGCCGAGCTGGCGGCGTCGTACGACCTGGCGTCGCGCACGGTGGCGAAGATCAACGACATCACCGACGCCGTCGAGCGCATCGGCCGGCTCCAGTCGCAGCTCTCGGCGGCGTCATCGAGCACGAAGGGTGCCCCCTACGCGAAGCGCGTGGACTCGGCGGCCACCTCGCTGAAGGGACGCCTGGAGGCGATCCGCGCCCAGCTGGCGGACGTGCACTCGGAGGCGGACCAGATCACCCTGCACTACCCGGTGCGCCCGTACAACCAGCTCCTCAACGTGAACCGCATGGCGCAGAGCTTCGAGCGCGGCCCCACCGAGCAGGCGGGGAAGATCTACCAGTCGCTCGCCGACCAGGTGGACGCGCTCATCGCGCGGGAGCGTCAGCTCGAGTCGAGCGACATCCAGGCGTTCAATGCGATGCTCCGTTCGCTGGATGCGCCCGCGGTCGCGGTCGATGTGGTGAAGCCGATCAGCTAGTCTCGCGTTTTCAGTTGCGAGTTTGCTCCTCTGGCGCGGTCGGTCGCGCACATTCCTTGCGCGGGCGGGACTGCTCGCCGCTTCGCGGCTGCAGACGCCCGCTCCAGGAACGCGCGCTCCCTCCCGCCCAACGGGCAACGCGCGCGGAGGGAGCGCGCAAAACTGAGGGCTCGGCGCGCGCACGCGCGCAGCCGACGGAGCGGGTGTTCGCGCCCGACCCAGCCGAGGAGTCCTACGCAGGCGCGAGCAGGTGCGAGCCCGGGAAACCTCGAGGCACAATGAGCCTCGGGGTGCCCGCGGTTCCCGTAAAGCTGGACAAGCCCATCAGTTGATTTTTTCCCGTGGCGCGGCTCGTGCGCTATGTCACACTCGTGGAGCGCATCTACCAGCTCGCAGGCCGCGAGCACCTTCGAGTCGAGGTCGCAGCAGGCGTGACGAGCGCGCCCGCGACGTGTGCCGCCCACTTCGCGCGCCTGCTGCACGGGCGCGGTATCCTCGTCGCGCTCGGCTACCTGAACGAACGTACGCGCTATCGCTTCACGGGCCTGTACCGTGCCGAGCCACCGCTGCTCCACAATGTCGCCCTGTTCGACCGGGAGAATCCCGACCTCGATGGCTCCGGCGCGGTGGCGAAGCTCGACGAGACCTATTGCTCCATCACGCGTCTTACCGCGTCGCCCTTCTCCACGGACGACGCGATGCATGACGCGCGACTCACCACCCACGCCGCCCGCGACTCGGTGCTCTGCTATTCCGGTGTCCCGATCCGGCTGGGCAGCGGCCTGCCGTGGGGAACGCTCTGCCACTTCGATCTTCGCCCGCGGCTCCTCCCGCCCGATGAGCTGGCCGTGCTGGCGAGCGCCGCGCCGCTGGTGGCGGAATGGCTCGCCCGACAGCCCTCGGCAGGCCGTCCGCGGGACTGATCAGCCGCCGAGCCGCGCCAGTGCCTCGAGGTTCGAGCGGACGATGAAGCCGAAGATCTCGCGCGCCGACTGCATGGAGATTGTGCGCGCTGCAGGGAGGATGCGTCCCGGGATCGCCACGCCGGCGAGCTGCGCCCGCACGTGCTGCGTCACGTACGTCGGCGCGTTCGCGGGGATGCTCGAGAGATCGTCCGTGCCGAACACCACCACGTGCAGGTTCTGCACATCGGGCACGTCCCTGAAGAACTCGCGCAGCATCCGACCGAACTTCTCCGACGCGACGATCGCGTAGACGGGTTGCCGCAGCAGCAGCGCCCATTCCCCGACGGTGAGGTCGGGGCGGAGCTCGATCACCGTCACCGGCTTCTTCAGCTCGGCACCGAGCGCGCGCACGCGGTCGGCATGCGCCGCGGTGGTGAGCAGCAGGTCGGCGCGGCGGATGGGGAGCGGCTGCGCGCCGGATGCCGCCAGCTCGTCCGCCAGCACCGCGTCCGCCTCCATGCCGAAGTCGTCGCGCAGCTCGCGGCAGAGGCCGAACGCCTGGTCGGTCGTCGTCGTGATCACGGCCGCGCGAAGTCGCAGCGTCTCCAGCGTGCGACGCAGCCACTCGTGCAGTTCGGGGCCGGGAATCTCGCGCGCCAGCGCCTGCGAGAGCACGTCCGCCATCCACGCCTCTGGCAGCGGCGGGATCGCGCCCGGCGCACCACGCTGCACCCGCACGTAGATGCCGCCACGCGTGCGCAGCTCGACGAGCCCTTCCTCCGCGAGCTGCCGGTACGCGGCCAGCACCACCCGATGGTCCACGCCGAACTCCGAAGCCAGGTCGCGCGCGCTCGGCAGGCGGTCGCCGTCCGCCAGCGCACCCGACTGCACCGCCCGCAGCACTCGGCTACGCAACGTTTCGACGATGTCCGGGATGGACGGCGGTGAAGTGTGCTCCATCAGGTTGGCTGCGAGTGATGTCGAGTCCGGTCTCCGCGGAGCGCTTGCGGCGACTGCAACTATAAGCAGCTGAAGAGGAAACGGCTGAAACACCGGAAGAAGCAGGGTCCCTCGATCGCCCCATCCGGCTACTGACAAACGGCATCAACAGGACCAGAAGCTTAAAAACCAACATTCTGCTCATAAAAACATGACCAGACTGGCCCGCATAATGCGCTGCACGGCGATCAAAGACAGCTGACCATGCCGCGCCTCGCTCCGGCCGAGTCGTGGGAATCCGACTGGCCGGTGGGGTGAGGTGACATGTATGTCCGATGAACGCACGGTCGTCGTCGAGCGTGCCGAACAGCTCTTCGAGGCGCCCACGCGCCGCTCATTCCTCAAGGCACTGGGCGTGGGCGGCGCCATCGTCATGCTGCCGGGACTGTTCTCGGCGTGCAACGACGATGACAACGCGACGGGACCGGGAACGGGCGGCCCCGTCACGCTCGACCTCAGCACCGACACCGGAATCGTGAACTACGCCTACGCGCTCGAGCAGCTCGAGGCGGCGTTCTACACGGCCGTCGTCGGTTCCACCGCGTTCGGCACGATGAACGCCGAGCAGAAGGAAGTGATGACGGACCTGCGCAATCACGAGGTCGCGCATCGCGAGCTGCTCGCCGCCGTCCTCGGCTCGGCGAAGATCGGCAACCTCGCGCTCAACCAGAGCACCGTCGCCTCGGCCATCTCCAGCACCGCTTCCATCCTGAAGAACGCGGAAGCGTTCGAGGACCTCGGCGTGAGCGCGTACAACGGGGCCGGCAAGTACCTGCAGGATGCCACCAACCTGCTCCTCGCCGGCAAGATCGTGAGCGTGGAAGCGCGCCACGCCGCGGCCATCCGCGACCTTCGCGAAGGCATGGGGCTGTCCGGCACGCCGCCCAACACCCGCTTCGCCGGCGACGACGTGGTGAACGTCCAGGGCCTCGACGTCAAGCTCGAGCCGAGCGACGTGCTCGCGCGCGTAGCCGCCACCGGCTTCGTCAGCACGCAGGTCGCGATCGGCAAGCAGCCCACCGTCACGACCGCGACGCCGAACCAGGCGCCGCCGACCACTCCGTGATCATCACTCGAGCCGACAGAGGAGCAGCAGATCCCATGGACAACGACAACACCATTCTTGGCGGCATCGACCCCGAGGTCATGGACCGGCTGGTGACGCGTCGCGAGGCGATCCGGCAGGGTGCCTCGGCGAGCGGCAAGCTCGCCGCTGGCCTCGCCCTCGCCTCGGTGCCGGTAGCCATTGCCACGCTGAGCAAGGATGCATTTGCGCAGACGCCGTCGGACGTGACCGCCGTCCTGAACTTCGCGCTCATGCTGGAGATCTTCGAGAACGAGTTCTACAAGGCGGTGCTCGGCACCAGCTCGTCAGCGGCGCAGAACAGCGCGTTCGCCCCGGTGCGCGCGCAGATCCCCGCCGCGGCGGTGGCGGCGGTGCAGCAGATCCAGAAGCACGAGGCGGCGCACGTCGCCACGCTCCTCGCGAGCGGCGCGACGAACACCCTCAACCTCACCGCCTCCAGCTTCGACTTCACGGGCGGTCGTGGCAGCGGCACCGGCCCCTTCGCGCGGGCGACGAGCGAGCTCGCCTTCCTGCTCGCCGTGGCACAGGGCGCCGAGGACACCGGCGTGCGCGCGTACAAGGGGCAGGCGGGGAACCTGCTGTCCAATCGCACCGTGCTGGAAGCCGCGCTGCGGATCCATTCGGTGGAAGCGCGTCATGCGTCGAAGATCCGTCGCCTTCGTCGCGCCACCGGCGCGCCTTCGGTGGTGAAGTACAGCGGCACCATTTCCGGCGGCGGCGCCGCGGCCGCCGGCGCGGGCAACATCACGCCCGCTCCGCCGCAGGCGGCGGTGGATGCGTTCGCCCTGATCTACGCCGGCGAGGACAACACCACCCAGGCCGGCAAGGTGATCACCTCGCTTCCCAACCTGCCGAGCGGCTTCGACGGCGCGGCGGCGAGCGAGGCGTTCGATGAGCCGCTGACGAAGGACCAGGTCGTCGCGATCGTGCAGCCGTTCTTCATCCCTACGCTGGGGTGAATGCGGCGATCGTCGCCGATCTCTGCGTGAACGGGATGCCTCCTCTCGGCGGGAGGCATCCCGATCCC
>DASURL010000237.1:0-22494 GCA_036280075.1 Gemmatimonadaceae bacterium | reverse complement strand
CCTCGCGCAGCTCATGTCCGCTCCCGCTCCCCGACTTCGCTTCGCTCCCTCGCCCACCGGCTACCTCCACGTGGGCGGCGCGCGCACGGCCCTCTTCAACTGGCTCTACGCGAAGAAGTTCGGCGGGCAGTTCCTCCTCCGCATCGAGGATACGGACAAGGCGCGCAGCACCGAGGAGAGCACGCGCGCCATCTTCGAGGGGCTCGAGTGGCTGCGCCTCCTGTGGGACGAAGAGGTGGTCTACCAGGGCGCGAACCTCGAGCGCCATCGCGCCGACGCCGAGCGGCTCCTCGCCAACGGCAGCGCATATCGCTGCTTCTGCACCCAGGCCGAGCTCGCGGAGCGCCGCGCCGCCGCCGAGGCGAACAAGGAGAGCTTCAAGTACGACCGCCGCTGCGATCGCCTCGATCGCGCCGAGGTGGAGCGCCGCGTCGCCGCGGGCGTTCCGTTCACGGTGCGCTTCCGCGTGCCCGAGGGGACCACGGCGTGGGACGACCTGGTGCACGACACGATCGAGTTCCCCAACAAGGACATCGAGGACTTCATCATCCTCCGCGCCGACGGGACGCCGATCTACAACATGGCGGTGGTGAGCGATGACATCGCCATGGGCATCAACCTCGTGATGCGCGGCGACGATCACATCTCCAACACGCCCAAGCAGATCATGCTGTACGAGGCGCTGGGCGCCGAGCTGCCGCGCTTCGCGCACCTGCCGATGATCCACGGGCTCGACGGCAAGAAGCTCAGCAAGCGGCACGGCGCCACGGCGGTGGGCGACTACCAGCACCTCGGCATCCTGCCCGGCGCGATGCTCAACTTCCTCGCCCTGCTCGGCTGGTCGCCGGGCAATGACATCGAGGTGATGACGCTGGACCAGATGGTGGCGCTGTTCGATCCGGCCGGCCTGCAGAAGAAGGCCGCCGTGTTCGACCCGAAGAAGCTCGAGTGGATGAACGGCCAGCACCTCAGCCTCATCGCCACCTCGGAGCTGGCAGCGATCGTGTCGCCGGCGCTCGAGGCGGCCGGGCTGGCGACCGAAAGCCAGCTCGACGCGCGCCGGTCGTGGTACCTGGCGCTGCTCGAGCTTCTCAAGGTGCGCGCACGCACCGTGGACGACATCGTCCGCCAGGCCGGGCCCTACTTCCGCGACGAGATCGCCTACGACCCCGACGCGGTGGCGAAGCAGTGGAAGGACGCACCGGCCACCGCTGACCTGCTCGCCGCCGTGCACGACGCGCTGGCAGCGATGCCCGGCTGGGAGGCGGGCACGATGGAGGAGACGCTGCGCGCCCTCGCCGAGCAGCGCGGCTTCGGCGAGAAGGCGGGGAAGATCTTCCAGCCCCTTCGCGTGGCGCTCACCGGCCTCGGCGTGAGCCCCGGCATCTTCGACGTGCTGATCATGCTCGGCCGCGACCGCTCGCTGGCGCGCATCGATGCCGCCGTTCGCCACCTCCGCGGCGCACAGCCGACGTCGACACCGTGATGAGTACGGAAACGTACATTGCGGTGGCGCGCCCCGGCGCTACATTAGCGCGGAAGTTGCACCGATCGGGGTCAGCCAGTACGACGCCCGGCGTACATGTCCATGTTGCCGGTGGGGAGCGATGACGGAGCCACTCACTCCGCTGGAGCGACGGGTGTACCACTACCTGATCGACTTCCTCGCGGAGAATACGTACCAGCCCAGCATTCGGGAGATCGCGAAGAAGTTTCGCATCAAGTCGACGAAGACGGTCTCCGACCTCCTCGCGTCGCTCTCCACGAAGGGCTTCATCGAGCGCGACCACTCGCGCTCGCGCGGCGTCCGCATCGTCGGCCATGCCAGCCCGGCCAACACCCAGCCGGTGCCCTTCTACGGCCGCATCCATGCCGGCGAGCCTGCGCTGCTCCCCGAGCATCGCAAGGGCTTCCTCACCATGGACCGTCGCTTCCTGCCCACGGACGACGTCTTCTTTTTGCGCGTGAAGGGCGAGTCCATGATCGGCCGCGGCATCTTCGACGGCGACTACGTGCTCGTCTCGCCGTCCACACGCGCGAAGGACGGCGACATCGTGGCGGCGCGACTCGGGGAAGAGGCGACGATCAAGACGCTCACCCACCGCGGCGCGACCATCGTCCTCGAACCGGCGAACGAGGCGGACCGCGCGATCGAGGTCGGCCCTCGCGACGACTTCGCCGTGCTCGGCGTGGTCTGCGGCGTGTTCCGGCCGTTCATGGAGCGGGAGCCGCAGCCCATCATCTCGACGACGCCGGACACCGATCTCCCCAGCTAGGGGTCGGTGGTGCGTCCCTGGGCGGCGAGCCGTTCCTGCCGCTCACGATCCTTCCGCTCGCGAATCCGCTTCACCGCGTCCTTGAACTCCAGGTCGTGGTACTGCGACGCGGCATGCTCGGCGACCTCGCCGGCGCGCGTGCCCACGAGACGGTCGTTCAGGCGCTCGCCCGGGTTCCCCTGGATGCGCAGCGGCAGCGCCGCGAGCACCGCGCTCGGGATGGCGAACTTGCCGAGGTAGATCTTGCTGCCGTCCACCCCCCACTTCCCGCCGCCCTTCTCGAACGTCCAGTCGCCCGGCTTGCGGCCACCCGACGCCTTCGCCACGGAATCATTGTAGGCGAAGATGATCGCCTGGATGGCGCTGTCGGTACGCTGCGCCTGCGTCTTCGGCACCGGGTACCACTGGCGCGGATCCACCGAGAGCCGAGGGTCGGCCACGCCCGGCACGATGCCCGTGGTGGGACCGACGCCGCCGCCGCTGCCCGTGCCCCCGGCCACGCCGCCCGGCGTTCCGGCCGCCGGCTGCGGCGCAGCCACGCTCGTCGGCACGCTCGGCGGCGCGACGAGCCCGGTGTTCGGCCGTTCGGCCTTCGCCGGCTCGCCGGTGCTCGCGCCGCCCACCGCACCACCGCCCGCAATGGGCGCCACGCGCACGTACGTGATGCGTTCCACCGTCGGCTCGGGCGCGTTCGAGCGCGGGAGCGAGATGATGTCGTAGTGGAACGCCATGTTGAGGAGCACTACGGCGATCACCGCGTGAACGGCGACCGACAGCAGCAGCGAGCCCGAAGGCCGGCGCGTCTTCACGCGGTAGCGCCCACCGCGCCCATGGAGGCGAGCAGCTTCCCGGCCCGCTGCGCCGCTTCGGTGATGCGCTCCGGAGAGGTGATGAACGAGATGCGGAAGAATCCCTCGCCCCCCTCACCGAACGCGGAACCGGCCATCACCACGACCCCCTGCTCCTCGAGCAGGCGATCGGCGAAGGTCGCCGACGGCAGTCCCTCGGGGAGGCGGATCCACAGGTACATCGTCGCGCAGGGAACGTCGCACTCGAAGCCCGCCTCACGGAACGCCGCCACCGCCGCGTCACGCCGCTCCTTGAACACGGCGACGTTGTGCGGCACGAACTCCTTCCAGCTCGCGATCGCCGCCACGCCCGCCGCCTGGACGGCCATGAACTGCCCCGTGTCCACGAACGACTTCACCTTCGTCAGCACGCCGGCGATCTCGGGACGGGCCACGGCCCAGCCGCACCGCCACCCGGTCATGTTGTACGTCTTGGACAGCGAGTGGAACTCGATCGCCACCTCACGGGCGCCGTCCACCTGGAAGATGCTCGGCGGCACGTAGCCGTCGTACGCCAGCTCGCTGTACGCGTTGTCGTACACGAGCAGGATGTCGCGCTCGCGGCAGGTGCGGACGACGCGCTCCAGGTAATCCATGGGCGCGATGGCGGCCGTCGGGTTGTTCGGGTAGTTCAGGTAGAGGATGCGCGTGCGGCGCAGCACGTCCTCCGGGATCTCCTCGAGCTCGACGAGGAAGTTCGTGCGCGGGCGCAGGGCGTACCGGTACGGCTCGCCGCTGCTGAGCAGCGTGCCGCCTTGATACGAGTTGTAACCCGGCTCCGGGATGATCCCCACCGCGCCTGGCTCCAGGTACGCGAGTGCGAGGTGCGAGATCCCCTCCTTCGAGCCAATGAGCGGCACCACCTCGGTCATCGGGTCGAACTTCACCCCGAAGCGCTGCTGCATCCAGCCGGAGATGGCCTCCCGATACGGGACGTGGCCGAGCCCGAAGCCGTAGCGCATCAGCGCCGGCTCGCGGATCGCCTCGTTCATGCGCGCGACCGCCGCCGGCGGTGGCGCGAGATCCGCGTCGCCAGCGCCGAGGTCGATGACGTCCACCCCTCGCTCCAGCAGCGCCCGCTTCTTCTGCGGGATCTTCGCGAGCGGATACTCGGGGAGCGTGGCGAATCGGGAAGCGAACGGCGGCACTAGGCCTCGTCGGTGACAGGATTGCTGACTCGGCTCACGCCGGCGATCTCCACTTCTACCACGTCACCGGGGGCAAGGGTCCCGACGCCGTCGGGCGTGCCGGTGAGGATGAGGTCGTGCTTCTCCAGGGTCATCACCCCGGAGATGTACGCGATGAGCGCCGGAATGTTGAACACCATGTCCGACGCGCGTCCCTCCTGGCGAACCTTGCCATTCACGCGCGTCACGACCGTGAGCGAGGCGAGGTCCGCGGGCGCGGGGCCCACGCTGCCGACGGCACAGAAGGTGTCGAATCCCTTGGCCCTCGTCCACTGCGAGTCCGACCTCTGGAGATCGCGCGCCGTCACGTCGTTCGCCGCCACGATGCCGGCGATCGCCCGCCTTGCCTGGTCGGCGTCGGTCTTGTGCAGCCGAGCGCCGATCACGATCCCGATCTCTCCTTCGTACTCCACCTGCTTCGACACCCGCGGCAGGCGAATGGATGCTCCGTCGGAAACGAGGCTGGACGGCGGCTTGAGAAAGATGAGCGGCTCGGCGGGAACGTCGTTGCCGAGCTCCTTCGCGTGCGCGGCGTAGTTGCGGCCGACGCAGACGATTTTCGACGGTTTCTCGATCATGGTACAAGATAGCATGCCGGGTACTACAACGGCTGTACTGCGTACTTCGTACAGCGTACCCCGTACGATAGATGGTCTGGAGGGGCACGGACGTACCCGCTACCATCGATCGTACGTCGTACGCGGTACGCAGTACGTGCTACTGATCTTGTGGTTGTCGGCTCGAGTAGAACCCCGTCACCGCGCTTCGTGCCTTCCCCCACGGCAACGCGATCCTTCTCGCCGCCGGGAGCTCCTCGAGCAGCCCTCGCCCGTAGCGCTTGGTCGCGATCCGCGGATCGCCGATCACCACCACGCCCCGGTCGGTGCCGGTGCGGATGAGCCGCCCGAATCCCTGCTTCAGCCGCAGCGAGGCATGCGGCACCATGAACTCGGTGAACGGATCGCCGCCGCGCGCCGCGATCGCCTCGCACTGCGCCGCCGTCACCGGTTCCGTCGGCACCCGGAACGGAAGCTTGGCGATCACCAGCCCGCGCAGCGCGTCTCCCGGCACGTCCACCCCCTCCCAGAACGACGCCGTGCCGAGCAGGATCGCCTGCCCCGACGAACGGAAGCGCGACAGCAGCGCGTCACGACTCTCCTCGCCATGCACGAGCAGCGGCCACCGTCGCTCGGTGCCGCGTGACCGCAGCTCGGCGGCCATCTGCCGCACCTCGCGATGGCTCGTGAAGAGCACGAACAGCCCGCCGTCGGCATCCTCCGCCAGGTCCAGCACGATGCGCGTGACGGCGCGCCGATGCCCGTCGGCGTCCACGTTCGGCGCCGGCGTATCGGTCGGGATCACGAGCAGCGACTGCGTCTCGTAGCGGAAGGGCGACGGGAACACCGCGGTCGCCGGCGCGAGCTCCGGATCGTCGAGCCCCAGCCGCCGCGCGAGGAAGTCGAAGCGCGTCGCGTCGGACGCGACGTCGCCGCGCGAGGCGGTGAGCGTCGCGCTGGTGATGATCGCGCTGTCGAGCCGCTTGAACAGGTCCTCGCGCAGGATCGGCGCGAGGTTCAGCGGCACCGACGACACGGCAACCGACCGCTCGCGCCCTCGCACCTCCACCCACCGCACGCTGTCGTCTTCGGCGGGCGGTGCCAGCGCGCGGCGAAGTCCGTCCCCCGCCGTCTCGAGACGGCGCGTCACCGAGCGCATCTCGTTCAGCAGTGGCGCCAGCGCCTCGTCGAGCTTCGTGCTCCCCTCGATGCGCTCCCGCACCGTGCGCAGCCCCTCGCTCAGCATCTCGATCTCGCCGAGCGTGTCCTCGAGGGCGCGCGACAGCCCGCCCGTCCAGATCGGGTGCGACGCGAAGGCGTGCGTCAGCCGCACCACCGACTCCCCGGTCTCCTGGATGAACGTGTCGAGCAGGTCGAACAGCAGCGCACTCTTCTCGCGCAGCCCGCGCACCGCCGGCTCGAGGCGCGATTCCAGGAGGTCGAGGCTCGCCGTGCTGAGGAGGTCGTTGCTCGCCGAGAGCCGCGTGCCCAGCGCGGGCAGCAGCCCCTTCCCCCGGCGATCGAGCCGGTTGACGAGACGCGCCATGCCGCGCCGCGTGACGGAGCATCCGAGATGCGCCGCCGCGGCGTCCTCGAGGTGATGCCCCTCGTCGACGATCAGCCGTCCGTACGCCGGCAACACGGCCGCGTCCGTCCAGTTCTGCGCCGCGCGGCGCACGGCGACGTCGGAGAGCAGCAGGTGGTGGTTCACCACGATCACGTCCGCCTCCGCGGCCGCGCGCCGCGCCTTGAAGACGAAGCAGTCGCTGAAGTGCGAGCACTTCGCCCGCGTGCAGATGTCGCCTTCGGCGGAGACCTCGTCCCAGACCTCGGGACGCGGCGGCGTGGGAAGGTCGGCGAGCGTCCCGTCCGACGTGCGCTCCGCCCACGCGGCAATCGCCTTGAGCTCGCCGGCGGTGCCGTCGTCGAACAGCTGCGCGGCGCCATCGGTGGCCTGCGCAAGGCGCGCCTTGCAGAGGTAGTTGCGCCACCCCTTCAACAGCGCGAAGCGCACTTTCTGGTCCCCGAGCGCGCGCGCCAGGAACGGCAGGTCCTTGCCGACGAGCTGCTCCTGGAGGTTGATCGTGTTCGTGGACACGATCGTGCGCTCCTTGTTCGCCGCCGCCCACCGCAGCGCCGGCACGAGGTAGCCGAGCGACTTGCCGACGCCCGTGCCCGCCTCGAGCAGCCCGACGCCGCCCTCGTTGTAGACGCGGGCGATCGTCGCCGCCATGTCGCGCTGGCTCGCGCGATCCTCGTAGCGCCCGTGCTCGCGGGCGATCGCGCCGCCGGGCCCGAGGTCGGCGGCAACGCGCTCGGGATCGATCCGGCTCTGCTCGTCGGTCCGCGGCACCTCGATCACGACGTAGAGCGCCTTCGCCTCGTTGTCGATGATGCCGAAGCCGATCCCCTCCTCGAACAGGCGGGCGGCCACGTCGTAGTCCGGCCCCGACGGCTCGAGCACCCCCGAGGGATGGTTGTGCAGCAGCATCTCGCCCCGCCGCGCGAACCCCGGGAGCGCAAGCACGCTCTCCACGTTCCCGCGCGCGACGACGCGCGCCGTCGCCACCACGTCATCATCGTCCAGCGTGCAGACGAAGCACACCTCCCGCCCTCCGGCGAGCCGGATCGCCGCCCGCATCGCCGCCGCGGCCTGGGGCGCGACGCGCGAGGTGGACGGCGGCTTGGGAGCGGGACGGGGAGACATGGGATACTGAAGATACACCGAAAGCCGGAAGGTCAGGAGGTCGGAATGTCGGAGTGTTCCAGGCTTGGAAGCTCAGACCGTCGGGCGTCGCTGTAGTCCCGACCTTCCGACCATCCGACATCCCGACCTTCAGGTCTTCAGTGGCTTCTTCTTCGCCGCCGGGAACAGCACGTTGTTCAGGATCAGCCGGTACCCCGGGCTGTTCTTGTGCAGCGACAGGTCGGTGGGCGGGTTGCCGATGGCGTGCTGCGGGTCTTCGGGGTCGTGGCCGCCGAGGTAGGTCCACGTGCCCTTGCCGTAGTCGCCGTGGATGTACTTCACCCAGGGGGCACCCTCCTCGGTCGCGAGCACCACGTCGCCCGGCTTCAGCGTTCGCTTCGTGAACGAGGTGGTCACCCCATAGAAGTCGGGAATCACCGAGCGGTGGTCCTGCACGAGCATGCTCGGCACGGGATCGAACTTCGCCGAGAAGTTGAACAGGGTGAAGGTGCCGAGCGGCTGCCGGCGGCCGGGCACGTTCACCTGGTGGCCGTCGATGTCGCTCATGGAGTTCACGTACGGTGAGCGCTCCAGGTGCGCGTCGCGAAAGGCGAGCGCATGCCCCCAATTCATCTTCGCGTCGGCCTCGGGATCCATCGGCGTCCCGTCGGCAAAGTCGCCGGCGATGTCCACGTCGTGGCCGGCGATCGCGAGCTCGAGCGTCTCCGTCGCCCCGCACATCGCGAACAGGAAGCCGCCGCGATCCACGAACTGCCGGATGTGCTCGGCCACGTCCTTCTTCAGGGCGGGCACGCTGCGGAAGCCGAGTCGGCGCGCAGCGTCGCTGCTCGTCGCGACGAGCGCGCGGAACCAGGGCGCGTCGCGGTAGCCGAGGTTGAACTTGTTGTACTGCCCGGTGAAGTCCTCGTGATGCAGGTGCAGCCAGTCGAACTTCGAGAGGTCGCCGTGCTCCACCTCGTCGTCGTACACCGGGGTGAAGTCGATGCCCGCGTAGTTGAGCGCGAGGGTGACGGCGTCGTCCCAGGGCTGCGCGTCGCGCGGGGTGTAGACGGCGATGCGCGGCGCCTTCTCGAGCGGCACCGCCTCCATGTTGCCCCCGGCCATCTCCTGGCGGATGCTGGCCAGCTGGGCGTCGTTGATCGGCTCCACGGCGATGCCGTCGAGCGCGGCGCGCTTGCGGAGGTCGGGCACGTCGGCCAGCAGGAAGGCGCCGCCACGATAGTTGAGCAGCCACTCCGCCTGGACGCCCGCCTTGATGGCATTGTAGGTGAGCCCGTAGGCCTTCAGGTGATCGGTCTGCGCGTCGTCCATCGGGACGAGCAGGCGCTGGGCGCGCACGGGCATGGCGGCAGTGAGCAGCGCCAGGAGGAAGACCGATCGGCGCAGGAGCTTCGTGATGCGAGGCGTCATGGCGAAGGCACCGTGCCCTTCGCGAGCTCGAGCTCACGCCGGGCCTGGGGGAGGAGCGCGCTCTCCGGCGCGCTGAGGATGAGGTGCTCCAGGTGGGCGATCGCCCCCGCCCTGTCGCCGCGGCGCCGCAGCAGGCGCGCCCATTCGAGCTCGCTCTCGGGCGCCTCCGGCGAGTCGCCGTGATCGCCGACGATGCGCTGCCACAGGGCGAGCGCACCTGCCTCATCGCCGCGCGCGGCATCCACCCGCGCCGCGAGGAGCAGGATCGCCGACGCGGCCTCGGGATGCTCCGCCGCCGCGGCGACCAACCGCGTGGCGGCGGCAGTGCTGTCGCCGCGCGCCAGCGTGAGGAAGGCGTTGCCCAGCACGGGAGCGCTGTCGCCGCGCGTGCGCGCCACGATGCCGAGCGCCGCCGCCAGCTCCGGCCCGGGCTCACGGACGCCACGCATCAGCGTGCGCGCGTCGGCCAGGCGTCCCTCGTAGAGCGCGAGCCATCCCGCGGCGTCGGAGCTGTCGGCGCCGGGCCCCGCGCTGCGCAGCGCCTCGCGCGCACGCGCCAGTTCGCCGGCCCGGACCCACGCCGCGGCGAGCAGCTTCGCCACCGCGGTGCGCGCGCCGGGCGACAACCAGCGTTCGTAGCGCGACACGAGCGCGTCCGCCTCGGCGCCGCGACCGAGCGTGGCGAGTGCCGCCACATGGAGCGGCAGGAAGCGCGCGGCCGCCTGTGCAGAATCCGCCGCCATGCCGAGCGGCGCGAGCGCGAACACCTGCGCCGGCGAGCCGGCGCGAAGGGCGGCGGTCGCCGCTTCGAGCGCCAGGTCCGGCGTCGGACGCACGCGCAGCGCGCTCGAGAGCGCGTCACGGGCGATGCCGAACCGTTCTTCGGCGAGGGCGCGCTCGCCGAACTCCGTCCATGCCGTCGCGGCCGCGCTGTCGGGCGACAGCACGCGCAGCGCTTCCCACGCCGCCGACGGATCCCCCCAGCCGAGCGACAGGTCGGCCACGGCACGGCGCGGACCTGCGTCCGCTGGCGGAGACATGAGGATCTGCCGGATGCGCTCCCGCAGCGCGGCCGGCGTGGGCGACAGCGCATAGGCCGCTGCCGCCGCGAGGTGCGGTGCGTCGACGAGGGCGCTGCGCCACGCCTGCGCGCTCGCCTCCCACTGTCCTTCCGCCGCGCGCAGTTGCGCGGTCTCGTAGTCGAGCGCCCGCGCACTGCCGATGGCGGAGGAACCTCGCCGCACGATGCTGTCCGCCGCGCTCGGCTGCCCCAGGCGAATGAGGATCCGGGCGTATTCGCGATAGGGCGTCGGGTCGTGCGGCGCCACGGCCGCCCATTGCTCGAACGCTTCGCGGAGCGCTGCCTGTCGCCCGAGGATCTGCAGGGTGCGCAGCTTCACGCTGCGATACAGTCCTTCTCCCGGGTTCCGCGCGATGAGGGAGTCCAGCGGCGGAAGCAGGGAATCGCTGATGCCGAGCTCCGCATACACGCGCTCGAGCCCGAGCAAGGCACCCGGCGTCGGCGTGGTCGCCAGTGCATGCCTGAACAGCGCCGCCGCCTCGCGATACTTGCTCTCGTTCTCGAGGTCCAGCGCCCGCACCACCTCGGGCGTCTCCTCCTGCTGCGCATGCGCCCGCCGCGGGACCACGACCACCATCGCCAGCGCGATCATCAGCCTGGCGGAAGCCCAGGCGCTACGGCGTCGGCGCACTGTTCAACCGCGTGAAGTAGTCGAGGATCGCGCGCCGCTCGTCGGCCGGGAGGCCGCGCAGCTCCTCCCAGCGCGGCGGCGGAAAGCGGACGGCGGCCTTCGTCTGCACCGTGCCCGCGGGCGTGAAGGTGGCATCACCCCTGGCCGACGTCGCCTCGCGCTTGCCGGTGTCCTCGCGATCCTCCTTTTCGAGCGAGCGTCCGGCATCGAGCAGCCGGCGGAAGAGCTGCTGCTGTCGCGCGAGCGTGCCCGCGTCGAGCCGGCCGCCGTCCAGCGCGTCGGCCAGCCGCCGCGCCTCCTGCGCGAGCTGCGCCGCCTTGTCGCCGCCCGCGGCGTCACCCGCATCCTCCAGCTGATCGGCGACCCCACGCTGCTGTCGCGCGAGCGCGCGTGCGAGCGACTGCGCGGAGGGCGAGCCGCCGGGCATGGAGAACAGCGACTGGGCCTGCGAGTTGATCTGCCCCTGCTTCTGCGCCGCCTGCTGCAGCTGCTGGAGCATCTCGCCGAACCCCGAGGCGCTGCTCGCTGCATTCGCACGCTCTCGATCCCGCGCCAGTGCCGCCGCGGCGCGCGTCAGCGCGTCGGCCGCCGCGCCCAGGCTTTCCCCCTGCTGCGCTCCGCTCGTCTGCGGCTGCGCGACGCTGCGCGTCGCCTCGGACACCTTCTGCTTCGCGTCCTGCACGGCGCGCTGGGCACGCGGCGAGACGAGCGCGCTCTTGCGCCCTGCCTGCTCCAGCTTCTGGCTCGCCTGATTCACCCCCTGCTCCACCGCGCTCTGCGCGCCGCGACGGTCCTCGCTCTTCGAGCCCCCGCGCGCCTGCTGCTCCAGGCCACGCTCCTGTCGCGCCAGCTGCAGCATCTCCTGGACCCCCTGGTCGAGCGCGGAGGTAAGCTCCTGCTTCCACTCCTTCACCTGCGCGTCACGCGCGTCCTGCATCGCCTGGGCGGCACGCTGCATCTCGCTCGCCGCATCCTGCGCCTGCTGGCTGCCGCTCTGTGACTGCTGGTTGCCGGCCTTCGCCTGCTGGCTTTCGTCGTTCGCGGAGCGCATGGCGCTCGCGGCCCGTCGCATCGCCGAGTCGGAGCTCGCCGCATGCTCCGCCGCCTTCGCCGCACGGCTGGCGCCCGCCTCGGCGCGATTCTTCTCCAGCCGCTCCTTGAGGTCGGCCATCGCCTCACGCAGCTGCTGCGACTGCTGCGCGAGGTTCTCCGCCGAGGCCGCCTTCTCCGGCTGCGCCTGCCCCTTCGCCCCGGAATCGGCGAACGCACGCTCCTTCGCCGCCAGCTCGCGCGCCTGGTCGCTGAGCGTCTGCATCGCGCCTTCGGCGGCGGCGCGCTCCAGCATCTCCGCGCTCCGCTCCAGCTGCTCGCGGAGCTGCTGCTGCATCCGCGCCAGGTCGCGCAATGCGTCACGCGCCTGCTGTCCGTCCTGCTGCTGCGACGCGCTCTCCAGCTTCTGCATCTGCGCCATCAGCTCCGGCGTCAGCGCCTGCCGGAGCAGCGCCTGTGCCTCGGCGAGCTGTCGCTGGAGCGCGCTGTCCAGCGCTCCCGCCGCACGAAGCTGCTCCTCGAGCTGCTTCGTGGCGTCGCGCAGCTGCTCCACCCGCTGCGTCATCGCCCGCTGCTGCTGCGCCAGTGCACGCGCCTTCTCGGCGCTCTCGTAGCTCATCCCCTGCTTCTGCGCGCTCTGCGCAGACGACGGGGATTCCTGCCGGCCGGACGCATCGCTCGACCGTGCCTGCGCCCGCGCCGCCTCATCGGTCCGCTGGGCGAGCTGCTGCTGCGCACTCACGGCGGCCCGCGCCGCCTGCACGGCGGAATCGCCGAGCGCGCGCGCGCTGGCGCGGATCTCGTCGCGCGTGGCGCGGCGCACGATGATCTCGCGGCTCGCGCCCACCTGCGCCCATGGTGACGCATCCACCGCCTCGGCACGGACGCGCATGGCTTCACCGGAAGCCAGCCCGATGGCCGCCAGGTCGAGCGGTGCCGCTCCCGCCCACGCGCTACCCGACGCCCCGGGCACCGCCTGCTCGCGCGCCTGCACGCCACGCGTGATGCGCAGTCGCACGGCGGCGATCCCGTGGTCGTCGGTGGCGCCGATGCCGAGTGCCGCACTGTCGCCGGCGACGAGCAGCGTATCGCCGGTCGGGGACGTGATCTCCACGTGCGGCGCGGAATCGGCGAGGACCTCGAGCTCGAGCGCGGGCGGGAGGTCGGGCAGCACACCGCCGCTGCCGCGAGCGGCCCACTCGAGACGCAGCGAGCGCGTGGCGACCAGCCGGCCGTCGAAGCGATGTCCATTCGCCACGAGGTCATAGGTGACGCCGCTGCCGGTGAGCTGCACGCTCGCCAGGGGCACGGACGCGCGACCGCTGATCGCGAGCAGCGTCCCCTTCGGCAGCCGCAGCGGCTCGCCGACGGGCAGGGTTTCGGCTGGCCGACCGAGATATGGCGGATAGCTCGCACGCAGCACGACGGCGCCGACGAAGGGCCGGTCCGCGGCGTGAACGATGACGCTGTCGCTGGTCGCGCGGCCGTCGGTTGCGCGGAGGCTCACGTCGCCGCGCAGCGCATCGAGCGACCAGCGCGCGGAACCGGTGCGCGGATCCACCGCGAGCGTGTCCTCGCGCACCGCCTCGCCCGTCTGGCGGACGAAGAGGACGACGTGTCGGCGACCCGGCGCATGGATGCGCACGTGCAGCGGCGAGCCGCGGAGCAGCTCGGCCGGCGCATCGTCGATGCGCAGCCGCTCGAGCAGGGCGCCCCGCCACGCGTCGATCGGCCGCATCACGGCCCGCAGGCCGTCGCCGAACACCGGTGTCGTGCTGGCGAGCAGCAGCATCCCGGCGCCAGCCACCCCCGCCGCGACGGCAGTGCGACGCGAGCTCGCGCGCTGCATCGCCGGCGCCAGCGGTCCTGACGCCGGCAATCCGCCGCGCGCCATCCCTGCCGCGCGCGACGCCAGCGCACTGCGTCCGTCCAGCTCGATGGCGCCCACGAGCTGCCCGCGACGCAGTCCCTGCTCCTCCTCGATCGCTCGCGCCACGCGCACGCGGGTGGCCTCGCTCGCGAGTCGCCCCCGGGTGCGCCTCGCCACCAGGACGAGCGCCGCCGTGAGGAGCAGCCAGAGCGCCACCGGCACGCCGCGAGGCAGCGACAGCCAGCGAGCACCACCGAGCAGGATCGCGCCCAGCCCCACGCCCAGCGCCACCACGCCGAGCGCGAGCAGCACGCCTGCCGCCAGCTCGGCGCGCCGCAGGCGCTCGCGCTCGCGATCGACCAGCGTCCCGACGCTCATGGCACCGGCCGGCTCGTCACGGCATACACGAAGAGATTGACCCCCATGCGCAGCGCCGCCTCGTGCAGCGCCGGCGGGTCATGGTAGGTCGCCGTGTCCTCCCACCCATTGCCAAGGTCGCTCGAGTAGGAGTAGTACACCGCCAGCCGGTCGCCGAGGAAGATGCCGAAGCCGCGCGCCGGCTTGCCGTCGTGCTCGTGGATCTTCGGGATGCCCTTCGGGAAGTCGTAGACCAGGTGATAGATGGGATGCGTGAGCGGGACGTCCACCAGCTCCCGATCCGGAAACACACGCCTGATCTCGCGCCGGAAGCTCTCGTCCAGCCCGTAGTTGTCGTCGGCGTGGAGGAAGCCGCCGCGCTCCAGGTACTCGCGCAGCCGCTTCACCTCCTCGTCGCTGAACTTCACGTTCCCGTGCCCCGTCATGTGGAGGAACGGATAGTCCCAGAGGCGATCGTCCATCAGCGTGACCCGCGCCTCGGTGGCCTCCACCGGCAGCGAGGTCCGCTCGCGGATGGCGGCGAGGAGATTGGGCAGGCTCGAGGGGTTCGCATACCAGTCGCCGCCTCCGTCGTACTGCAGGCGGGCGATGGTGAGGCGCGGCGCCTGGCGCGCGGCGCTCGACGGCAGCACCAGTGCAGCGACCAGCGCCACGCCGCGCAGCCAGCGATGCATCCCCCGCCTCACCGTCACTCCGTGGCGATGCGGTAGGCGAGGTTGCGCGCGGCGCCCAGCTCCGACACCAGCGCAGCCGCCACGTCGCGCGCGCTCCGCCCTTCGGCGCGCAGCTCGGCGGCGCGCTCGCGCAACTGCTCCTCCGTCGCACCCTGCGGTGCGGTGGCTCCGGCGATGACGATCACGACCTCTCCGCGCGGCGGGACATCGTCGTAATACGCCGCGAGCTCGGCAACCGTTCCGCGACGCACCTCCTCGAACTGCTTGGTCAGCTCGCGGCACACCGCCGCCCCCCGGTCGCTCGCGCCGGCTGCAGCGAGCTCGGCCAGGGTATCCGCCACGCGTGCGGGCGCCTCGTACAGCACCGCGGTGTGGCGGAGCGCGACGATCTCCGCGAGCGCCGCCGCCCGCTCCTTTCCGCGCCGCGCGAGAAAGCCGTGGAAGGTGAAGCGCTCCGCATCGAGCCCCGCCGCGACCAGCGCCGAGAGCAGCGCCGACGCGCCCGGTACCGGAGCCACCCGGATGCCGGCCTCGATCGCCGCGCGCACCAGGCGCGCGCCGGGATCGGAGAGGAGGGGCGTGCCGGCGTCGGACACCAGCGCCAGGCTCTCCCCCGCCAGGAGGCGCGCCACCAGGCCCGGCGTGGCCTTCGCCTCGTTGTGCTCGTGATAGGGCACGAGTGGGGTCGTCACGCCGTAGCGCTGCAGCAGGTGCACGGTGTGCCGCGTGTCCTCGGCGAGCACGGCGCCGACCTCGCGGAGCGTCTCGACGGCGCGGAAAGAAAAATCCCCCATGTTTCCGATGGGGGTGCTGACGACGTAGAGTGTGCCGGCGCCTTCCGGCGGCCCGCTCACGAGGCCGCCCACGCGATCCGGTCGTAGAGGCCGGCGCTCTGGAAGAGATGTCGTCGCTCGTGCATCAGCTCCTTCAGCATCGTCGCGCTCTGCTCGCCGTGCTGGTCGCCGGCCGTCCACAGCAGCTCGTTGATCAGCGCCGCTACGCCCACGGTGAGCGCATCGGCGTCCGCCACCACGGGACGATGCGGTCGCCCGCTGAAGCTGATCCCCTCGAGCGACGGATGCGCCGGGAGCAGCGCCTGGCGCGCGTGCTCGGCGATGGCCGGCGCGCTCTCACGCCCTTCGCTCGCCAGGCGGAGCACGAGCGACGTGGTCAGGTCGCGGTATGCCTGGACGAGCGCTGCTGGTGCCTGCACCGGCAGGGGGGCTGGCGGCCCCCAGCGCCGGACCGAGATCCGCAGCGCGCGGCGCTCGGGCGCGAACAGCCGCTCCACGCGCTCGATCAGCGTCCCCGATTGCATGCCGGCCAGGTACGCGCGCTCCACCACCCCGTTCTGGAAGAGCAGGTAGTTCACCACGCCGTCGGGGGCGATCTCCACCAGGCCATCGAAGGTGGATGCCATGAGGTAGGGGAACAGCGCCGCCGGATCGCTCGACCGCAGCTCCACCGGCCACGGCTCGGGGGCGTGCGTCTGCGAGGCATACATGCAGGCGAGCTGCTCGTCGTCCGCTTCATGGAAGCAGATCTCGCCGTACTCCGGCTCGGGCGGGAGCCGGTCCACCACCGGCCCGATCGCGACCGGCTGGAAGGTCTGGCCGTCGAACTGGCAGGCGTTCACCAGCTCGCCGCGCTGCAGGTAGAGGACGATGAACTCCTCCGGGAGCCAGATCGCCACGTAGCCGGACACGCGCGCACCGCGATCGCGCTTCGCGTCGCTGAGCAGGTTCTTCAGGTGGACGTAGGCCAGGCGGGTGCGCGGCAGGAGCACGCGCGTGAACGGATACCGCAGGCCGGCAACAGTGGCGGGCATCAGGGAACGAGAAGGGCCGGGAAGCTAAAGACTTCCCGGCCCGAAATCTGTGACACGCGCCGGAACCCGGCAACGGAGCGGCGCGCCCTACGCCGTCACGCCGCGTGCTGCTTGAACTTCGCCTCGATCGCCTGGCGCGGGACCGCGCCCACGATCTGGTCCACGACCTTGCCGTCCTTGAAGAACAGCAGCATCGGGATGGAGCGCACGTTGAATCGCGTGGCCGTCTTGATGTTGGCGTCCACGTCCAGCTTGGTCACCTTCACCTTGTCCTTGTACTCGACGGCGAGCTGGTCGAGCACGGGGGCGATCATGCGGCAGGGGCCGCACCAGGTCGCCCAGAAATCCACCACCGTCAGCTTGTCGTTCTTCTCGACTTCCTGCTCGAAGTCGGCATCCGTCACCGTCGTCGCGTTCGACATCGTCCCTCCACTCTCCCGGCGGGCCCGCAGCTCCGCCCCTGGAATTAGAATTCAGCGCTGGCGCTCACCATACCAACGCCCCTGCCATGACCGAAGTTCCTCACCGCCACGGCGCCCGCGCGCCGCGCATCGCTCACGTCGGCATCGCCGTCCAGGCGCTCGACGAGATCCTGCCCTTCTACCGGGACGTCCTCGGCATGCCCGAAGTCCCGCTGGACGATGCCGACGGCGCCCGCATCGCCGGGGTCGCCGCCGGCGAGTCGCTCGTCGAGCTGCTCGAGGCCCAGTCGCCGGAGAGCCCCATCGGCAAGTTCATCGCCAGGCGGGGTCCCGGCATCCATCACATCTGCTTCGAGGTCGACGACCTCGACGGCACCCTCGCCCGCTGCCGCGACGCCGGGATCCGGCTCATCGACCAGGCGCCACGCATCGGCGCCGAAGGAAAACGTATCGCGTTCCTCCATCCGAGTGCCACCGCCGGCGTGCTCATCGAGTTGAGCGAGCCCTGAGCGGCGCGTGCTACCGCTTCTCGGCGCAGAGGTCGCGCAGCGCCTCGAGGTCCGCGCTGCGCACGTACCAGCGCGGCCCGTCGGTGGCCATGTTGAAGCCTGCCGTGCGCGACAGCTTGCCCTTGGTGAGCTCCACCGCGAGCACGCGCTCGTTGTCCACCGCCGGCGACTCGCTCACCACGCGGTACCGGTCGTGCTTGAGGTAGCACATCATGATGATCTCGCGCTTCTCGATCTCCTCGCGACCCATCTTGCCGCTCGAGCGCACGGAGCCGTCCTTGTCGCCCCACACGGCGCTCATCGCCTGCAGGTCCTGCGCGTTCGCCGCCGACAGGAAGGTCGCCAGCGCCTCGCGCGGCGACCGCTGTCCGACGCTCGACGTCGTCGTCGGACTGGGGGTGGCAGGGATGACGGTGGTCCGGGTGGTGCAGGCCCCGACGACCACGAGCAGTCCGATCAGCAGCTTTCGCACGCGTTCGCTCCTCGAGTTTGATGGCGTACCTTAACGATCTCGTTCTTTCTCCGGCAACCGCCTCGTGACCATGCGGCAACGGCTCTACATCAACATCGACCACATCGCCACGGTGCGACAAGCGCGCCGCGGTGCAGAACCGGTGCCCGTCCAGGCGGTCGAGATCTGCGAGCGCGCCGGCGCCGACGGCATCACCGCCCACCTGCGCGAGGATCGCCGCCACATCCAGGATGCCGACATCGAGGCGATTGTGAGCGCCGTCACAACGGCGTTCAACCTCGAGATGGCCTGCACCCGCGAGATGGTCGCGCTCGCCGAACGCATCCATCCGCGGGAGGTCACCCTCGTCCCCGAACGCCGCGAGGAAGTCACCACGGAGGGAGGCCTCGACGTCGCCGCCGGCGCGACGACGCTGAAGCCCGCGCTCGCCCGCCTGCGCGATGCCGGCATCCGCACCAGCCTCTTCATCGACCCCGATCCGGAGAGCATTACCCTCGCGCGCGAGGTTGGTGCCGACGCCATCGAGCTGCACACCGGCACCTACGCACACGCACCCGGCGACGGCCCGGCGCTCGAGGCGCTGCGCACTGGTGCGCGGCTCGCTGCGTCGCTTGGCCTCGCGGTGCACGCCGGACACGGGCTCACCACCGCGAACGTCGGCCCGGTGGCGGCGATTCCCGAGGTGGAGGAGCTGAACATCGGGCACCACGTGATCTCGCGCGCCATCTTCGTCGGCCTGGACGCCGCCGTCCGCGAGCTGCGCGCCGCAATGGACGCCGCCCGGCTCGCGCCCTAACTTCGTCGGACGTCCGTCCTCCCTCGTTCACCAGACTGAAGCGGGCATGACCGCGCCTGTCGGGTTCCTCGACTTCTTCGTCCTCGAAGCCAGCGATTACATCGAGCAGCTCGACGCCCTCCTCCAGCGGAGCGGCGACGGGCAGCCCGACGCGGATGCGCTCCAGCGCACCGCGCGCTCGCTGCGCGGCAGCGCGACGATGGCCAAGCTCTCCGCCTTCGCCCAGATGGCGGCGGGGATGGAGCGCGTCGGCCGCGCGCTGCGCGAGGGAGCACTGGACTGGGACGCCAACCTGCGCGGCGTGCTCGTGGCGACGGTGGATGACTGCAAGCTGCTGCTGCGCAACGTGCGCACCTGGTCGGCGTCGGACGACGCGCGCGCCCAGGCGCGCATCGACGAGCTGACGCGTCACGCGCCCGTGCGCACGGCCACCCCGATCGCCAGCGCCACCACGACGGGCCACGACAGCTACCTCGCCACCGAGGCCTCCAACATCGGGGCCGGCCTCGAGCTCCTCGCCACGCGCCCGTCCGACCGCGACGCCGCCGCGAACGTGCTGCGCCGCGTGCGCGCGCTGCGCGGCATCGCAAGCGTGAAGGACCATCCCGCGCTCGCCGACGTGCTCGAGGCATCCGAGAGCGCCGCCCAGCCCCTCGAGCTGGGCGAGCGAGCGCTCAGCCGCGAGCGCGTCGCGCTCCTCGACGCGGCCGCCGTGGTCATGCGCGCCATCGCCGAGGCGGTGCGTGGCGGGCGGCTGGCGGACCCGGCGGCCCCGGAGATGTCGCGCTTCGCCGCTGCGCTCGACGCCATGCACGAGAAGGAGTCCGGCGCCGATCGCGTGCTGCCCATCGCCGAGCTGTTCTACCACGATGGCGGGCCGACCGTCGTCTCGCAGGCGCCCAATCCGCCGACGTCGCCCACGGAGCGCTTCCGTCTCGAGGTGGTCAGCCAGGGCGAGCACCTGCGCGGGCTCGTGGTGAGCGCGCGCAACGCGCACGACGAGGCGTCGCGCGACCGCGTGCGCCGCGCCCTCCGCCACGCGCTGCGCGGGCTCCGCCAGGCGGCGGAGAGCTTCGGGGAGCGCGACGTCGCCGACTTCGTCGCGATGCACAACGATGCGGTGGTGCGCCTCGATGCCCGTGCCCTCGACTCGCTGGACCAGGTGGCCGCGCTCCTTGCGCAGCCCGCCAACAGCGAGGCGTCGCTCGGCGATCGCATCCGTGCCGTGCGTGCGTCGCGCGGCACACCGGCTGCGCCCGCGCCCGTGCAGGCGGCGACGCCGGCCGCTCCTGCAGTACGGCCGGCTCCCATGGCTGCTTCCGCGGCGGCGCCGCCAGTGGCACCGGCGCCGCCAGCGCCGCCTCGCCCCACGACGCCCCCGCGCGCTGGCACGCCGTCGGGCAACGTCGCCCTCGGCGAGCTCCTCGATCGAGGGATCCGCACGCTGGACACGCTGCCGAAGACACCGCTCAGCAATCCCGTGGCGCTTCCCGAGCAGCCGCCGGTGCCCATCGACGTGCTGCTCTACCGCGGCCGCGCCGCCATCGAGCGCGCCCGCGAGATTCGCGACGAGGCGCGCCGCTCCGGCGCTCCCCTCCCCCCCGACCGCCTCGCCGAGCTGTTCGACCTGATCGACCTCGCGCTCGCCGAGTGAGGGAGCACCGCACATGAAATTCGGCTGGCGCGGCGCGCTCGGCCTCGTGCTCAGCGCCGCGTTCCTCTACTTCGCGTTCCGCGGCATCGAGCTCCAACGCGTGCTGGAGAACGTGCGCCAGTCCAACGTGGCGCTGCTCGCCCTCTCCGCGCTCGCCGCCACCTGCATCTTCCCCCTGCGCGCTCGGCGCTGGAAGCCGATCCTCGAACCCATCAAGCGCGACATCCCCTTCTCGCGCCTGTGGAGCGCGACGGCAATCGGGATGATGGTCAACAACGTGGTGCCCGCGCGCGCCGGCGAGTTCGCGCGTGCCTTCGCCCTCACGCGCTCCACGCCCGAGGTTCCCTTCCCGGCCTCGTTCGCGTCGCTGGCCGTGGATCGCCTGTTCGACGCCGTGGTCGTGTTCGGGCTCATGTTCGGCGCCATGCTCGATCCCGCCTTCCCGAGCGGGGTGGAGTTCGGAGGCCGTCCCATCGCGCAGTACGCGGCCGTCGGCATCGGCATCATCCTCGTGGTGCTCGTGGCGATGTACGGGTTGATCCTCTTCCCGGGGCGCGTGCTGTCGCTGTACGAGCTGGTGGTGCGCCGGCTCGTGCCGCGCCTGGAGGCGCGCGGCCGCGATGCGCTGCTCGGCCTCGCGGACGGCCTCAGCGTGCTGAAGACGCCGCGCCACTTCGCGGCGGTGCTGGGGTGGACCATCCTGCACTGGCTCACCAACGCCTTCGCCTTCTGGCTCGCCTTCCGCGCCGTCGGCATCCCCGCGCCGTTCAGCGCCGCGCTCTTCCTCCAGGGGATCATCGCCGTCGGCGTCGCGGTGCCGCAGGCGCCCGGCTTCTTCGGCGCGTTCGAGGGATTCGGCAAGGTGGGGCTCGGCATCTATGGCGTGCCGGCGGACCAGGCGGTCACATGGGCCATCGGCTTCCACTTCCTGTCGTATGTGCCCATCACCGTCATCGGCGCCTGGTACTTCGTGCGCGAAGGGCTCTCGATGGGCGACCTCGGCGGCGCCGAGCGCGAAGTGACCGAGGAGCACCCGGTGCCCTCGCCGGAGGAGACGCGAGCGCCGTGAGCGTGCGCGCTGGCGCTGCATCGCTGGCCGGTGCAGGCGCCGTTCGGGTGAGCGCCCCTGCCAAGGTGAACCTCCGGCTGCGCATCCTCGCGCGCGAGGAGAGCGGATATCACCAGCTCGAGACGATCTTCCTCCGACTCGAGCTCGCCGACATGGTGCGGGTGCGGCGTGCCCGTGGACATTCGCTCGACGTCGGCGGTGACGTGCCGCCGTCGGCGCTCGGGCCGGTGGAGCAGAACCTCGCCTGGCGCGCGGCGCGCGCGTACGCCGACGCCACCGGCATGCGCGACGGATGGGCGATCGAGCTGGAGAAGCACATCCCGGTGGGCGGCGGCCTGGGTGGCGGGAGTGCCGACGCGGGCGCCGTGCTCCGCGCGCTGGACGCGATGTCGTCCAACCCGCTCGGCGAGCCGCGCCTCCTCGCCCTCGCCGCCACCCTCGGCGCCGACGTCCCCTTCCTGACGGGCACGCATGCATGTGCGCTCGGCTGGGGGCGCGGGGAGCGGTTGCTGGCGCTTGCGCCGCCGGAGTCGCGGCCGGTCGTTCTCCTCGTGCCGGCGTTCGGCGTGAACACGGCGGAGGCGTACGGCTGGCTGCGTGACGGGGCGGTGCCGGAGCGCGGGGAGAGCGCGGGGATCCTCGAGCCCTCATCGCTCGCCACGTGGGCGGGTCTCGCCGCGGTGGCGACCAACGACTTCCAGACGGTGGTGGCGGCGCGTCACCCGGTACTCTCGTCGCTCGTTCGCGCGCTGACGGATGCGGGCTGCGCGCCGGCCATGATGAGCGGCTCGGGATCGGTGGTGTTCGGCGTCCTTCCCGAGGGGGCGTCGCGGGCGCCGCGGGTGAACGAGCCGTGCGCGGTGCTCCTCACGCGCTCGGCGACGCGAGTTGAGCCGGTGTCCGTCCTCGACTAGCTTTCGAGGCTGAGAGCGGACTGCTGCCCCTTCGTCCAATGGCAGGACAGTGGCCTTTGGAGCCACGAATCTTGGTTCGAATCCAAGAGGGGCAATGACGTTCCGGCTGGTTTGACCAGGTCGTTGTCCCACATTATCTTACAAGGCTCTGCATGGACGGG
>DASURL010000236.1:0-18841 GCA_036280075.1 Gemmatimonadaceae bacterium | reverse complement strand
CGGCATCCCCGGTTCAGCCTCGCCTTCGCGACGGCCAACGAACAGCGGGGCCAGTCGGTGCGCCTGGGGGGCGAGACGGTCACGTTCGCCGCGCCCGACGCGGCGGACCTGGCGAGCGCCGCGCTCGTGTTCTCCGCGCTCCCGCACGGTGCGTCGCTGCCATGGGTAGAACGCGCGCGCGAGGCGGGCGCGAAGGTCGTGGACCTGTCGAGCGACCTCCGGCCGGGACACGGAAGCGCGCGCGTTCCCTATGGAATGCCGGAGCTGGGCGAGCAGGCGCGGCGTGCCATTCGCGGCGCCGACGTGGTGGCGAATCCCGGCTGCTACCCGACCTCGATCCTGCTCGCGCTCGCACCACTGCTGAGCGCCGAGCTGGTGCGTACCGATGCGACGATCGTCGCCAATTCGGCGAGCGGCGTGACCGGCGCCGGCAACTCGCCGAAGCGGGAGCTGCTGTTCGCCGAGCTGGCCGACGACTTCCGCGCATACGGCGTGGGCAACACGCATCGGCACCTGACCGAGATGCGCGCGACGCTCGACGCGTTCGGCAGCGAGGCGGAGCTCGTGTTCACGCCGCACCTGCTGCCGGTCGCGCGCGGGATCCTGTCCACGATCACGGTGCCGCTCACGGAGGCGCTCGCCGACCCGCGTGCCTTCTATCGTGCTGCCTACGCGAACGAGCGCTTCATCGAGGTGAGCGACACCCCGCCGACGCTGCGCGAGGTCGCGCACCGCAACGTGGTCGCGCTCTCGGCGACGATGCTCGCCGGCACGCGCCAGCCGATGCTGCTCGTGACCTCGGCGATCGACAACCTGATGAAGGGCGCGGCGGGGCAGGCGGTGCAGAACGCCAACCTGATGCTCGGGTTCGACGAGTGCACGGGGCTGCCGGCATGACGCGCGTGATCAAGGTCGGCGGCCGTCCGCAGACGGATCGCGCGTTGCCGGGTGCGCTGGCCGCTGCCCATGCGGCGTCGCCCGGCTCACTGGTGGTGGTGCATGGCGGCGGTGACGAAGTGGGCACGCTGCAGCGCCTCCACGGCGTGGAGGCGCGCTTTCACGGCGGGCGCCGCGTCACGAGCGCGCTCGACCTCGAGATCATCCGCATGGCACTCTCCGGGTCGGCGAACAAGCGGCTCGTCGCGGCGCTCAACGATCGCGGCGTCGCCGCCCTCGGGCTCTCGGGGGAGGATGCCGGCCTGCTCGCTGCGCTGCCGCTCGACGCCGAGCGGTACGGCCACGTGGGGACGCCAGCGTCGGTGAACGTCGCCCTGCTGCGGCACCTGCTGGCGGGCGACGTGCTGCCGGTGATCTCGCCGGTGAGCCGACACGCCGCCCCAGGCTGCGACGAGCCATCCACGCTCAACGTGAATGGTGACGATGCGGCGGCCGCGATCGCCGCGGCGCTGGAGGCGGAGGAGCTCCTCCTCGTGTCGGACGTGGCCGGAGTGCTGGTGAATGGAGAAGCGGTGCGGGAGCTGGACGCCGACGAGGCGCGGCACCTGATCGCCGACGGGACGGCCGCAGGTGGGATGGGCGCGAAGCTGCAGGCCGCGCTGGCCGCGCTGGCAGGCGGTGTGGCGCGGGTACGGATCTCTGACATCGCGGCGATCGAATCCCTCGATCGCGGCACGGTCCTGACACGAGTGGAGAGCGTGTGCGCATGACGGCACCGACAGTGACGCCGCCGACCGGCGAGCAGGCCATTCACGCCACCGAGGCGCAGCCGGCCAGCGCCGGCCAGCCGGTGACGATCGACAGCGCGATCCTCGGCACGTACAAGCGTGCGCCGGTGGAGTTCGTGCGTGGCAGCGGTGTGCGCCTGTTCGACGCCGAGGGGAACGGGTACCTCGACTTCGTCAGCGGGATCGCCGTCAACGCGCTCGGCTACGACGATGCGGGGCTCAAGCAGGCGATGCACGCGGCCGCCGACGGGCTGGTGCACACCTCGAATCTCTACAGCACCGCGCCGGGCGAGCGCCTGGCCGCGGCGCTCGTGGCGCGCTCCTTCGCCGACAAGGTGTTCTTCTGCAATTCCGGCGCGGAAGCGAACGAGGGCGCGTTCAAGTTCGCGCGCCGCTGGGCGCGCACGAAGGGGGAGGCGAAGCACGAGATCGTCTCGCTGCGCGGCGCGTTCCACGGCCGCCTGTTCGCGACGCTGGCGGCGACGGACCGGCCGGCCTACCGGCTCCCCTTCCGCCCGCTCACGCCGGGCGTCTCGATCAGCGAGCGCGACCTCGCCGACCTCGACGCTGCGCTGAGCGCGGATACGACGGCGGCGCTCGTCGTCGAGCCCGTGCAGGGCGAGGGCGGGGTGCGTGTGCTCGATCCGGGGTTCCTGCGGGAGCTGCGCGCGATGACGAAGGAGCGCGACGTGGCGCTCATGCTGGACGAGATCCAGTGCGGCCTCGGGCGCACGGGGACGTTGTTCGCCTACGAGCAGGCGGGGATCGAGCCCGACCTCCTGACGCTGGCCAAGCCGCTCGCGGGCGGGCTGCCGATGGGTGCGATCCTGATGACGGACGAGATCGCGGCCACGATCAAGCCGGGCGATCACGGGACGACGTTCGGCGGCGGGCCATTCGTATCGTCCGTCGCGCTGCACGTGCTGGAGCGGCTCGCCGATCCCGCACTGCTGGCGCATGTACGCGAGGTAGGGGCGTGGTTCGGCGAGGAGCTGAACGAGATCGCCCATCGCACGAGCCGCATCCGCCAGGTGCGCGGCGTCGGCTTCATGTGGGGGGTGGACGTAATGGGCACGGCGGCGCACGTGGTGAGCGAGGCGCTCGCGCACGGGCTGCTCGTCTGCTCGGCGGGGGACTACACGGTGCGCCTCCTGCCGCCGCTGGTGGCGACGCAGGACGAGCTCGCGCGTGGGCTGCAGATCCTGGAGGGCGTGCTCTGATGGCACCCGATCTCATGGTACGGCGCGCGCGGCCGCAGGATGCGGCGGCCATCTCGCACCTGAACAATACGTTCGCCAACGAAGGGCGGATGCTGAAGCGCACGCCGGAGATGATCGCGCTGGCGATCGACGACTACGTGGTGGTGCAGAACACCGCGGGCGAGCTGCTGGCCTGTGGCGCGCTCAAGGAGTACTCACCGAGCGTGGCGGAGGTGGCGGCGATCGCGGTGTCGCGCGACGCGCATGGCAAGGGGCTGGGGAAGGCGATCGTGCGCGCGGTGGAGGACCTGGCCCGCAAGCGCGGCATCTACGACGTGTTCGCGCTCACGCTCCAGCCGGAGTTCTTCGCGGCGATCGGCTACGAGCGCGTGGACCGGGCGCGCTATCCGGAGAAGATCCGGCGTGACTGCCTGGCCTGTGCGCGCCGCTTCGCGTGCAACGAGATCTGCTTCGCACGCAACCTGATGGCCGAGGCCGAGGTGAGCCGGGCGGCCTGAGGCGTCCCCGGGCGCGATCGAGGCGCCGGCACGCATGGTAGATTGTCCGTGGTGCACACCGGTGCATCACGGACTTTCGCTGTCGTTCGACCTTCGACTCCACGTCCCTTCGCCATGCGTCGCGTCCTGCTTCCGCTCTTCGCCCTCGTTGCCCCGCTGACGCTTCACGCGCAGTACGATCGCCCGTCGGGCGAGCGCCCGAAGCTGGTGGTGTTCATCACCGTGGACCAGATGCGCGCCGACTACCCCGATCGCTGGGCGGCGCAGCTGAGCGGCGGCCTCAAGCGACTGGCCACGCGGGGCGCGTTCTTCACGAATGCCTTCCAGGACCATGGCGTGACGGAGACGGCACCGGGCCACTCGGTGACGATGTCGGGACGCTTCCCGCGCTCCACGGGGATCCTGCGCAACAGTGCCGGGGTGGAGGATCCACAGAGCCCCCTCGTGACGTCGAGCGATCCCGGCGCATCGCCCTTCCGTTTCCGCGGCTCGGTGCTGATCGACTGGATCCGGTCGCGCGATCCGCGCTCGCGGGCCCTCTCGGTGTCGCGAAAGGATCGCGGCGCCATCCTGCCGCTGGGCCGGGCGAAGCAGGAGGTGTTCTGGTACGCGACGTCGAATGGCGAGCTGACGACGAGCACCTACTACGCAGACACGCTGCCCGACTGGGTGAAGCGCGTGAACGCGCGGCGGTTTCCGCAGCACCTGGCGGGCGCCTCGTGGACGCTGCTGCGCGACGCACGCGATTACGCGGAGCCGGACAGCGTGCCGGAGGAGAGCAACGGTCGGAACTTCACCTTTCCGCACGTGATGCCGTCCACGGCGGCGGGGAGCGCCCGCGAGCTGCCGTACACGCCATGGATGGACGAGCTGGTCGTCGCGGCGGCGCTGGAGGGGCTCCAGACGCTCGGCCTCGGCACGGGGCCGCAGACCGACGTGCTGGCCGTCTCGCTGTCGGCCACCGACTACATCGGGCATCGCTACGGCCCCGATTCGCGCGAGCAACACGACAACATCCTCCGCCTCGATCGCACGCTGGGCGTGCTGATCGACTCGCTGTACAAGCTGCGCGATTCCTCGACCATCGTCTTCGCGCTGGCGGCCGATCACGGCGTGACGCCATTTCCCGAGCTGGCCGCGCAGCGGGCGCATCGGGCGCCGGTGGTGCGCTACGACCTGCGGCCGGCGCGACGCACGCTGCGCGACATGCTCGCCGCGGCGAAGGTGGACAGCAATGCCGTGACGCTGGACGGTCCGCTCGTGTACGTGGATCGCGGGGCGTTCGCGACGGCCGGCGTGGATCCGGCCCCGCTGCTCCGCCGGTTCGCCGACGTCGTGCGCCGCGCGCCGGGGATCGCGCGGGTGACGCGGGTGCGCGACCTGGCGACCATGGATACGGTGCGCGACGACGTGGCGCGGCGGTGGGCGCACATGATCCCGTCCGACTCGCCTGCGGAATACGTGATCACGCCGGTGGAGGGATCGTACCCCGTCGGGGCCACGGTGGCGGAGCATGGCCTCCCGTACTACGACGATGCGCACGTGCCGGTGATCCTGTATGGCCCGTGGGTCAAGGCGGGCCGCTACAGCGAGCGGGCGCTCGTGGCGGACCTCGCGCCATCGCTGGCGTGGATCGTGGGTGTGCCGCCGACCGAGCGCGTGGACGGACGCGTGCTGCGGCGCGCGATGGTGAACGGCAGGCCGACGCAGCGATGACGGATCCGCGCCGGGTGCGCGGCCTGGCCGGCCTTCGTCAGGCGTTCGACGAAGTCCGGTTCGGCGCGATGCGCACCCTGAACCTGCGACTCTCCATGCCGAGTGCGCGCGAGGCCGCCACGCGCGTCGAGCAGTGGCTGCGGCAGCATCAGGTGCAGCAGTCGGGAGAGGTGCTGGTCATCACCGGCCGCGGCAACGGCAGCGAGGGCGGGGTGGGCGTCGTGCGGGAGGCGAGCGTTCGCGTGTTCCACGAGCTGCGACGGAAAGGGGTGATCGAGGGGTTCGAGGAGCACACGCCGGGGTCCTTCGTGGTGGCCCTGGCACCGATGCGTGCCCTGCTGGATGCCGCGCCGCGACGGCGAGAGCAGACGCCGGTGCCTGCGCCGGCGGCGCCGGTCACACTCGCCACGCTGGACGACGAGACGCGCCGACTGCTGCGCGACCTCGCCGAACGCTCCCTCGATGCGCTGGGGGTGCGGGACCGGGGGCCGTTCATGGAGAACGAGATGCTGCGGCTCTTCGGCTCGCTGGCGGCCACGGTGGCGCCGGGTCCGGAGCGTGAACGACGGCTGCGCGACGCCGTGCGTGCGGCGATGAGCGAGTACGAGTAAGTGCAGACGTATCTCCAGTTCGCGCTCGTCACGTTCACGTCGGTCCTCTTCATCGTGGACCCGATCGCCGTGGTGCCGACCTACCTGGTGATCACGCAGGGGCAGACGGGGGAGCAGCGCCGCGGGACGGCACGGCGGGCCTGCGTGGCGGCGGCGGTGCTGCTGATCACGTTCGCCGTGGCGGGACGCGGGATCTTCAGCCTGTTCGGGATCACGATGCCGGCCTTCCGGATCGCCGGCGGCCTGATCCTCTGGGTGGTGGCGATGGACATGCTGCACGGCACGCGATCCACGCAGGAGGGCGCGGCGGAGATCACCGAGGGGCGCGCGAAGGAAGACGTGGCGCTCACGCCACTGGCGATGCCGATGCTCGCGGGCCCGGGGGCGATCTCGACCGTGATGGTTCTCGCGGGGCAGGCCCGCTCCACGGCGCAGCAGGTCGCGGTCTATGGCTCGATCCTGCTGACGATCCTGATCTCGTGGCTCACGCTGCGGGTCGGTGAGCGGCTGGTGGTGCGCATGGGGCAGACGGGGATCCGCGTGATGACGCGCATCATGGGCCTGCTGCTCGCGGCGATCGCGGTACAGTTCGTGATCACCGGAGTGCGCGAGGCGATGGGCCAGTAGCGGCGAGCGCGACCGTGTCCACGCCCGCGCCACCCGTGCACGGGTTCCATGTTCATCTCCGACTTCGCGATCCGCCGTCCGATCATCACCGTCGTGACGATGATCGCGCTGGTGGTGTTCGGCCTCGCCTCGCTGTTCCGGCTGGAGACCGACGAGTTCCCGGAGCTCGATCAGCCGATCGTGTTCATCGGCGTGGCGTATCCGGGCGCCGCCCCGGACGTGGTCGAGCGCGAAGTCGTGACGCGCCTCGAGGACAAGATCTCGGGGATCAGCGGGGTGGACAAGCTGAACTCGACGTCCACGGACGGGTTCGCCCAGATCATCGTGCAGTTCGCATACTCGAAGGACGTGAACCAGGCGACACAGGACGTGCGCGACGCGATCTCGGCCGTCCGGTCGCAGCTGCCGCAGGAGATCCTCGAGCCGGCGATCGCGCGGTTCGACCCCAATACGCTGCCGATCGTCTCGCTCGCACTCACGTCCAGCTCGCTCACCACCCCCGAGCTGACGCAGCTCGCCGACCAGCAGATCGCCGACGAGCTTCGTGCGATCGCCGGCGTGGCGCAGGTGAACGTCGTTGGGGGCGACAGCGCGCAGCTCAACATCGACGTGAAGCCGGCGGCGCTGGGGGCGACCGGTGTCGGCATCGACCAGGTGGTCAGCGCCGTGCGGTCGCAGAACCTCGCGGCGCCGGTGGGGCAGGTGACGACGTCGCTCGAGAACCGGGCGATCCGGCTCGAGGCCCGGCTGCAGCGGCCCGAGGACTTCGCCGGCATCGTCGTGGCGCAGCATGGCGGCCAGCTGGTGCGGCTGGGGGAGGTGGCGGACGTGGCCGCGGGCGCCGCCGAGCCGACGTCGGCCGCGCTGTACAACGGCTCGCCGGCGATCGGCCTCGACATCGTCAAGTCGCGCGAATACAGCACGACCGCGGTGAGCGACGCGGTCAACCGGCGGATCGCGGCACTGCTTCCCACCCTGCCGCCCGGGACGCGGATCGAGACGGTGCGCGACGCCGGCACGCGCGTGCGCAACTCGGTGCACAACGTGGAGGAGACGCTCGTGGAAGGTGCGCTCCTCACCGTCCTCGTGGTGTTCCTCTTCCTCAACTCCTGGCGCTCGACGGTGATCACCGGGCTCGCGCTCCCGGTCTCCGTGCTCACCGCGTTCGCGCCACTGCTCCTCTTCGGCTTCACGCTGAACGTGATGTCGCTGATGGGGCTCTCGCTGGCGATCGGCATCCTGATCGACGACGCGATCGTGGTGCGCGAGAACATCGTGCGCCACGTGGAGATGGGGCGCGACCACGTGACGGCGTCCCACGAAGGCACGGACGAGATCGGCCTCGCCGTCACGGCGACGACCTTCTCGATCGTGGCGGTGTTCGTCCCGGTGGGCTTCATGCCGGGGATCGCCGGCCAGTTCTTCAAGCCCTTCGCGCTGACGATCGCGAGCGCGGTGCTGGTCTCGCTCTTCGTCTCCTTCTCGCTGGACCCGATGCTCTCGGCGTACTGGCCCGACCCGCAGCTCGAGGCGCACGAGCGACAGAACGCGATTGCGCGCGCGCTGGACCGGTTCAACGCGTGGTTCGACCGGCAATCACGGCGCTACACGACGGTGATCGCGTGGGCGCTCGACCACCGCTGGTGGATGGTGGCGATGGCCGGCGCATCGTTCGTGATCGCGATCGCGATGCAGGTGCTGTTCGGAGGCTTCGGCTTCACGCCGGTGAGCGACAACAGCGAGCTGAACGTGGCCATCGAGGCCCCGCCGGGCTCGAGCCTCGACTACACGACGCTGAAGGCGGAGGAGGTGGGCCGCCTGGTCCGTCAGCACAAGGAAGTGAAGTACACCTACACCACCGTCGGCAGCGCGTCCGGCTCCGGCGCGGTGGACGCGGCGACCGTCTACGTGCGCCTCGTGCCGAAGCACGAGCGGTCCATCAGCCAGGAGGCGTTCGGGCAGATGATCCGGCGCGAGGTCTCCCGGGTCGCGGGGGCGAGCGCGTACACCTTCGCGGCCGGGGGATTCGCCGGCAACCAGAAGCAGATCCAGCTGCAGCTCCAGGGGCCCGACGCCACCGTGCTCACGCGCCTCGCGGAACAGATCGCCGACTCCGTGCGGACGGCGCCGGGCGCGGTGGATGTCGGCCTCTCCACCAAGGGCCAGAAGCCGGAGATCGAGGTGCAGGTGGATCGCGGGCTCGCGGCGAGTCTCGGCGTGAGCCTGGGCCAGCTCGCGACGTCGCTCCGCGTGGCGTTCGCCGGGGTGGACGCGGGCACGTGGGTGGATCCCTCGGGAATCTCGCGGTACGTGCACGTGCGGCTGGCCCCCGAATCACGCCAGCAGGCGAACGACCTGGCGCAGCTGCCGATCATGGTTGCGGGTACGCCTGGCGCACCGGGGACATTCGTCCCCCTGGCGCAGATCGCGACGATCACGCCGAGCCAGGGGCCGGCGCAGATCGACCACTACCAGCGCAAGCGCGTGGTGACGATCGGCGCCAACGTGCTCGGCGGCTCGATCGGGAACGTGGCCCGTGACGTCATGGACCGCGTGAACAAGGTGTCGCTGCCGCCGGGGTACGAGATCACCCAGGGCGGGCAGGTGGAGAGCCAGAACGAGGTGTTCGGCAGCATCTTCACCTCGCTCGGCGTGGCGGTGATGCTGATGTACCTGATCCTCGTGATCCAGTTCAGCAGCTTCCTCGATCCGCTGGCGATCCTCGTCTCACTGCCCCTGTCGCTCATCGGCGTGGTGATCGCGCTGCTCGTGACGCGCGACACGCTGAACATCATGAGCCTGATCGGCGTGATGATGCTGATGGGGATCGTGGCGAAGAACGCCATCCTGCTGATCGACTTCGCCAAGTGGGCGCACACGCGTGAAGGGCTGCCGCTGCGCGAGGCGCTCATCGAAGCGGGGCGCATCCGCCTGCGTCCCATCATGATGACCACGCTCGCGCTGATCGCCGGGATGGTGCCGGTGGCGCTCGGCTACGGCGAGGGCGCGGACTTCCGCGCGCCGCTGGGCCGCGCGGTGATCGGCGGCGTCGTGGCGTCCACCGTCCTCACCCTCGTCGTGATTCCCACCGTGTACGAGATCATGGAAGAATGGCGTGCGCGCCTGCTGAGCCGCTTCGGCCTTCGGACGCACGACGCGCCTTCGCTCGTCCCTGCCGCCGCCGACGTGCACGCCGATGACTGAGCCGCACGTGGTCGAGCCGCGCATCGCGCCGCCGACCGCCGCGCCGGCGCCACTCGAGCACCGGCAGGTGCTCGTGGTGTTCAGCGGGCTCCTGCTGGTGCTGCTGCTCGCCGCCCTCGATTCGACCATCGTCTCCACCGCGCTGCCCACCATCGTGGGGGAGCTCGGGGGGCTCGAGCACCTGGCGTGGGTGGTCACGGGCTACCTGCTCGCCCAGACGATCGTCACGCCGATCTACGGCAAGCTCGGCGACCTGTACGGCCGCAAGCTGGTGCTGCAGTCGGCGATCGTGCTCTTCCTCGCCGGCTCGGCGCTCTGCGGCATGAGCCGGAGCATGACGCAGCTCATCCTGTTCCGCTTCATCCAGGGGCTGGGCGGCGGTGGCCTGAACGTGACGACGCAGGCCGCCGTGGGCGACATCGTGTCGCCGCGCGAGCGGGGGCGCTACCAGGGGATCTTCGGTGCCGTGTTCGGCCTGGCGAGCATCGCCGGCCCGCTGCTCGGCGGCTACTTCACGACGCACCTGTCGTGGCGCTGGATCTTCTACATCAACCTGCCGCTCGGCATCGTGGCGCTCGTGGTGCTCGCCGCCACCCTGCCGGCGCAGTCGCAGCGCCGCGCACACGCCATCGACTACGCCGGCGCCGGGCTGCTGGCGGTGGTGCTGAGCGGCACCACCCTCGTGGCCGACGTCGGCGGGACCGCCTTCCCGTGGTCGTCCGGGCTGGTGCTCGGGCTGATCGCGATCACGCTGGTGGCGCTCGCGGGATTCGTGCTGCTGGAGCGCCGCGCGAGGGAGCCAGTGCTGCCGCCGCACCTGTTCGGGCAGGCGACGTTCACCCTCACGTCGCTCATCGGGCTCATCGTCGGTTTCGCGCTCTTCGGATCGGTGACCTACCTCCCGGTGTACCTCCAGCTCGTGAAGGGCGTGGGACCGACGCAGTCGGGACTCGAGATGCTGCCGATGATGGGCGGAATGCTCGTGACTTCCATTCTCTCCGGGCAGCACATCAGCCGCTCCGGGCGATACAAGCGGTTCCCGATCCTCGGTACCGCAGTGATGAGCGCGGGATTGTTCCTCCTGTCGCGGCTCACGGTGTCGAGCGGGGCGCTGATGGCCGGTCTCGCCATGCTGCTGCTCGGACTCGGCCTGGGGATGGTGATGCAGGTGCTCGTGATCGCGGTGCAGAACTCGGTGGAGTACAGCGACCTCGGGGTGGCGACGTCGGGCGCCACGCTGTTCCGGCTCATCGGCGGGTCGCTGGGCACGGCGGTGCTGGGCGCCATCTTCGCGAGCCGGCTGAACGCGAACCTGGCGCGGCTCATGCCGGCGGGCACACCGGCGCAGGGAGCGGGCGGCATGACGACGGAGGCGCTGGCGCGCATGCCCGTCGCGGCGCGCTCGGCGTACCTGCAGGCGTTCACGGCGTCGCTCAGCACGGTGTTCCTCGTGGCGACGGCGGTGTGCGCGGTGGGCTTCCTGCTCGCGTGGGCGCTGCCGGAGCGGCCGCTGCGCGAGACGATCGCCGCCGCGGCGAGCGATGCGGGGACGGACAGCGGGGGTGCGTTCGGCCGTCCGCTGGATGCGCGCGTGGCGGAGGCGCAGCTGGTGGATGCGTTCTCGCGCCTGGTGGATCGCCAGGTCCAGCGCAGCCACATCCAGCGCGTGATCGATCGGGCGGGCGAGACGCTGACGCCACTCGCGGCCTGGCTGCTGGTCAGGGCGGAGCGCGATCCGGCCGCGGAACCCGCACAGCTGGCGCGCACGCACCACATTCCCCTGGAGCGGATCCATGCCGCGCTGGAGGAGCTCTGCGATCGCGGGCTGATCGAGTCGCCGCCGGCCGGTGAGCGAACCGACCACGCGATGGGCCGCCTCACGCCGGCGGGGTGCGGCGTCATGGACCGCCTGGTGGCGGCGCGGCGCGCGCACCTGGCCGACCTGGTGAAGGAGTGGAATGCATCCAATGACGAGAACGTGGCGGACTATCTCACCGACAGCGTGCGCGACATGATCGCGGACGTGCGGCGGCCGGCGTAGGCGGGACGATGGCGAATCCTGTCGAGGCGCCCACGCCCCAGAGCCTGGCCGACCTGGTTGCGCGCTGCGACCAGATCAACCGCTTCGAGATGCAGCTCACGGCGGCCGAGGAGTCGCGCGTCGCGGCGCTCGCCTCGGGAATCCTGGTGATGCGCAACGTGCTGGAGCTCGAACCCGTGGACGCGGCGAAGCTGCCGGTGCACCAGGGGCGCATTCCGCACTGGAAGCTCACGGGGGGCCACCTGCGTGACGCGGAGACGCCGGCGGTCCATGCGCTGCGTGGCGTGCTCGCACTGGACGAGCACGAGCAGGTGAAGGTGCTCACGCAGCGGAAGTGGGGCGGCGGCTGGGGCTCGGTGGCGCTCTGGCGCAGCGGTGTGCATGGCCTCACCGCCGCCGCGATGCTGGACTATCTCGCCCGGCTGGTGGCGATGGCGCAGCGGCGTGCTCCCGATGCAGCGCGCAAGCTGCTCGCGCGCAGCGAGGCGCTGGCCGCGACGCGCGACCTGATGGACGAGGGGCCGCGACCGCGCAGCAGCTGACGCGACCGCGCGCGCCGGCACCCCTCACGCCACGCGGCGCACGGCTCCAGATTGCGCGACACCGTCGTCATCGCGGCTGTCCCGCGCGGTCGCGAATCGTCTTCCTTCCCCGTGAACCCGAGCACGTCACGCCCATGCTTCGTTCCGCCGGCCGCCGGTACCACCTTCCCCTCGCCCTCAGCCTGCTCGCGGCTCCTGTCGTTGCTGCGCAGCAGGGTACGGGCACTTCGATGCCCGGCTATTCCGCGCCGGCCGCGGCGAAGGAGCGCGCGCTCGAGGCCGACGCGATCGCGCGGCCGGACCCGGCGCGCGCTCGTGCGCACTCGCGTGCACTGTCCGCTGAAACGCACGTGTCGGGGACGGCGGCGCAGGCACGGACGCGCGACTACGTGATTGCGCAGATGAAAGCCATGGGACTCGAGACGGAAGTGCGTCAGTACGACGTCTTCATGCCGATCCCCACCGGGGTGCGCGTGTGGCGCGTGTCGCCGAAGGCGAAGGAGCTCTCGCTCGCCGAGCCGCCCGTACCCGGCGACCCGACGTCGGCGCTCGCGCAGTATCCCACGGTGAACGGCTACAGCGGGCAGGGTGACGTGACGGCCGACGTGGTCTACGTGAACTACGGCCTGATCGAGGACTACGCCCAGCTCGACTCGCTCGGCATCTCGGTGCGCGGGAAGATCGCCGTGGCGCGATACGGACGGTCGTTCCGCGGCATCAAGGCGCGCGAGGCGGAGAAGCACGGCGCCGTGGCGCTGCTCATCTACAGCGATCCGCAGGACGACGGCTACGTGCGCGGCGACGTCTACCCCAACGGGCCGATGCGCAACCGCAACGGCGTGCAGCGCGGCAGCGTGATGAACGTCGATGGCGATCCCGCCACACCCGGGTATGCGTCGACGCCGGGCGCCCCGCGGCTCCCCGAGCGCCGGATGGAGATCCCGCACATCCCGGTGGTTCCCATGTCGTACGGGAACGCGAGCGAGCTGCTGGAAGGGCTGCGCGGCCACGACATTCCACAGAGCTGGCAGGGCGGGCTGCCGTTCCGCTACCACGTGGGCCCGGGGCCGGTTCGCGCACGCGTGAAGGTGACCGATGACCGCGCGACGCACGGTACGAAGCCGATCTACGACACCTTCGGCACCATTCGCGGCAGCGAGTTTCCGGACGAGCTGGTGATCATCGGAGGACACCGCGACGCGTGGGGCCCGGGCGCCGCGGACAACGTGAGCGGCACGGTGAGCGTACTCGAGGCCGCGCGTGCCGTGTCCGAGGCCGTGAAGGCCGGCTACCGGCCGAAGCGCACGATCGTGTTCGCGACGTGGGACGCCGAGGAGTGGGGGCTGCTGGGTTCCACGGAGTACGTGGAGGACGACTCGCTGCGGCTCATGCGCGGTGGCGTGGCGTACCTGAACCAGGACGTCGCGGCGCAGGGCGCGCGGTTCGGCGGCGGCGGCTCACCCTCGCTGCGGCCGATGCTGCGCGACATCGCGCGCGCCGTGCCCGACCCCAACGGCAAGGGGAGCGTCTACGCGGAGTGGCGGCGTGCCAGCGCCGTGGCCGACACCGCGGAGCCGGCGATGGGCGATCCCGGTGGCGGCTCCGACTTCGCCGGCTTCTACAACCACCTCGGCATGCCGATCGCCGAGTGGGGCTTCGGCGGACCGGGCGGCGTGTACCACTCGCAGTACGACGACTTCAACTGGATGAGCAAGTTCGGCGACCCGGGGTTCGTGTACCACGCCGCCGCGGCGAGGATCGCCGCGGGGATGATCCTGCGGCTCGCGAATGCGGAAGTGATTCCGTACGACTACGTGGAGTTCGCGCGCACGATGCAGCGCTACCTGCCGGCGATCGACCGCGACCTGGCGGGCCGCAAGTGGAACGCGTCCACGGACGCGCTGCGCTCGGCGATCAGCGGCATGGAGCGGGAGGCCAGCGCGTACTCGGCGGCGCGCGACCGCGCGCTGGCGTCGGGCGCCCTGCCGCGCGAGCGACAGGCCGCCGTGAACGCGGCGCTGCTGGGCGTCGAGCGCGCGCTGTCGCGGCCCGAGGGACTGCGCACGCGTCCCTGGTTCCGCAACCTGATCTACGTGGCCGACGAGAACAACGGCTACGCGAACATGGTGTTCCCGTCGGTGAACGAGGCGATTCGCGCGAACGACGAGCCGTTGACGACGAAGGAGCTCGCGGACCTGGCGCAGCGCTTCGAGGCGGCCACACGCGCCATCGTGGCGGCGCGCGCGGCCCTGCCGTAAGCCGCCTGCGGTGGGCGGGCCGGTGAGCCCGCCCACCCCGCAGGCTGCTGCTGAGTCCGCGCGCGAACCCGCAGGAACGGCTATTGCGCACCGGCGAAGCTGTTGCAGCACGGGAGATTACCGGTGGCGCAGACAGAAGAGGGGATCGGCGCGACGATTGCGCGCCTGTCACATGCTGAACGGCTCGCCCTGCAGGACTACGCGGCGAGGGCGACATGGCCGTCCGGCTTCCAGATCTACGAGCGAGGCACGAGCGCCGACGGCGTGTTCGTCGTGGCGCGCGGGCGCGTGGTGCTGCGCAGCCGCGTGCGCGCCGGCCGCGGGTTCGTGCCCTGGGTTGCCACGCCGGGCGAGACGTTCGGCGCCGAGGGCCTGTCACCCAATGGCGTGTACGCGACCGACGCCCGGGCCGACGAGGAGACGGACACGCTCTTCCTCAGCAGCGCGAAGCTGCGGGCGTTCATCCGCGAGCAGCCGACCCACGCGCTGGCCGTGGTGGGGCAGGTGATGGCCGAGCGCACCGCCCTGCTGGAGAAGCTCCGCGAGCTCACGACGCTCTCGGTGGAGCAGCGGCTGGTGGCGGCGTTGCGCCGCATGGCGTCACACGACAGCTTCACACGAAGCGATGGCCGCATCGAACTGTGCAGCACGCGGTACCGCCTGCTGTGCGAGCTGGTCGGCGCCACGCGCGAGTCGGTGTCGCTCGTGCTGGGCCGGCTCACCGGCGAGGGGCTGGTGGAGCGCATCGGCAGCACGCTGTACGTGACGCCCACCGCGAGCCTGTACGAGCGGCTGGGCGGCACGAGTGAGGATTCGCTGCTCGTGCCCGGATTGGCCGACGTCGCGACGAGCACCAGCGCCGTGCAATAAACGGCCGGCCCAGCGCCGGCCACCCTGAAAGATGATCCCTCTCCTGTTCGCGGCGCTCGCCGTGGGCGCCGGCGCGGCGTGGCGCGCGCTCGCCGGTCGCCGCATCGAGCGCGCGTACCGTGCCGTTCATCCCACCGATGCGCAGGGGATCGTGATCGGCGCCGGACCGTTCCTGCTGGATGGCACGAACGGTCGCGCGCTGCTCCTGCTGCACGGCTCCGGCGACACGCCGCAGACGCTCCGCTATCTCGCGGAGCGACTCAATGCTGCCGGCTACACGGTGTACGCCCCCCTCCTGCCGGGTCACGGCCGCAGTCCGCGCGCCTTCACGCGCGTGAGCGCGTCGGCCTACCGCGCCGCGGCAGTCGAGGCGCTGGACGTGATACGCGCGAAGGCGCCCTGGATCGGGGTGATCGGCCTGTCGATGGGGGGAGCGATCGCGGCACAGCTCGCGGCCGCGTCGGGCGACGTCCGTGTGCTCGTCCTGCTCGCGCCCTACCTCACGCCCCCCGCCCACGTGCAATGGGTCACCCGGCTGTCACCGGTGTGGGGGCTCGTGCAGCCGCAACTGGCCGGCCGTGGGGAGCGCTCGGTGCATGACCCGGCGGCGCGGGATACCAGCCACGCCTACGGCACCTTCCCCCCGCGCGCGCTACGCGCGCTGGTGGCGACAGCCGCCGCGGGACGCGCCGCGCTGCGACAGGTCACGGCGCCGACGCTGGTGGTGAACTCGCGGGAAGACAACCGCATTCCGAGCGCGCTGGCCGAACGCGCCATCGCCGCGATGCACGCGCCAATGGAGCAGCAGTGGGTGGAGGGGTGTGGTCACGTGATCACGGTCGACTACTGCCGTGACACGGTGGCCGACCTCACCCTCGACTTCCTCGCGCGTCACGCCGGCTGAGCGCGCGACGCGCGAGGAATGCGTGCGGGTGTCAGCCCGTGACGCGATCGACGAGGGTCTCGCCCAGTCCCTTCACCGCCTCGAAGCCAGTGACCACGGCGTGCTGCGCCTGCTCCACCACGCCGCCGGCGACGCGCTTCACCCGCGAGGCGCCGCCCCGCCGCGCGCTGCTCTTCTTCGCCGCGCCCGAGGAGGACGTCCCTCCGCGGGAGGTGCGGCTCCGGGACATCCCGCTCCGGGATCCGCCACGCGTTGCCGTGCCGCCACGCTTCGCGGTGCTCTTCTTCGCGGTGCTCTTCTTCGCGGTGCTCTTCTTCGCCGCGCCCCGCGTCGAGGAACGCTTCGAGCTGCGCTTCGTGCCGGTGCGCTTTGCGCCACCGCGCCTGGCGGCGCTCTTCCCGGTGCTGCTGCGCTTCGCGGTGCCCTTCTTGGCGCCGGAGCGCTTGCGGATCGCCGGCCCGCGCCGCGTACTCTTCTTCCCCGCGCTCCGCTTCGTGCCGCGGCCTGACTTCTTCGTTGCCATCGCTGCGTCTCCTCCGCCGGAAGTGATCGTGGGTGCTGCGCGAATCGTGCGTCGCGTTGCGCAATTTCCGGGCGCGCTGACGCGTCGTGCGCACGGGGGCAAAACATGGCAGTCCGCGACGAAGATGGCCAGCGCGTGATTTCCGCTTGCCCGCCGTCGCTTCATCCTGCACCATTGGTGCATGCAGCCGCTCGATATCGGCCAACTCACCATCGGGGAGCGCGTCCAGCACGAGCTCCTCGTCCTCGATCGCGTGGAGAAGACCCAGAACAACGGCGACCCGTTCGTCGTCCTGCGCCTGGGTAACGCGTCGGGACAGATCGACGTCGCCCCGATCTGGTCCAGCCAGCGCGGGTGGGCGGATGGCGCCGACCGCGGGCGCGTGGTGCAGGCGATCGGCGAGATCGGCATCTACCCGCGGACCGGCAAGCGCCAGATCCAGCTCACCGGCCCGTTGCGCGTGCTGCCGGTGGAGCAGGTGGACCTGAATGCGTTCCTCCCCCGCATCGCCGGCGACCCGACGAAGCTCTGGGACTGGATCGACCGCCGCCGCGCCGAGATCACGACCCCCGCGCTGCGGCGCGTGGTGGACCTGTTCTTCGCCGATGACAACTTCCGCCTGGCGTTCGAGAAGACGCCGGGGTCGGTGAACGGGCATCACGCAAAGCTGGGCGGGCTGCTCCTCCACGTGTTCGAGGTGACGTCCATCGCCCGGCAGACGGCGAAGACCATGGGCGCCAACGTGGACCTCGTAGTGGCGGGCGCGCTGCTCCACGACGTGGGAAAGGTGGAAGCCTATGCCATCGATGCCGGGCAGTTCACCAACACGCCCTGCGGCCTGCTGCTTGGCCACGTGGTGCTGGGGTGCCTGATGCTCGAGCGGCGGCTCGCACAGCTGGGGGAGCCGGTGTGCACGGAGGGACAGCTGCTCGACCTGCAGCACATGATCCTCTCGCACCACGGATCGCTGGAGTTCGGGAGCCCCGTGCAGCCGATGACGACGGAAGCGGAGATCGTGCACTGGGCGGACGAGGCGAGCGCCAAGGCGAACGACATGATGGAATCGCTCGAGGACGCGGAGGCGTTCGCGTCGGGCAGGGAGTTTTCCGACAAGCGTCCCTGGCGCGTGGGGCGGCGCATCTGGCGCCGCCCCGATGGCACCTGGTCTTCCCCCGAGTCGTGATCCGGCGCGAGGTCAGTGCCGGTCGTCGGGCCCTGCCACCGTCGTCGCCCGCGTCGAATCGCTGAGGCGCGCCGTCTCCTTCGGCCAGGGCGTCTTCCTCGAGTACGGCTTGCCGAACACCGCGGCGAGCGCATCACGCGGATTCTCCGTGCGGACCACGAGGTCGAGTGAATCGGCCAGCACGAGCACGCGCGAGAAGTCGCGATAGCGCGCATAGGAGTGGAAGAAGCCCGACGGGCCGGGGCGCGTGAGCTTGCCGAGGAGAATGTCCGGCAGCAGCAGGTAGTTGAACGCGTAGAACGTGTTCAGCTTCCGGAGGGTGGGCAGGTCGCTCTCGATGATGCCGCGCGGCAGCGAGCCGTGCTTGCCCCATTGCACGTCGATCGCCGGCGTGCCGCGATCACGCCAGTCGGTGTGCAGGATCGTCCCGTGCCAGTAGGTCCACATGTCGGTGGGCGCGCCCGACGGCGAGTACCCGACCCAGACGACCTCTTCATCCGTGGGAACGGTGAAGGGGATCCACGAGCCCATGACGTCATCGTGCCACAGCAGGTGATAGGCGATGATGGGACGGGTGGGGTGAAGCACGGCGACGGCGCGGTCCAGCGGGAACCATTCATCCCGCTGGAGGTATAGAAGGGGCGCCAGTCTACGCGCGAGCAGCGCGCCGCTGTCGGTGGGAGCGAGCGCTCCGGGGACGACGACCGGACGCGGCGGAATGTGGGGGCGAGGGCCGCAGGCCATCGCCGCACTGAGCCCGATGAGGGCGGCCACGCGGAGACTAGATCGCAAGACGATGCCCCACTGTGCTTTAGGCTCTTTGGTGGTTACTATTCGTCAAAGGGCGGCCCGGCGCCGAATGCCCGGGCTGATGCGAATCACTTCCTGGAGGGCCAATGCGCAAGCCGCGCCCGGCTACGTATAACCCAGTGCAAGCGCTCCACCTGATCGCGAACGACC
>DASURL010000235.1:0-17213 GCA_036280075.1 Gemmatimonadaceae bacterium | reverse complement strand
CGCCTCTACTTCGGCCTGGACGGCGAGGAGCCGATGACGCTCGAGCAGATCGGCGCCCTCCTCGGCATCACGCGGGAGCGGGTGCGGCAGATCAAGGAGAAGGCGCTCTCGCGGCTGAGGCACGTGTCGCGGGCACGGGCGCTGGAGTCGTACCTTGGGTGAAGCGTGAAGCGTGAAGCGTGAAGCGTGAAGCGTGAAGCGTGAAGCGCGAGACGTGAGACGTGAGGCGTGAGACGTGACGGCGTCAGCCGTCATCGGGATCGCGGCTCCGAATGCGAATCTGGACGATGAGGCGCGTCAGCATCTGCTGGACGCGCCTTGTCGTTTCCAGTGCAGGGCGCACGACCTCCGCCGGTGTGAGGCCGGCTCGCTCGACGAGATCCAGCTGGAACTCCAGCTCGCGCGAGGATCCGAGGGCTACATCGAGAAACCCGCACAGGTCTCGTCGTGTAGCGCGGCCGCATCCCTCCGCGATGTTCGAGCCGACCGAGACCGCTGCGCGCCGAAGCTGACGGGAGAGCTCGAACCGCTCCTCGGCTGGAAGCACCCGTGCGACGGCGTATACTTCCAGAGCCAGCTCCCGAGCGGCCTGATACACGCGAAGCCGACGATGATCCTGCATGCATCACCGTAACAGGCGCCAACGGAACGGTTGGCATCGCGGCATTGCACGTACCGGCGTTACGATTCACGTCTCACGATTCACGCCTCACCCAAGTCTCACGCATGGCCCAAACCGCCAGCTTCGACGTCACCACCGGCGTCGACCTCCAGGAAGTCGACAACGCCGTCAACCAGGCGCAGAAGGAGATCGCTCAGCGCTACGACTTCAAGGGGTCGAAGGCGACGATCGACTTCAAGCGGGCGGAGTCGCTCATCGCGCTCGTGGCGGACAGCGACTTCCAGATGACGGCGCTGTTCGACGTGCTGCAGTCGAAGCTCATCAAGCGCGGCGTGCCGGTGAAGAACCTCGACATCGGCGAGATCAGGCAGGCGGCGGGAGACACCGTTCGTCGCGACGTGAAGCTCAAGATGTCGCTCGATGCCGAAACGGCGAAGAAGGTGGCGGCGGCGATCAAGGACGCGAAGCTCAAGAAGGTGCAGGCGTCCATCCAGGGGGAGCAGGTGCGCGTGAGCGGCCCGTCGCGTGACGACCTCCAGGAAGCCATCGCCCTCCTGAAGGGCAAGGACTTCGGCGTGCAGCTCCAGTTCGGCAACTACCGGTAGGCATCCACCACCGCCGGGCGCGCGCCGGCACGCGACTCTGCGGCGCACGCCCGCTGCTGCACGGCGCGCAGCGCGGTCTCGTTTGCCGCCGCGAGCCGGAGGGCGCGTTGCTCGCCCGCGTTCCACCGTCTCCAGGCGCCGGGCCGATCCTGCATCGATGCGGCGCGCGACGCCGGGCCCCAGCGCATCCGGATGCGCCGCGCGGCGCGGCAGCGCTGCAGCTCCACGCTGTCCGAGGCCACATCGGCCGCGGGCGCGGCGGCCGACGACGCGGCCGTCCCCGTCGCGGGAGGGGCCAGCGTCGCCGCGATGGCGGGCTCGATCGCGTCACCGCCGAGTGTCGAGAGGTACGCGACGTCGAGCGCGGATCCGCCCGTCGGCGTGGCGCGCTGCGCGCGTGCCACGTTCACCCGCGCCACCAGCCGGTCGGGAACGATGACGTTGAGCACGAACAGCGTCGCGAATCCCGAGAGCACCGCTCCCGCGAGGAAGTGGCGGTCCCTCCCGCGCAGCGTCGTCGCCGCGAGCCAGACGAGCACGAAGGCGAGCCACGCCATGATGGCCAGCGTGTAGAAGCGCTCGGAGGTGAGGCCGAAGTACTGGACGTAGAGCCGCATGCGGAGCGCCGCCGACGCGATCATGGCCAGCAGCAGCACGACCATCGGCACGGCGAGCAGGGTGTGCCGCCGCGCCGTGTCGGCGCCCGGTGCGCGCAGCGTTCGCGTCGCCAGCAGCAGCGGGACCACGAGCAGCACCACGATCACCATCTGGAAGAAGCCGCGCCGCGCGTACTGGGCCGCCGTGAGGCCGGTGCGCGCCTGCAGGAACGCCTCGCCGCCGAACAGCCAGCCCAGCTGCGCGAGGATGAACAGCGCAAACAGCACGTCGAGCGTCGCCAGCGCCGCGGTCATGTCCGTCATGCCGAGCGTGACGGGCAGGCGCTCCGGCGGCCGCGACGCCGAGGCGGGCGAGATGAAGGCGCCGCGCGACCAGCCGGCGAACACCCACGCGAAGAAGCCGATCACCAGCAGGTGCGAGATGAAGGTGCCGATGTCGAAGTGGGGGATGGCGAGCAGGCTGGCGAAGATCGGATCCGCGGCGCGGAGCAGCGAGCCGAAGACCACCAGCAGGGCGACGACGATCAGGGTCGTGCGGATGGCCGGCCAGCCGCGCCGGCTGGCGGTCTCGCGCGCGCCAGGGGCGAGCAGCTCGCGCAGCGTCAGCGGCAGCGCCCCGATGAGCACGTCGCGCAGCACTCGTGCTCCCGTCCACACCGTGTCGCGGAGCCGCGCGTCGAGGACCGCCGCGCGCGGCTGCCCGAGCGCCATCGCCGCCAGGCCAAGGGCGAGCAGCGTGGCGAGGAAGTCGAACGCCATCAGCTCCTCGGACGCGCGCCAGGCGAGGCCCCCGGCCGCGAGCAGGGCGACGACGAGCCAGCCGACCGCCTCGCGGGGTGTTGCCCGCTGGTCACGCCGGGCGATGGCGAGGGCGGCAAGGCCGACGAGGGCGATCCAGAGGGGGAAGGCGATGCCATCGAAACCGGCGCGCAGGAGGGCATCGGCGGCGAGGCCGACGACGAGGGCTGCGCAGAGTATGAGGCGCGGCAGTGTCATGGAAAGCACTTTACAATGCAAAGTAGGAGCGCGCAAGAGCCGGTTTTGTCCCCCGGCGGTAGAAGGCGCGCTCCTCCCTCGCTAACTTGCGACGATGCATCACGTTGGCCCTGCCCGGTCCCTCCGTCGCGCCGCATGAAGATCGGTTTCGTCACCCTCGGCTGCGACAAGAACACCGTCGACTCCGAACGCTATCTCGCCCAGCTCGCCGATCGCGGCGCCGTCCCCACCGACGACCTCGACGACGCCGAGATCATCGTCATCAACACCTGTGGCTTCATCGACGCGGCCAAGAAGGAGTCGCTCGATGCCATCGTCCAGGCCGGGACCCTCAAGCGCGAGGGAGCCTGCCAGGCCGTGGTCGCCGTGGGGTGCATGGTGCAGCGGCACAAGGGCGAGCTGGAGGAGGCGCTCCCTGAGGTGGACCTCTTTCTCGGCTCGTCCGAGATGGATCGCCTGCTGCCGGAGCTGGAGGCGCGTGGCCTGATCGGCGGCCAGCCGGTGGCGCACCCGGGCGTGCGCCTCTTCACCGGTGACACGCCGCACATCCGCTATCTCAAGGTGAGCGAGGGGTGCGACCATGGCTGCGCCTTCTGCGCCATCCCCCTCATGCGTGGGAAGCACCGCTCCTTCGCGCTCGACGACGTGGTGCGCGAGGCGCAGCTGCTCGAGGCGCAGGGCGCTCGCGAGGTGAACCTCGTGGCGCAGGACCTGGCGCACTACGGCCGCGACCGGCGCGACGGCTTCACCCTGCCGGAGCTGCTCGAGGCGCTCGTGCGCGAGACGGACATCCCGTGGCTCCGCATGCTCTACCTCTACAGCACCGGCATCACGCCGCGGCTGCTCGAGGTGATGGCGCGCGAGTCGCGCATCCTGCCGTACCTGGACATGCCGATGCAGCACGCCTCCGACGCCGTGCTGGCGCGCATGCGTCGCCCGGAGCGGCAGCGCACCATCCGCGATCGCGTCCAGCGCGTGCGCGAGGTGGTGCCTGATCTCGCCCTGCGGACGACGTGCATCGTCGGCTTTCCCGGCGAGACGGACGAGGACTTCGAGCAGCTGCTCGCGTTCCTGGAGGAGATCCAGTTCGAGCGCGTCGGCGCCTTCACCTTCTCGCCGCAGGACGGGACGCGCGCGGCGGCCATGGTCGATGACGTGCCGGAGTCGCTGAAGCGCGAGCGGCTGGAGCGCCTGCTCGAGCTGCAGCGGCAGGTCACGGCCGAGCGGTACGAGCGCTTCGAGGGACGGCTCGCCCGGGTGATGGTGGACCGGACGGCGGACGGCGAGGCCGTGGGACGCACCGTGTGGCAGGCGGACGACGTGGACGGCATCGCTGCCCTCAGGGGCGCCGCGTCGCTCGCTCCGGGCACGATCGTGGAGGCGCGCATCGACGGCGTGATGGACGACGTCGACTTCGACTGCACGTTCACCCGGGTCGTCGACGCCCCGCGTGCGGCCGCGCCGCGCCGCCCGCGGGCGCTCCCGATGCTCGCCACCACCATCGGCAGCTTCGGACGGTGACGACGCGTGACTGATCGGCCGGGTCCTCGCTCGCGCGAACTGATGGCGCGGGCGCGCGCGCTCTTTCCCGGCGGGGTGAGCTCGCCGGTGCGCGCGTTCGGCGGAGTCGGTGGCGAGCCGTTCGTCGTCGACCGGGGCGCTGGCGCGCGCGTGTGGGACGTGGATGGCAACGAGTACATCGACTACGTGCTCTCCTGGGGGCCACTCGTGCTCGGCCACGCGGCCGCCCCGGTGCTCGATGCACTCCGCGACACCATGCAGCGCGGCACCAGCTTCGGCATCCCGACCGGCCTCGAGATCCGCCTCGCCGAGCTGGTGCAGGAGCGCATGCCGCATGTGGAGATGCTGCGCTTCGTTTCCAGCGGCACCGAGGCGACGATGAGCGCGCTGCGCGTCGCGCGGGCGTCCACCGGCCGCGACCTGCTGCTCAAGTTCGAGGGGTGCTACCACGGCCATGCCGACAGCTTCCTCGTGCGTGCGGGCTCCGGCGTCGCCACCCTCGGGCTGCCGAATTCCCCGGGCGTGCCGGACGCGCTCGCGGCGCTCACGCTCACCGCACCGTTCAACGATGTGGGCGCGGTCGAGGACGTCATGCGTCGCCACGGCGACCGGGTCGCCGCGGTGATCGTCGAGCCGATCGTCGGGAACTCGGGGTTCATCGCCCCGGACAGCGCCTTCCTGCCCGCGCTGCGCCGCCTGTGCGACGCGCACGGCGCCCTCCTCGTGTTCGACGAGGTGATGACGGGCTTCCGCATCGCCTACGGGGGCGCGGTGGAGCGCTTCGGGGTGGCGCCGGACCTCACCACCCTCGGCAAGGTCATCGGCGGTGGCCTTCCCGTCGCGGCGTACGGCGGCCGGCGCGAGCTGATGGAGCGCGTGGCGCCGGCGGGCCCGGTGTACCAGGCGGGCACGCTGTCGGGCAATCCGCTGGCCATGGCGGCGGGCATCGCCACGCTGGGCGCACTCACGCGAGAGGTGCACGACGGGATCGCGCGCCGCACGCGCGCGCTGGTGGAGGGGCTGCGCGCCATCGCCGCGAAGCGCGGCGTGCCGTTCACCGCCGACTCGGCCGGCTCGATGTTCGGGTTCTTCTTCCGCGCCGAGCCGGTGCGCTCGTTCGCCGACGCGAAGGAGAGCGACGTGGCGCTGTTCCGCCGCTTCTTCCATGCGGCGCTCGCGCGCGGCGTGTATTTCGCGCCGTCGGCGTTCGAGGCGGCGTTCGTCTCCGCGGCGCATGGCGATGCCGAGATTGCGGAGACGCTGGCGCGGGTGGACGACGCGGTGGCCGACGCGCGTGGCTGACCGGACGGCGCGGCGCGTTCGCTGGTCGCTGTCCCTCGCGCTCGTCGCGGCCGGCCTCGGCGCGGCGACCTCGTGCGCGCGGCGACCCATCCGCGTGGATGCATCGGCGAACGGCGACGTGGCGCCGGTGCCGCGGCGCGCTTCCCCGCGCGACGCGTCGCTCCGGATCGTTCGCGTGGCGCTCGCGAAGCAGGTCGAGACCGTGCAGCTCACCGCCGACGGCGCGTGGACCCTCTTCGCGTCCGATGGCGCCACGCCGCTCGCGCTCACGCAGCCTGGCGAGCAGTGGGTCCTGGAGCGCGATGGGGCACGCCTCAGCGCACATCGCATCGACTCCCGTCCGGTGTCGCTGCGCGATACGCTGGTCGTGGCTCGCAGCACGGCAGCGGGTGGCACGATCGGGTTCAACGGCCGGCGCTACCGCGGTGAGCTGCTCCTGCGCGTCACGGACGGCGGCATCATGGTCGTCAACCGGCTGCCGATGGATGCGTACCTGCAGGGCGTCGTGCCTCGGGAGATCGGCACGAGCGACGCGGGCGACCTCGCGGCGGTGGAGGCGCAGGCCGTGGCGGCGCGCAGCTACGCGTACACGCGGCTCGCCGGGCCATCGCGCCCGTACGACCTGGTGGCGACGGTGCAGGACCAGGTGTACGGCGGCGCCGCGAGCGAGACGCACGCCGGCAACGAGGCGGTGGCGCAGACCGCGGGGCTGGTGCTGCTCTACCAGGGACGCGTCGTCAACGCGCCGTATCACGCCAACTGCGGCGGGTTCACCGCGGCGCCCGAGGACTCGTGGAACGTGGACTCGGAGCCGTACCTGCGGCGCGTGAGCGACCGGATCCCCGGCACGAACCGCTACTACTGCGACTGGGCGCCGAAATTCCGCTGGACCCGGAAGTACAGCGGCGACCAGCTGCGCGCTTCCGTCGCCCGCTACGTGCGAGCGCTGCCCGGGGGCGCCGGTGGCGTCACCCGCGTCCGGAATATCCGCGTGACCGACGTCACGCCCGTCGGACGGGTGGCGGCGCTCGCCGTGGACACCGATCGCGGGAGCTGGACGCTGCGCGGGAACCAGATCCGTCAGGCGCTGCGGCTCCCGAGTGGCGAGATGCTGTACAGCACCTATTTTTCCGTCGACGCCGACGTGCGTGGCGGCGAGGTGACGTCGCTCGTGCTCGACGGCGGCGGCAACGGCCATGGCATCGGCATGTGCCAGTCGGGGGCGATCGGGCGCGCGCGTGCGGGCCAGGATTTCCGGACCATCCTCGCCACGTACTATCCCGGCACCACGGTCGGCACGGTGGAATAGCGGCGGGCATCTTCGACACGACGGAGAGGGATCGATGACGGAACCGGTGCGCATCGGCGTTGTAGGAGCGGGCGCCATCGCGCAGCTCACGCACCTGCCGCTCCTCTCCCGGATGCGCGGCGTCAAGCTCGTCGCCGTGTGCGACAACGACCGTGCGAAGGCGCGCGCCCTCGCCGACCGGTTCGACATCGAGGACACCTACAACGACATCGAGGACCTGCTCGATGCCGGCGCGCTGCAGGCGGTGGTGGTGGCCACGCCGAACCACCTGCACGAGCCGCACGTGCTGAGCGCCCTCGCCGCGGGGGTGGACGTGCTGTGCGAGCGCCCGGTGGCGATGACGGCGCGCGGCGTGGAGCGGATCGTGAACGCGGCGGAGCGCGCGAAGCGCAAGGTGCTCGTGGCCAACAACCACCGGTTCCGCTCCGACGTCCAGGCGCTCGCCGCCTTCCTGCGTGGCGGCGAGCTCGGGAAGCTCACGGGGATCCGTGCCGGCGCGTACCACTTCCGGCGCGGTGAGCAGGGGTGGCGCCAGCGCCGCGCCGAGGCGGGGGGCGGGGCCTTCTTCGACTACGGCGTGCCGCTGCTCGACCTCGCCCTCTGGCTCTCGGATTTCCCCGACGCGGAGCGCGTCGTGGCGCACATGGATCGCGGCGTGGGCAAGAACGCCGTGGAGGACGCGATGCTCGTGCAGCTCACCTGCGCCGGCGGCGTGTCGTTCAACTTCGACGTGATGAGCAGCTACGTCGGCGAGGAGGAGCGCTGGTGGTTCGAGTCGCTCTCCACGCGGGGCAGTGCCCGCCTTGCGCCGCTGCGCGTGGTGAAGGAGCTGCATGGCCGGCCCACCGACGTCTCGCCCCGCGGCGCGGCGGCGCGCGAGAGCGCGTTCATCCAGTCGTATCGCGCCGAGCTCGCGCACTTCCTCGCCGTGCTCGGCGGGGACGCGGAGTACGAGCCTCCGGTCGACCAGGTCACGCTGCATCGCGTGGTCGAGGCGATCTACAAGTCGGCTGACGAGGAGAAAGAGATCAAGCTGTGAGGGCGACGCACCGTCTCGCCGCCGGCCTGGCTCTGCTCCTCGCGCTCCCCGTCGTCGCCCAGCAGCCAGGGGCACGCGAGGTGCCCCTGCAGGCGGCCGCACCGACGTTCGACGCGCCCACGGCGGCACCGGCGCCGCCGGCCGCGGCCGAGGGCGAGTCGTCGGAGATCACCGCCACCGTGGTCACCTTCGGGCCCGGCGAGCAGGTGTGGGAGCGCTTCGGGCACAACGCGCTCTGGATCCACGATGGCTCGCGCGGCACCGACATCGCGTGGAACTGGGGGTTGTTCGACTTTGCGCAGCCCGACTTCCTGCAGCGCTTCCTCTCCGGCGACACGAAGTACTGGATGGCGGGCGAGGACGCCTACCGCATGATCGCCGCGTACCACGAGATGGGACGCACGATCACCCTGCAGCGGCTGGCCCTCACCCAGCAGCAGGCGGCGGCGCTTCGCGATTTCGTGCAGTGGAATTCGCTCGACCAGAACAAGTACTACCGCTACGACTACTTCCGGGACAACTGCTCCACCCGCCTGCGTGACGCGATCGATCGCGTGCTGGGCGGCGCACTGCAGCGCGCCACCGACACCGTGACGACGGCGCTCACCTACCGGGGCGAGAGCGTTCGCCTCACCGACGGGCTGCTGCCGGTGCAGCTCGGGATCGACGTCGCGCTCGGACGGCCCGCCGACCGTCCGCTCACCGAGTGGCAGTCGTTCTTCATCCCGATGCGGATGCGCGACGCGCTGCGCTCGGTGACGGTCCCGTCGGCCGACGGCACGCCCACGCCGCTGGTGATCGACCAGCGCACGATCCCCCCGACGTCGGGCCCGACCGTCACGGTGCCCACGGAGCCGCCGATCCTCGTGCTCCGCTACCTGCTGCTCGGCGTGCTGCTCGCCGTGCTCGCCTTCGTGCTCCGGGTGCTCGGCCGCAGCAACCGCGGCGCCCTCTGGGGACTCGTGCTGCTGGGGATGCTCTGGTCGCTGCTGTGCGGCGTGATCGGCGTGCTGCTCCTCTACATGTGGGGCTTCACGCGGCACGTGTTCTGGGGCTGGAACGAGCACCTGCTGCTGCTCTCGCCGTTCTCGCTCGCGCTGGTGATCCTGCTGCCGGCGGCACTGCTGCGCGGTCGCGCCGTGCGCGCGGCGCGGGCCATGTCGGGCGTCATCGCCCTGCTCGGGGTGCTGGCGCTGGTGCTGGGCATGATCCCTGGCGGGCAGTCGAGCCTGCCCGTCGTGGCCCTCGCGCTCCCGCTGCACCTCGCGCTGGCATGGTCGCTGTCGCGTCCCGTGCCCGAACCGCCCATCCGCCAAGGGTCGCCGTGAGCTCGGTGTCCGTCGGCATCGACGTCGGCGGCACGTACACCGACCTCGTGGCGGTCGACCGGGACGGCACCATCGAGTCGTTCAAGATCCCGAGCACGCCCCGTGACCAGAGCGAGGCGGTCGGCGATGCGCTGCGCCGGCTGCGCCGCGAGGGCCGCGACGTGCATCGCTTCGTGCACGGCACGACCGTGGCGACGAACATGCTGCTCGAACGCACCGGGGCGCGGGTCGCGCTGGTGGCGACGGACGGCTTCACCGACGTGCTGCAGCTGGCGCGGCAGGACCGAGCGTCGCTCTACGACCTCACGCGCCATCACCCGGCGCCCCTCGTGCCCCGCGATCGCACGGTGGGCGCGAGGGAGCGCGTCGCCCCGGAGGGCGTGGTGCTCGCGCTCGACCCGGCGGCGGTGGACGAGGTCGTGCAGCACCTTCGCCGCCTGTCGCCGGACGTCGTGGCCATCTGCCTGCTGCACGCATATGCCGACGGTCGTCACGAGCGGTTGCTCGCCGACGCCGTGCGTCGCGAGCTGCCCGGCGTGGACGTCGTGCTCTCGAGCGACGTGTTCCCCGAGATTCGCGAGTACGAGCGCGCCGCCACGACGAGCGCCGAAGCGTACCTGCGTCCCGGCGTGGCGCGCTACCTGGAGAAGCTCACCGCGCGCGCGGCGGAGGCCGGCGTGCCCGCGCCGGGCGTGATGACGTCCGGCGGCGGGATGCGCAGCGTCGCCGAGGGCGCGCGGGCCGCGGCGTCGCTCGCACTCTCCGGACCCGCGGGCGGGGTGGTGGGAGCGGCCGCCGCCCTTCGTGCCGCAGGGTTCACCGACGCCCTCACGGTGGACATCGGCGGCACCAGCGCCGACGTCGGGCTCATCGTCGGCGGCGAGCCGCTCGTGGAACCCGGCGGGCGCGTTGCCGGCGTGCCGATCGCGCTGCCGCGCGTCCTCGTCGAGACCGTGTCCGCCGGCGGCGGCAGCATCGGGTGGGTGGACGATGGCGGCGCGCTGCGCGTCGGGCCGCACAGTGCGGGCGCGGTCCCCGGGCCCGCCGCCTTCGGGCGGGGTGGGACGCTCCCCACCGTCACCGACGCCCATGTCGTGCTCGGGCACATCACCGCCGCCGCGCTCAGTGGCGGTGTGTCGCTCGATGGCGAAGCGGCGAGGCGCGCCGTGGGCGAGCTCGCCGAGCGGCTCGGTGCGCCGGTCGAGCGCGTCGCCCGGGCGATGCTCGACATCGCCGATGCCTCGGTGGCGCGCGCCCTGCGACGCGTGAGCGTGGAGCGTGGCGTGGACCCCCGGGGCTGCGTGCTCGTTCCCTTCGGCGGGGGCGGGCCGCTGCACTGCTGCGGGCTCGCCGACCAGCTGGGCATCGCGCGCATCTTCGTCCCCCCGCACGCCGGCGCGCTGAGCGCGCTCGGCCTCGCCATCACGGCGGAACGTCGCGAGCAGCTGGTGAGCGTGCTGCGTCGCGCCTCCGAGCTCGGGCGCGCCGACGTCGCCCTGCTGCTCGAGCGGGCGGCGAGCGGCGTGGCGCCCGGTGAGCAGTGGGAGCGGCGATGGATCGCGCGTGCGCGCTACATGGGACAGGGACACGAGCTCGACGTCGAGGTGCGGCCCGGCGACGACGGCGCGGCGATCGCAGGGCGCTTCGGCGCGCTGCATGCCGCGCGCAACGGGTTCAGCCTCGATGCGCCCGTGGAGATCGTGGGATTGCGGCACGTCGCGAGCGGGGCTCCGCACGCGGCGCACTTCGCGCGGCACGACGGCTCCGCCTGGTGCGACAGCCGGCGCGTGGATGACGGCGGCAGCTTCGTCGCGGAGCTGCGAGCGGGCGACGTCGTGGCGCTCGCGGGTGCCACCCTTCGCATCACCGCCGGCTGGCGCGGCATGCCGCACCCCACAGGTGGCTGGCTCCTGGAGCAGGGCGCACGATGAGCCACGCCGGCGCGGTCGATCCGCTCGAGCTGTCGGTGCTCGCCCACGCCGTGGCGATGATCGCCGAGGAGATGGGTGCGGTGCTCGTGCGCAGCGCGCTGTCGCCGAACATTCGCGAGCGGCGTGACGCCTCGGCCGCCCTGTTCGACGCGCGCGGCCGCATGATCGCCCAGGCGGCGCACATCCCCGTGCACCTGGGCGCGATGCCGGAAGCGGTTGCCGCCGTGATTGCCCGCGATCCGCGTCCGGGCGACGTGTTCCTGCTCAACGATCCCTTCCACGGTGGCTCGCACCTGCCGGACCTCACCCTGGTGGAGGCGATCGAGCTCGACGGCGAGGTCGGTGGCTACGCCGTGGTGCGCGCGCACCATGCGGACGTGGGCGGCATGAGCCCGGGCAGCATGCCGCAGGGCGCGGTGGAGCTGGTGCAGGAGGGGCTGGTCATCCCGCCCGTCCGACTCGTGGCGCAGGGACGGATGCAGGAGGACGTCCTCACCCTGCTGCTCGCGAACGTCCGCACACCGGCAGAACGTCGCGGCGACCTCGAGGCGCAGCGCGCGGCGTGCGCCGCTGGCGCGGACGGCTGGCGCGCGCTCTCGCGCCGGTTGGGGCGCGAGCGCCTGGAGGCGGCGAGCGGGGCCCTGCTCGACTACGCGGAGCGCCGCGTGCGCAGCCGGCTCTCCGCCCTCGAAGGGCGACGCGGGTGGGCGGTGGACCGGCTGGAGGGTGACGGCGTGAGCGACGCCGACGTTCCCGTGCAGGTGGCGCTGGAGATCCGCGACGCCACGCTGCGCCTGGATCTCACGGGGAGCTCACCGCAGGTGTCCGGCAACGTGAACTGTCCGGCGGCGGTCACGCGTGCCGCCGCGGTGTTCGCGCTGCGCACCCTGCTCGACGAGGACGTGCCGACCAACGACGGCATCGCGCGCGCGATCGAGCTGATGCTCCCCGAGCGCAGCGCCGTCAACGCATCCTGGCCGGCCGCGGTGGCGGCGGGAAACGTGGAGATGTCGCAACGCGTGGCGGACACGATTCTCGCCGCCCTCGGCGACGCCGGCGTGGAGGTCGCGGCACAGGGGCAGGGGACGATGAACAACGTCACCTTCGGCGGGGCCGGCTGGACCTTCTACGAGACCCTCGGTGGCGGGCAGGGGGCGAGCAGCACGGGCGACGGGCCGTCCGGCGTGCACGTCGGGATGAGCAACACGCTGAACACGCCGGTCGAGTCGCTCGAGCATGCCACCCCGCTTCGCATCGAGCGCTACGCGCTGCGCGACGGATCCGGCGGGGCCGGCCGTCACCGCGGTGGTGAGGGGGTCGTGCGCGCGTATCGCGCCACGCAGCCATGCACCGTCACCCTGCTCACCGAGCGCCGGCAGTATGCGCCCCAGGGCGTGCAGGGCGGGGGGGCGGGGGCCATCGGACGCAACCTGCTGAACGGCGAGCCGCTGCCGGCCAAGGTTCGCGTGAGCCTGCAGCCCGGGGACGTGCTGGCACTCGAGACGCCGGGCGGCGGGGGACACGGCGCGCCGTAGCGCGGCGGTCAGTCGCCTGCGCTTCCCCGCTGCACGGCGTCGTACACGCGGGCGCCGACGAACGCATCGAGCAGCACGGGGTCGAGCATGCCCTCGGCTGCTTCCATGCGCAGGATGTCGAGCGCCCGGTCGCACGACACGGCGCGCTTGTACGGCCGGTCGGTGGCCGTGAGCGCGTCGTAGATGTCGGAGATCGTCATCATGCGTGTCTGCACGGGAATCGCGCCGCTCTGCAGCGCGTTGGGATAGCCGCGGCCGTTCAGCTTCTCGTGATGCCCGTACGCGATCTGCGGAATCGCGCGCAGCTCGCGCGTCCACGGGATCTGCTCGAGGAAGCGATACGTGTGCGTCACGTGCGACTCGATCTCCCGACGCTCCCGATCGTCGAGGTTGCCCTGCCGGATCATGAGGAACTGCAGCTCGTGGTCCTCGAGCAGGGGGCGCACCCGCCCCTCGAAATCCACGTAGGTGCGCTCACGGATGCGGTGCAGCGCCTCGAAGCTCCCCTCCGGCAGGACGGTCGGCTCGTTCGCGAGCGCGATCTGCTCGAGGAAGCAGCGCAGCTCGCGATGCTGCCGGCGCCGCTCCTCGTCCAGCGACGCCACCAGCTCCTCGTAGCCGTCGCGGCCGCGCTCCAGCAGGTGCTTCGCGCGCTCGCGCTCGAAGTCGAGGTCGGCACGCTGCACCAGGTACGCGAAACGGTGGCGGATGAGCTCCAGGTCGTGCGGGTAGAGCTTCTTCTCCTTCACCAGCACCTGCTCGCGCACGCTGACCTTCCCGAAGTCGTGCAGCAGGCCGGCGTAGCGCAGCTCGCGCAGCTGCTCGCGGGTGAAGTTGACGTGGCGGTAGGGTCCGTCGCTGGACCGGTCCACCACCTCGGCGAGCCTCACGGTGAGCGTGGCCACGCGCCCCGAATGGCCCGACGTGGTGGGATCGCGCGACTCGATGGCCGTGACGGCGGCGGTGACGAACCCCTCGAACAGGCGCTCGATGTCCTCGTACAGGCGGCCGTTCTCGATCGCCACCGCGGCCTGCGAGGCGAGCGCGGTGGCGCGCGTCACGCAGCGCTCGTCGTAGTCCAGCACCTCCCGTTCCACGATCTCGTCGGACAGCAGGCGCACCTCGGGCGTCCGCTTGCGATTGATGAGCTGCAGCACGCCCACGATCTCGTCGCGGTGCGACCGCATCGGGAGCACGAGCATCGAGCGCGTCCGGTAGCCGAAGGCGTCGTCGAAGCTGCGGTTCTGGCGGTAGCTCACGTCGTCCGGCAGCAGGTACACGTCGCCGATCACGAGCGGCTCACCCGTCGTGGCCACGTAGCCGGCGAGGCTGGAGTGGTCGATGGGGACGGTGAACGACGAGAAGGGGATGGCCGGCAGCGAGAAGTTCTGCGCCATCGCGAAGCGCAGCTGCTTCGGCACGCCGTTCTCGTCGCGCTCCACCAGGTACAGCGAGCCGGCATCGCTCGTCGTGACCCGGCGCGCCTGGCTGAGGATGAGGTCCAGCAGCGTCCCGAGATCGCGCTCCGTCCCCATCGCCGCGCCGATGGCCGTCAGCTCGGCGAGCTCCCTCGCCCGCTCGTCCGCCTCGGTGCGCGCCCGGGCCGCGGCGAGCAGGGCGGCCGCATGGCGAAATGCCCCGTGCAGCGTGGCGAACACGGACGCGACGGGCGCGTCGCCCGGCAGGTAGCCGGACAGCAGCTCCATCGGCATCCCCTCCGGCGGCTCCACGTCACCGGGATCCCCGATGCCGACGAGCGACGACACGGCGGCGAGCTCCTCGAGTCGCTCCAGCGCGCCGCCGGCACTGGCGAGCAGCCCGCGGTCGAGCATGATCACCGTCGGGCGATCCGGGTCGAGCGCGCGCGCCGTCGGCAGGGCCGGGATGCGTCGCACCTCCACGTCGTCGCCGCGGCGTCCGAGGGGCGCGGTGGAGATGGTGCGGCCGAGTGCGGTGAGCAGGAGTGGCTTCATCGGCGGACCGTCAGGTCCTGCGTCAACGGTCGCTGGCGGCGGCGAGCGCGGCGCGGGCGGGCGCGAAGTCGGGATGTTCCTGCACGAGGCCCTGCAGCAGCGCGCGCGCACCGGCGCGATCGCCACGGTCCAGCGCCTCCAGCGCCTTGCCGTAGTCCGCGAGCGCCCGCAGCGGCAGCGAAGCGCTCTGCGGCGCGCCCGCCGAGCGTGCCAGCGACATCGCCGAGGCGAAGCGCGCGGCGAGCTGCTGCACCAGCATCGGAATCTCGTCGCCGTGGCCCTGCAGGCGCTCCGTCGCCTCCACGGCGCCGCTGCCCACGTTCACGGCGCGCGCGTCGAGCCGCACGTTGCCGGCCTGGTCGGCGGCAAAGCCGCCGTAGATCACGTGCTGTGCGCCGAGCACCTTCGCCGCGGCCACCGCGCCCTGCCTGCCGAGCAGGCCGTCACGGCCGCGCGCCTGCAGCGCCACGGTGCGCTGTACCGGTCCACGGTCCGCGACGCTCACGCCGCCGGCGCGAAGGTCCGCGGCCAGCAGGTCGGCGATCGCCGTCCCCACGCCGTGGAAGTCGCGCGCGTCGCCACGTGCCTCGTGCAGGTTGAATGGCGCCACGGCGACGGCCTGCCCGGTCCCCTGGGCAGCAATCGTCCTCGGCGCCGCGAGCGCCGTGGTCGCGGCGATCGCCATCGCAAGTCGGGCAATCCGGTTCATCTGCCACCTCCCGTCTCAGACATCGAGCGTCATTCCCTCCGCCGCCGCGAGGACCTGGAGCCTCGCCCCCTGCTCGCGGACCATTGCCCGGCACCGATCCACGCACCGCTCCACGTCCGTATCCGTGCGCTCGGGCCGATGATGAAAGAGGACGAGTCGCTCGACGCCGGCCTCGATCGCGAGCGATACCGCATCCTCGTGGGTGGAATGTCCCCAGCCCACGAAGCCGGGATATTCGTCCGCCGTGTACATGGTGTCGTGCACGAGCACGGCTGCACCGCGCATGAATTCCACGAGGCGCGCACGCCAGTCCGGCGCGTCATCGTATCGGGCGAGGGGGCTGAGCTCGTTGTCGGATACGTACACGAGCGCGCGCCCATCCTCGGCCGCGTCGGTGAAGCGGTACCCCAGTGCTCCCCCCGGGTGCCGGACCTGGATGGCCGAGACGTGGAACCCGCGCCCCGTGCGCCGCTCCTCGGACAGCTCCTGGAAGTCGATCCTCGCCTGCAGCTCCTCGAACGAGACCGGAAAGACCACGGGCGACATCTGGTCGCGCACCACCCGGTCGATGCTCGTCTCCAGCGAGCGCGAGCCCCAGATCGTGAAGTGATTTCCCTTGCGGAAGATCGGGGCGAAGAAGGGCAGGCCCTGGATGTGGTCCCAGTGCGCGTGCGTGAGGAAGATGTCCCCGGTGATGGGATCGCCATTCGCGCGCTCGATGAGCGATCGGCCCAGCTCCCGGATGCCCGTGCCGGCGTCGAGGATGACGAGCCGGCCGTCACCCGTGCGAAGCTCGACGCACGGCGTGTTGCCGCCATAGCGCGCCGTCGAGAGCCCGGGGCTCGGAATGGAGCCCCGGGTTCCCCAGAATCGCAGGCTGAGGCTCATCGGGTGCGGCTGGGACGGGTCACCGCGCAACATGCTGCAACGTCGGGACCGCTTGCCAGAGACATCGTCACCGCCCCGGCGTGACGACGATCACATCCGGACCTGCGATCGCTTCTCCAGTGCGTCGCGGTCCCCGATCGAGATGCGGCGCCGCTCCACGCGAATCAGGCCGGCATCCTGGAACTCCTTCATCGCCCGCGACACCGTCTCGCGGCTCGCGCCGATCATCTGCGCGATGGTCTGGTGCGTGAGCGGCTTCTCGATCTGGTCGCCGCCCGACTCGTCCGCGAGGTCGAGCAGGAGCCGGGCGATGCGGCCCGGCACGTCGAGCAGGACGAGGCCGCCGATCTTCACGTCCGCGCGCCGCAGCCGGCGGGACAGCTCGGTGAGCAGGGCCCAGGCGACGGTCGGGTTCGCCTCCACGCGCCGCTTGAAGTCCTCGCGCCGGAGCACGAGCAGCTGCGCGTCCTCCATCGCGATCACGTGCGCGGAGCGCGGCTGGTCGTCGATGAGTGCCAGCTCGCCAAAGTGCGCGCCCGGCTCGAGCACGCCGAGGATCACCTCGCGCCCATCCTCGCCGATGAGCACGACCTTCACGCGGCCGGCGCGAAGGACGAACAGGGAGTCACCGGGGTCGTCCTGGAACAGGATGACGCTTCCCTTGGGATACGAGCGCTCGCGAGTGAGCTCGGCGAAACGCTCCAGCTCTTCCTCCGGCAGCCCGCTGAACAGCGGGATCGTGGCGAGGAAGTCCGCGGTCTGTGTGGTCATTCGCGCGTCCGATTTGAACCGGAATCAGGCATTGGGGGGAACGTATCGGGGGCCGCGAGCGGTGTCA
>DASURL010000234.1:0-4002 GCA_036280075.1 Gemmatimonadaceae bacterium | reverse complement strand
AGGCTGTGGCCGAGCGTGGTGGGCAGGGTGTAGTCGCGGCCGAGCTGCACGTTGGTGGCCGCGAGCTCGCGGGCGAGGGCGTGGTCGCCCTGCGCGACGGCCGCCCACGAACGCCAGAACCGCGCGAAGATCCGTGCGATGTCGTTGCGCGACGCGTCGCGCCGGAGCTCGAGCGCCTGGTCGAGCGTCGCGATGGCGCGCGGGACGTCGCCTCCCAGCAGCTGCGCGGCGCCCAGCTTCGCGATGGCGACGCCGACCGTCAGGTCGTCGCTCGAATCGTGCAGCAGGGGGAGCGCGTTCTCGAAGTGCTCGGTGGAGAGCGCGTAGTCGCCCTGCGCCAGCGCGATGAGCGCACTCGTGACGAGCGCACGGCCGCAGTGCACCGCGTCGCCGCCGTCGCGCTGGACGAGCGCGCGATCGGTGAGCTGCCTGGCCTCGCGGAACTGGCCGAGCGCGTACCAGAACCAGAACAGCGCGCCGACGAAGCGCAGCCCCGGTTCGGCGCACGGCGCGTAGGCCACGGCGCGGGCGCAGGCGGCGCGGATGTTGTCGTGCTCGATGACGAGGTGCGCGAAGACGTCCGGGGCATTCGAGCCGCCGATGAGCGACGGCTCGCTCCGCTCCACGAAGTCGAGGAAGTGGCGCGTGTGCCGCTCCATCATCGCGTCCAGCTCCCCGCGCTCGGTCAGGCGCTCCAGCCCGTACTGGCGCACCGTCTCGAGCAGCCGGTAGCGCACCGCGGTGTCGCCCGCTTCCATGATCACGAGCGACTTGTCCACCAGCGCCGACACGCCGTCCAGGATGTCGTCGGCGTCGAGCGGGTCGCTGGCACAGACCACCTCCGCCGCCTCGAGGGAGAAGCTCCCCGAGAACACGGCCAGGCGCGGCAGCAATCGCTGCTCGCGCGCGCCGAGGAGGCCGAAGCTCCACTCCATCGTCGCGCGCAGGGTGCGGTGGCGGGGGAGGGCGGTGCGCGTGCCAGTCGTGAGCAGGCGGAAGGCGTCGTCCAGGCGGCGGGCAATCTGGTCCGGCGACAGCACGCGCACGCGCGCCGCCGCGAGCTCGATGGCGAGCGGGATGCCGTCCAGCCGCCGGCAGATCTCGGCGATGGCGGCGTCGTTCGACGCCGAGTGCGTGAACGACGGGAGCGCCATCTGCGCCCGCTCGACGAACAGCTGCGTCGCGTCGCTCGAGGCGAGCGGGGGGACGAGCCACGCCGTCTCGCCGGCCACGGCGAGCGCCTCGCGGCTCGTGGCGAGGATGGCGAGCTGCGGACAGGCGCGCAGCAGCGAGGTGGCGATGTCGGCGCAGGCGTCCACCATATGCTCGCAGTTGTCGAGCACGAGGAGCAGGCGCGCCGAGCCGATGTCGCTCAGCACGACATCCAGCGGCGCCACCCCCGTCCGCTCGGAGGCGCCGAGCGCGGCGGCCACCTGCGGCACGAGGAACTGCGCGTCGTCGAGGAGTGAGAGGTCCACCCACGCGATGCGCTCGAACGACGACGCCACCCGCTCGGCGGTGGCGCGGGCGAGCCGCGTCTTGCCGCTCCCGCCGGCGCCCGTGAGGGTGAGCAGCCGCGGCGTGCCCACCAGGCGCGCCAGGTCGGCGAGCTCCCGCTCGCGTCCGACGAGGCGCGTGAGGTGGACCGGCAGCTCGGGCGCGGCCGCAGCAGCGGCGGCGGTACCCGGCGACTCGGACGGCTGCATCCTGGGGATGGTGCGGTGGGTCAGGGGCTGACGCTGAGCGGGACACACTATACGGCCGCCCGTGCGTTCCATCAACCTACGGTTGGGCATCCCGGCTGGTGTCGAGCGGCGCCAGGTCGATGGCGGCGATGCCGAGCTGTTCCGGAATCACGACCGTGGCGCGCTCGATCCCGAGCGCATCGAGGAAGTCCCGCAGCCACGCGGCGGCGTCGCCGACCCCCGCCGGCAGCTCGGGGACGATCACGCGGCAATGCCCGCTCAGCAGGTCGGCGAGGCGCGGCCAGCCCGCGTCGACGTCATTCGAGGGTTGCAGGACGACCACGGGGCGGCCCGAGCCGCTCCGGCGATAGCGCGTGGTGAGGTCGCCCACGCACACCTCGGCCACGGTCTCGGTGAGCGGAGCGGGAGAAGACGGACTGGACATGCGACGGAGGATCGACGTCGCCGCTTACCCGGTGCTTACAGCGGCCGCATCGCTCACTGCACCGCGGTCGGTAAGTGCGCTGGCTGATCGCGTTAGGCGGCCGGTAATCGGCGGCGACGATGATTTCCGCGTCGCCGGCCGTCACACGACGCGTGGTCGTGCCGAACCGGCGAGCGGCGAAGGGACCGACGTCATCGCCGCCACCTGACCGCCGCCACCGCGGCCCTGAAGACCGGAGACGAATACCATGTCACGCTCGAGCATCCTCCTCACCGCCAGCTCGGCGATCGCACTCGCCCTCGCGGCATGCACCCAGCCCGCCGACACCCCCACTGCCACCGACGCCGCGGTCTCCGCGACGATCAACGCCGCCAGCGCCTCGCAGGGCGCCGAGCCTGGCGTGCACCGGCAGTACGGCACCCCGCAGAAGATCGGCAACGGCATGGTGCGCACGTACGTCGTGCTCGACCAGAAGCAGGGGGGCGCACCGCTCGAGGTCGGCGTCGCGCTCAGCGAGGGCGCGATGGACAACCTTCCCGCACCGGTGCCGGGCACGATGAACATGCACATGTTCCTGCTCGACATGCCGGCGCAGAATCCCACGCCGTACAAGTTCGTGCAGTTCGACTGGAACCCGATGGGCCACGAGCCGGCCGGCGTGTACGACCTGCCGCACTTCGACTTCCACTTCTACACCGTGTCGAAGGAGGTACGCGCGTCGATCCTGCCGAGCGATCCGCAGTACGCGCAGAAGGCGGCGAGCTTCCCGGCGCCCGAGTACCGCGCGCCGTTCTACATCGACGCGGCCACCCCGGCCGGCATCACCCCCGCCCAGGCGACGGTGCCGCAGATGGGGCTGCACTGGCTCGACGTCCGCTCCCCCGAGCTGCAGGGAATGGCCGGCAACCCGGCCGGGTTCAAGCCGTTCACGAAGACGTTCATCTACGGCTCGTGGGACGGCCAGTTCATCTTCGACGAGCCGATGATCACCCGCGCCTACATGCTGGAGAAGCGCTCGGCGACGGACGCCGCGGGGCGTGACGAGATCATCCCCGTGCCCACGGCGCAGCGGTACAGCCCGGCCGGCTACTATCCCGCGGCGTATCGCCTCGCGTGGGATGCGCAGGCGAAGGAATATCGGGTGGCGCTGGTGCAGCTGAGCTGGCGGGACTGAGGTCGCACGCGGCCGTGAGCAGGGGTGATTCCCGCGCCGGGAATCACCCCTGCTCGTTCATGACCTCGGCGAAGAATCGCTCCACGTCGAGCATGAACGGCTCGGCTGTGCCATCCGGTCGCCACTCCAAGGTCGTCTCGATGATCTCCGGACGGTCTTCGCTCGTCCGCCACCGTTCGATGATCCGGGCGTCGAGGTCGATGATCCAGTATTCCGGCACGTGCCGCTGATACAGGGGGCGCTTGCGGACGCGGTCGTGGCGGCTGCTGCCCGGCGAGAGCACTTCGACGGTCAGCAGGAGGGCGAGCGAGGGAAGTCCATCGCGCTGCATGCGTCGCCCCTCGTCCGGCGAGATGACGAAGATGTCCGGCTGGGTGATGGTCTCCGGCTCGAGCTCGACGTCGAATGGGGAGGCGAGCGCCTCGCCGATGCCCTCGGCTCGTGCGTATTCGTGCAGGGCGACGAGCAGCCGCGCCACCGCCCGCTGGTGCGGATAGCCCGGCGACGGAGTCACGAGCAGCTCGCCGTCCACCAGCTCGTACCTCGGCGAGGCGAGCGGGCTCTCCTCGATGAGCGCGCGAACTTCGCGCGCCGACCAACGGCGTTCCGCGGCTGGCATGCCCATAATCTGCTCGGCGCTCGGCGTTTTCCGCTACTCGGCATGCCGTCACGGTAGTGGCGGCTTCGCGGAACGCGTC
>DASURL010000233.1:0-16567 GCA_036280075.1 Gemmatimonadaceae bacterium | reverse complement strand
GATCCACGAAGGCGTGTGTGACGAGCTCGACGCGGAACTGGAAAAACTCTATGAGGAATACGTAGGGCGAATTGGCAGCTAGTCGGGGCGCGCCGCGTGGAACGCGGCGCTGTCCGGGCGCCGGGCTCGCTGCGCTCGCCTATGCTGTCTGGGCGCGCGCTGCGCGCGCTCTCGGGGAAGGGCACACTCCTCCGGCTAACGCTCCACCAATCCGGCAAAACGCCCCACCGAAACGCCGTGGCCGAGAGGCGCGCCCCTGCGCGCCGCCCCGAGAGCGAGCCGCAGGCGAGCACCCCGAAAGCAAGCCAAGGCGGCGCAGCCGCCGGGCAGCGCCCGGACTAGCGGTCAGTTCGCCGCCGGGCAGCGCCCGGACCAGCGGTCAGTTCGCCGCCGGGCAGCGCCCCGAAGGCGCCCGTTTCACGGGCGCCGTTCCACTGTATCTTTCACGCATCCCAGCCGAGCCGACCATGAACGACGCCCAGCTCCAGAAGCTTCTCAAGAAGACCCAGGCCGCCGCGGCCGCGGCGAAGCCGAAGAAGAAGCGGACCTACGACGCCACGCTCGATGCCACCCATCCGCCCAAGTCCGAGGCGGACGAGGCGGCGGATGCCGATGCGGCAGACCTCTTCCAGCAGATGAAGAAGCGCGAGTTCTAGCGACCGTGTCGCGCGCATTCGTCAACGAGGACGCGGGCGGCGGTGCGCCGCGCCGCGGCTATGGGCTCCCCTCGCGCGACGATCCCGGCTTCGATGCCGCCGCGGCGGCCGCACTCCTCGAGGCGGCGCGTGAGGGCGAGACGGAGAGCGCGGAGATCGCCACCGGCTACTACTGGGGCGAGCCGAAGCTGCGCCCGCACGTGCAGCGCATCCTCGCCCGTGCCCGCGCCGAGGGCGACGACCGGCTCGAGCAGCTTGCCGAGCGATTTCTGCGGTGAGTGAATCCACGCGAGCCGGCGCGGGCGGGCTGCCGATGGTGGCGCTCCGCTCCACCGACGGCGCGACGGCCCACGTCTACCTCCATGGCGCCCACGTCACCTCGTGGAAGCCGGCGCGCGACGGCGACGAGCGACTCTTTCTCAGCGAGCGCTCGGAGTTCCGGCCAGGCGTGGCGATTCGTGGCGGGATCCCGGTGATCTTCCCGCAGTTCGCCGCCGAAGGGCCGCTGCCGCGCCACGGGTTCGCACGCACGTGCGAGTGGAGGCTCGACGGCATATCGATGAAGGGCGGCGACGCCATCGCGTCGCTCTCGCTGCGCGACTCCGCCGACACCCGCGCCATCTGGCATCACGAGTTCCTCGCCACGCTCGGCGTGCGCGTGGGGGGCGACCAGCTCGCAGTGACCCTCACCGTGGAGAACCGGGGCAGGGACCCGCTCTCGTTCACCGCCGCGCTGCACAGCTACCTGCGCGTGTTCGACGCGCGCGACACCACCCTCGTCGGGCTTCGCGGCACGAAGCGCCGCGAGAGCGGCGCGCCCGGCACGCTGGGGAAGGAGACGAGCGACGCGCTGCGCTTCGACGGTGAGGTGGACCGCGTCTACGTGGACGTGCCGCGCACGCTCACCCTCTGGGAGCCGGAACGCTCGATGGAGATCGGCTTCGAGGGCTTCCCCGACGCCGTGGTGTGGAACCCCGGTCCGGAAAAGGCCGCTGCGCTCGCCGACATGGAGCCGCACGGCGAGCGTCACATGGCGTGCGTGGAAGCGGCCGCGGTGCAGCGCCCGGTCACCATCGCGGCGGGCGAGCGGTGGAGCGGCACGCAGCGCTTCCGCGCCGGCTGATGCCGACGACCCCGCGCACCGACGCGACGTTCACCATTCGCCCCGCGCTGAGCGAGCACGACATCGCCGAAGTGCGGCGGCTCGTGCTCACCCACGCCGCGGCGCGGGCCACGACGCCTGGCGTGGAGTACATGCGCGCCGACGCCGAGCGCATGCCTGGGCCGTACGTGCCACCTCGTGGCGGCCTCTGGCTCGCCGTGCACGACGACACCGGCGTCGGCTGCGTGGCGCTTCGCCCGCTCGACGACGACGCGGCCGAGGTGAAGCGGATGTACGTGGACGACGCGTGGCGTGGGCGCGGCGTGGGGCGCGCGCTGATGGAGACGCTCGTCGCCGCGGCGCGCGAGCGCGGCTACGGGACGCTCCGGCTCGGCACGCTCGAGGACATGAAGGTCGCGCAGCGGTTGTACGAGTCGCTCGGCTTCCGCTCGATCGATCGCTACCGGCCTGACGAGCTGGTGGACACGCTGTTCTACGAGATGGAGCTCGGGGCGGGCGCCTAGCGTCCGCCCCGCTGCCCGCTCAGCACGCGCGCCGAGCGATCACTCGCCGTTCTCGTCGTTCGCCATGTCGGCGTTCCCGAACTCGGGATCGTCGACGCTCTCCGGGCCCGGATCGGTGAGCCGCAGGTCACGCGTCTGCTCGCGCTCGTTCGCGGCATAGGCGTCGTCGGCGAAGTTGCGGCGGCCGAGGTGCTCGCTGCGGGGCTCGCGCGCAGTGTCGCTGTCGCGCTGGGAACGATCATCGTTTGGCATCGGGGCTCCTGGTTGGGTGCGGTCCGATGGGGGCAATGAGCGTACCGGGGTGGCTCGACTACAACTGCAGTAGCGCGTACTTCGTACGACGTAGCCGGACCCAGCGGGACGCCTGGTCGAATGCAGCTCTGCCTGGTACCGCGACACGATGCGCCTCGTGGAAGTCAGCGGCGCATTGGAGAGGGTTTGATGTCGGTCTTCGTACGCGGTACGTGGTACGCAGTACTTCAGCTGTGGTATTCCGGAACCCTGGCCCCCCCTTCGCGGATTACTCAGTCATGACTGAGACGACGATCACCATGCGCGAGCGCTACCTCGGCGCGCCGGAGTTCGAGGAGATGCTCGCGTCCGCTGAGAAGAATGCCGACCTGTGGGCCGCCGTGTGGCGGCGGGCGGCCGTGCCGGACGAGTTCGTCCGCCGCGTGGCCGCGCTCGGTGGCGCGTGGCACCTGCTCGTGCTGAGCGAGGACTGGTGCGGCGATGCGGTGAACACCGTGCCCGTGGTGGCGCGGCTCGCCGAGCTGGCCCCGAACGCCGACCTGCGCGTCCTCGCGCGCGACGAGAATCTCGACCTGATGGACGCGCACCTGACCGGCACCTCGCGCTCGATTCCAGTCGTGATCGTGCTCGACGAGGAATTCAACGAGCGCGGCTGGTGGGGCCCGCGTCCCGCCGCATTGCAGCAGTGGGTGCTCGGCCCCGGCCAGCAGCTCGAGAAGGACACGCGCTACCGCGAGATCCGCAGCTGGTACGCCCGCGACAGGGGGCGGACGACGCTGGAGGAGGTGGTGGGGGTGATGGAAGGGCGGAAGGTGGGAATGTGAGAAGGTGGGAATGTGGGAATGTGGGTAAGGGAAATGGAACGGGGTGATCGGCAGAGCCGATCACCCCTTCATCATTCACTTCTCACCTTCCGACCTTCCGACCTTCCGACCTTCTCACATCCCGCCCAGCGCCGCCACCGTCGCCGCCCTCGCCTCGCCCGGCGTCTCAATCACGAACACCACGCGGCGATTGAGCTCCGCGCCGGGCTGGTAGCGCGAGGCCTCGGGGCGCACGAGCCGCGACTCACCGTAGCCGACCGTGCTGACCAGCGCCGGGTCGAGACCCTTGTTCGTGATGTAGGCGCGCACCGCGTCGGCGCGACGCTGCGACAGCGCCAGGTTGTACCGCGCCGAACCGGCTGGATCGGCGAAGCCTTCCACTGTCACCTTCGAACCCGGGTAGTACTTCGCCGCCACGCTGGCGAAGCGGTCGAGCGCCGCCATGTCCGCCGAGCGGACGCTCGCATCGTCATAGGCGAAGTGGACCGGCATCGCGAACTGGAGCCCCTGTGACACCTCGGCGATCTTCGCCCCGAACTCGGTGCGGAGGCTGTTCAGGTCGTTCCGCAGGTTGGTCACGTCGGTGCGCAACGCGGCGATGTCGCCCTGCTGCGCGTTGTCGGCGGCGACGCGGGCGTTGCGTTCTTCCTCCAATCCGCGGCGGAGCGCGCCACGGGTGGCGCAGGCGCTCAGCGTGAGCATTCCGGCCGCGCACACGGTCAACGTTCTGATGGACAGCGACATCTCTCCTCCCGGCTGAAGTCTGGACGTATTCGCACGCGAGCGGATGCGAAATTCGTACCGGTGCCGGCTGTGACATCTTGCGCAGAGACCACATAAGTCAAAGGCGGCGAAGCACTTGCCTCGCCGCCTTCACGCCTGAGCCTGACATCATCTTTGTGACAGCTGTCACCTCAGGGGTGTGACGCCGGCGCCCCCTTGGCGCGCATCCGGAGATCCTGGGGATGCAGGTAGGTGGTCTTGTGCATCCAGGTCGCCCACGCCGCCGTCGCGATGGTGAGCAGGATGATGAACAGCGCGACGCCCCACCCGCCCTTCTTGAAGGGGACGTACTTGCCGGCGTAGGGATTGGTGTAGTCGTTGGTCGCCATCAGGTTCTCCGTTCGGATCTCGACTGCGCGTAAGCTAGCCGGGCGAAGCGCCCCGCAACAGCGGCCGGTGTGGTTCGTGCACCTCGCGCGTGATCCACCCCATACGCGAGGTACCGTCCGTGCCCACCACAGCGCGCGTCCGACCCACGACGTCCACCCGTACGCGACTCCGCGTGCCGCCGGAGGAGATTCCGCAGCGGCCCTTCGGGCGCACGGGGGAAACGGTCTCCATCATCGGCCTGGGGGGCTACCATCTCGGCGGCGTCGGCAGCGAGCGCGAAGCGGTGTCCCTCGTGCACCGCGCGATCGACGCCGGCATCACCTTCATGGACAACGCGTGGGAGTACCACGAGGGGACGAGCGAGCAGCGCATGGGCAAGGCGCTCGCGAACGGCTGGCGGCAGAAGGTGTTCCTCATGTCCAAGGTCTGCACGCACGGGCGCGACGCGAAGGTCGCGATGCGGCAGCTCCAGGAATCGCTGCGCCGCCTGAAGACCGACTACCTGGACCTCTGGCAGGTGCACGAGGTGGTGTACGCCGGCGATCCGGAACGGCACTTCATGAAGGGAGGGGTGATCGAGGCGCTCGACGAGGCGAAGCGGCAGGGGCTGGTGCGCTTCGTCGGCTTCACCGGGCACAAGGACCCCGCGCTGCACCTGCAGATGCTGTCGCACGGCTACCCGTTCGACAGCGTGCAGATGCCGCTCAACTGCTTCGACGCCACCTTCCGCAGCTTCGAGCAGCAGGTGCTTCCCGAGGTGCTGCGCCAGGGGATGGCACCGATCGGCATGAAGACCTTCGGCGGCGAGGGCGACGCGGTGAAGAAGCGCGCCGTGAAGGCGGAGGACGCGCTGCGGTACTCGATGAGCCTCCCGGTGGCGGTCACCGTCACCGGCATCGACTCGGCGCGGGTGCTGCGGCAGAACGTCGGGGTGGCGCGCGGCTTCCGACCGATGGGGACGCTGGAGATGGAGCGGCTGCGCGCCCGCTGCGCGCCGCAGGCGGTGGACGGTCGGTTCGAGCTGTACAAGACGACCGCCAGGCACGAGGCGAACGTGGGACGGAAGCAGCACGGCTTCCCGCTGCAGGGCGAGCTCGGCGGCTGACACGCGGGGCGGTCTGGCCCCGTAGGGAGGGATGTCGCATCCTTTCCGCCGGTTCGGCTGTCAGACAATTGACGCGCTTCGCCCCCGTGTACTCCTCTCCCCTGGCCGACCAGCTTTCCGCCGCACTCGGCGACGCCTACACCATCGAGCGCGAGCTGGGTGGTGGCGGGATGTCGCACGTGTTCGTGGCGCTGGACCGGCGGCTCGAGCGTCGCGTCGCGGTGAAGGTCCTCCCCGAGTACCTCGCGGCGTCGGTGTCGGTGGACCGGTTCAAGCGCGAGGTGCTCCTCTCGGCGGGGCTGCAGCATCCGCACATCGTCGGCGTGCTGAACGCGGGCGATGCGGGGGGGCTGCCGTACTTCGTCATGCCCTTCGTGGAGGGAGAAAGCCTCGGCGCGCGGATCGCCCGCACGGGCGCGCTGCCGATTCGCGAGGCGGTCTCCATCCTCAAGGACGTCGCCCGCGCCCTCGTGTACGCGCACGAGCGCGGCGTGGTGCACCGCGATATCAAGCCGCACAACGTGCTGCTCGCGCAGGGGGCGGCCGCCGTCACCGATTTCGGCGTCGCCAAGGCCCTCAGCTCGGCGCGGCGCTCGGGCGGCGACCACGGGCTCACGCTCACCGATCCCGGCACGTCGCTCGGCACGCCGCTGTACATGGCGCCCGAGCAGGCGGCGGCCGATCCCGACATCGATCATCGCGCCGACATCTACGCCTTCGGCGTGACGGCGTACGAGATGCTCGCCGGCGAGCCGCCATTCGCCGGCCTCACCCCACGCGCGCTGCTCGCGGCGCGAATGACGGAGGACGCGCCGGCGCTGGAGACGCGGCGCACCGACGTGCCGGCGCCGCTGGCGTCGCTCGTGATGCGCTGTCTCGCCCGCGAGCCGGACGAGCGGCCGCAGAGCGCGCACGAGCTGCTCGTCGCGCTCGACGAGCCGACGATGATCAGCGGGCCGGTGGCCGTGCCGCGGCGCCGGTCCGGCCCGCTGCTCCTGCTGCGCGACTGGCGCGTGGCTGCTGCCGCGGTGGTGGTGCTCGGTGGCGTGGGAAGCGCGCGCATGGCGCTTCGCCACCCCGAGCCGGCCGCGACGCCCGCGCTCTCGGCGAGCGTGCCTGCGGGCTCGTCCATCGTCGTGCTGCCGCTGGTGAGCATCGGGAGCGACTCGAGCAATGCCTACCTCGCCGCGGGGATCACGAACGAGCTCGCCTCGGCGCTGGCGCGCGTGCCAGGCGTGCGCGTGGTGTCGCCGTCGCGCGCGGCGGCGATGCTGGCGAGCGGGAAGTCGCCGAACGACATCGGGCAGGCGCTGCACGTGGCGCAGCAGCTCGAGGGCACGGTCCAGCGCGAGGGCAAGCGCCTGCGCGTGACGGCACGGCTCGTGGACGTGAGCGACGGCGTGATGCGCTGGAGCGACATGTACGAGCGCGACGCCACCGACCTGCTCACGGTGCAGCAGGAGCTGGCGCGGGTGATCACCGGCGCGGTGGGCGGCGCCATGGGCACCGAAGCGCTCGCCGCCGAGCAGCCGGCCGACGAATCCGCGTCGGATTCGGTGTCGTGGGCGGAAGCGACGGCGTACGACCTCTACCTGCGCGGCCGCTTCCAGCTGGCGAAGCGCGGCGCCGGCCCGCTGCGGCTGGCCATCTCGTACTTCGAGCAGGCGATCGCGCGCGACCCGAAGCTCGCGCGCGCGTACAGCGGGCTCGCCGACGCGCAGGGATTGCTCCCGCTCTACGCGAACGTGCCGCCGCAGGCGACACTGGCGTCGGCGCTGCGCAACGCCGACCGTGCCATCGCCCTCGACAGCACGCTCGCCGAGGTGTGGTCGTCGCGCGGCGTGCTGCACGCCAGGAGCTGGCGGTGGACGGAGGCGGAGGAGGACTTCCGTCGTGCGCTCGCGCTCAACCCGTCGTACGCACCGGCGCACCAGGGGCTGGGCGAGCTGCTGATCGTGACGGGCCGCCTGCCGGAGGCGACGCGCTCGCTGGAGCGCGCGGCGCAGATCGAGCCTGCGTCGCCGGTGGTGGTGGGCTCGCTGGCGATGGCCCTCGCCCTGTCGGGGCGCACCGCGGAAGCAGTGGCGGCGGCGGAGCGCGCGGTGTCGTACGACTCCACGCTGCTCGTGACGCAGTTCATGCTCGGCGCCACGCGCATCTATGCGCGTCAGCCGGCGGCGGCCATCGCCCCGCTCGAGGCGGCGGCGCGGATCGACCCGACGTCGTTCACCGCGCTGGGCATGCTGGGCTACGCGTACGGCGTGACGGGCAACGTGGACGCGGCGCAGCGCACGAAGGCGCGCGTGGAGGAGATGCGCGCCGGTCCGGGCACTGACGTGGCCCTCGCCCGCATCGCGCTCGGGCTGGGTGACACGGCCGAAGCGCTGACCCGCCTGGAACGCGCGGCGAGGAACCGCGATCCGTTCTTCTCCACCGAGTCGGCGGGGTCGTCGGTCTTTGCCGGGATCGCACGCAGCGAGCGGTACGCGGCCCTCATGAAATCGGTCGGGCTGGGTAGGCGGTCATAAGCGGGGAGTCGGGAGTGCGCACGGCGCAGCGCAAAGTGAAAGCTTTAAGCTGACTGTTGCACTTGTAGCGTCCGGCGCCGAGAGGGTGCACGGCGCCGGGGTCACAATGGACCGGTGGGGCGGAACGGCGAACGGCGGGTGCGTGCCTCGGGACGCCCGTCCCGCCAGGCCGCTCTCGAGGTGGCGAACGCCGTTGCCGTTCCGTTGGTTTGATCCTTTCCCGCCCTGGCGAGACGAGCGGAGGGTCAGTGAGGCGCTACGAGTCGAGCTGACAGCTGACAGCTTTCACTTTGAGCTGCGCCGTGCGCACCCCCGACCGATCACTGGTAACTACGTCAGCAGTTGAAGTGGAAAGTGGCAGCCTCATCCCTGTGACCTGAAACGACTTGGCTTCGTCCCGGGGATGTCATGCGCCGCTCCTTCGCACTCGTCCTCGCGCTCGCGTCCACCACGGCGTGCACGCGCACCCTCATCCAGCCGTATCCGGCTCCGGTGGCCGCTGCGCCCGAGCCAGCGACCAGGCCCGTGGTGCTCGCCGGGGCGCCCACGAAGCCTGGCCGCAATGCGGTGGGGGAAGCGGAGGCGGTGGACTACCTGATGGCGCGCGGGATGGAGATTCCCGTGGCTGGCCGGACGGTGAAGGACCTCGAGGATACCTTCGACGCCGGGCGCGACGGCGGACGGACGCACCGTGCGCTCGACATCCTGGCACCGCGCGGCACGCCGGTGCTGGCCGCGGACAGCGGACGGATCCTGCGCATCAGCGAGAACCGGCTCGGCGGGAACACGGTGTACGCGACCGACCCGCAGGAACGGATCGTGTATTACTATGCGCATCTCGACGCGTACCAGCCGGGGCTCGTGCAGGGGATGACGATCGCGCGTGGCGACACGCTCGGCTTCGTCGGCACCACGGGGAACGCGCCGAAGGACACGCCGCACCTGCACTTCCAGGTCATGCGCATGCCGGCCGACGGGAAGTACTGGGACGGTGAGCCGATCAACCCGTATCCGCTCTTCCTCCTCGAGTACGCCGCGCATGACACTCTCGTCAAAGGAGCGCGCTGAGCTTCGCGCCGACGCCCACCACCTGACGCCAGCGGTGCACGTGGGCCATCAGGGCCTCACCGACGCCCTGCTCGACTCGATCGATGACGCGCTGCGCACGCGCGAGCTGGTGAAGGTCGCCCTGGCGAAGACCACCGACGTCTCGGCAAAGGACGCAGCCCACCAGCTCGCCGAGCGACTCGGCGCCGACGTGGTGCAGACGATCGGCCGGACGTGCACCCTGTACCGGGAGAACAAGGACCTGAAGCGGAAGCCGGGTTCACCGCCGCCGTGGAGGAGCTGAAACCGGTTCGTCGGTTTCCCGGTTTTTCGGTTCACGGCGTGCACCGGTCAGCTCGGGCGTCCCGAGGCCGGCCGTAAACCGAAGAGCCGAAGAACCGAAGAACCGTCCAAGTTGTCGCTCCATCGCGGCGCATTATCTTCCGGTCACCAACAGTTCCCAGTTGCACTTCCCGAGGCGAACATGCCCTACGTCATTACCGAAGCCTGCATCAATACCAAGGACAAGGCGTGCGTCGACGTTTGTCCGGTGGATTGCATCTACGAGGGACCGGACCAGCTCTACATCCATCCCGACGAGTGCATCGACTGCGGCGCGTGCGAGCCGGAGTGCCCGGTGACGGCGATCTTCCCCGAGGAAGACGTGCCGGCGAACCTTCGGCAGTACATCCAGATCAACCGCGACGTCTTCAAGAGCGACAACCCGCCCGGCCGCCCCACCCGCTGAGGGGCGCACCGACGACGAGAGGCGCGCCGTGATTCGCGCCGTCACGTTCGACTACTGGGATACGCTGTACGAGGGAGGCGCGCACCCCGAGCGGGTGGCGCTGCGCCGCACCGCGGTGGGCGCCCTCCTCGGCGCCTACGGACGCGAGCTCCCCGAGGAGCAGATCCGCGCGCTGTACGAGGCGTCGGGGCGCGAGGCGGATCGCTGGTGGAGCGAGGAGCACCGCGGCTACAGCACGCAGGAGCGGCTGCGCTGGATCCTCGAGCACGCCGCCGTGACGCCACGCGAGAACTGCCGCCACGTGGCCGCCGCCGTGGACGCGGTGGACAACGCCCTCCTCATGCTCCCGCCGGCGATGCTGCCCGGGGCCTGGCAGATGCTGCGGTCACTGAGCCGTCGCCTGCCGCTGGCGGTGATCAGCGACACGGGCTTCGCCTCCGGCCGCGCCCAGGACCGCCTGCTGGAAAAGGACGGGGCGCGGAAGTTCTTCGCGTCGACGGTCTATTCGATGGACATCGGCCACGCCAAGCCGCGCCCGGAGATCTTCGCCGCCGCGGTGGCGGCGCTCGGCATCGAGCCGCAGGAGATCATCCACGTGGGCGACAACGAGCGCACGGACGTGCGCGGCGCGCTGGCCGCAGGCTTTCGCGCCATCCGGCTGGACGTGGTGCGGCAGGGCGGACCGAGCGAGGGGGAGTTCGTGGCCAGGTCGTTCGAGGAGCTTTCCGGGTACCTGCTGAACTGCCACTGACGTACTGCGTACAACGTACCGGGACCGACCTGCAGGGCCTCTCCAATGCGCCGCTGACCTCTCCGCGGCGCACGCTCTCGTTGCGCTGCGACGCGGAGCTGCATTGGACCAAGCGTCCCCCCGGTCCGGCTACGACGTACGAAGTACGCGGTACGTCAGTTGTAGTTGGACGGGGCTCAGACCCCCCACCCGTACCGCTGCTTCAGCACGAACGCCACTGTCAGCACCGCATACTGCATGAACGTCGACACCTCCGACCGCCATGCCTCTCCCCAGTGGTGCTCCCCGCTCTCCCGCACCGCGGGCGGACGCGGGATCCAGCGCGGCGTGCGGGACTTGTACGCCAGGTACTCGGCGCCGAAGATCGACTCGAGCACGCCTTCCTCGTAGCGCACGATCAGCGTGTATTCGATGGCGAACAGCACGATCGCGACCGGGATGAACCAGAGCACGCCGGAGATCACGGTGAAGCCCATCCAGATGAGGAAGTTCCCCACGTAGAGGGGATTCCGCATCCAGGCGAAGATTCCGTACGTCACGAGCCGCTGCACGGTGCGTGAGCGTCGCCGCGTGACCGTGCCCGCCGCCGCCACGCCGGCCAGGCGAATGGCCTCGCCGATCGCGATCAGCACGAATCCGATGACCCAGTTCCAGACCCCCATCCGGGCGGCCAGGATGAGCGGGATGAACAGGAAGGGAACCGGGAGCCAGCCGCGATGCCGGAACAGCACCGCCCCGATCTGCGCGCTCCGGCTGCGCTCCGCCTCGGAGATGCTGGCATCGGGCGCGGAAGAACGATTCGTGTCGGAGGGGGAGGCGGGGGGCATCGGCGGGGTGACTGGGTTGAACGGGTGCGAACACGAAAGCTCGCCGGGCCGCGCCGAATGCTCAAGCGCGTCGCGCGCAAAAGCTCAGCCCCGTGCCAGCAGGAGCTCGGCTCGGCACCCGCGAAGGCTCAGCTCAGTACCAGCGTCTCGAGGAACTCGGCCACGAGGTGATCGAACGCGGCCGGCCGCTCGAACGCACACACGTGCCCGGCCGTGGCGATGAGCTCCAGGCGCGCGCGGGGAATGCCGGCGGCGAGATGTCCGAGCTCGTCGGGCTGCGTGAAGGTGTCCTCCGCGCCGCCGATGACCAGCGCCGGCAGGTCGAGCGTCGACAGCAGCTCGGTGGAGTCGGGGCGCTCCGCCATCGCCTGCAGCCCGCCCACTACGCCGTCGAGCGGCGCGGCGGCCATGAGGCGTCGCAGCGATTCGAGCAGCTCGGGGCGCGAGTCGAACGTGGTCGCGCCCACCATGGCCCGGAGCTGGCGTGCGGCGAGCGCCTCCACGCCCTGCGCGCGCACGAAGTCGATCAGCCGCATCCGCTTCTCGCGCGCCTCGGGCGTGTCGGCGGTGGCGCGCGTGCTGGTGAGGATCAGCGCGCGCACCCGCTCGCGATGATGACGCAGCATCGCCATCGCCACGTAGCCGCCCATGGAGAGGCCGCACACGATCGCGCGATCGATGCCGAGTGAGTCGAGCAGGGCGACGAGGTCGTCGGCGTACTGCTTCATGGAATACGGCCCGTGCACCGTGGAGCCGCCGAAGCCGCGCAGGTCGGGCGCGATGCAGCGCGCGTGAGTGGACAACCCGCTCAGCTGCCCGGACCAGAGCGTGCGGTTGTGCGGCCAGCCGTGAATGAACAGCAGCGGCGGGCCGCTCCCCGCCTCCTCGTACGCGATCTCGAGATTGCCGGGCAGGAGGGCGATCATCGTCCGACGTCGGCCTCCTCCGGCCAGTGTGGCAGCAGCGTGTGCCACTCGGCGGGCACGCGGACCGGCTTGCCGCCGCGGTCCACGGCGACGAACACGATGGACGCGCGCGCCACGAGCGTGCCGTCGGGCACCTTCCGCACGTCCTGCTTCACGATGTAGCTCGTGTTGCGGATGGCGAGCAGCCCGCTGCGAATGGCCAGGTCCTCCCCGGGCAGCGACTGTGCGTAGTAGTCGATGTCCACGTGGCGCACGACGGAGACGATCGGCACGCGGGCGAAGTCGCGCACCCCGCCGACTTCCTCCCGCTCGAGCAGCTCCCACCGCGCGCGCTCGAGGAAGCCGAGCATCGTCGCGTGGTTCACGTGTCCCAGCATGTCGCAGTCGGCGGGGTAGATGTGGAACACCACTTCCGGCAGCGCGTCGGTCATCGAGTGCCTGGGCTAGTCGTGGGGTCGCTCGGCGCAGCCAGCCACCGGCCGTCGAAGGTTAGCCAGAAGAGCACACGCTCGTCAGGCGCGTGCTGCGCGCGCGCGAGCGCCACGCCGAACGCCTTCGCGCTGTACGTGCCGTCGAGCGGCGGTCCGCCAGCCGCCCGCAGCAGCGCGGCGGCGTGTCGCGCGTCGGCGGTCTCGCGGCCATACGCGCCACCGTAGGCGCGGTGCTCGATCACCAGCCGCGTCGTGTCGAGCGGCGGGAGCGACTCGCCGCTGAGCGACGCGAGCAGGGCGCGCGTGCGGCGCGCGAGGCGCAGCACGTGCCCGCGGTTGGCGACGAGACGCGGCACCACCCGCACACCCACGACCTGCGTGCGCGCCCCCGCGATGGCGAGCCCGAGGAGCAGCCCCGCCGTGGTGCCCCCGCTGCCGAGCGGCAGCACGATCCGGTCGGGCATCGCCCGCCCCTCGCGCGCGAGCTGCTGCGCCAGCTCGAGCCCGGCGTCCACGTGGCCGAGCGCCCCGAGCGGCGTGCTGCCACCGGCAGGAATCCAGTGCGCACGATGCACGGCGCGCCGCCAGGCCGCGCGAAGGAGCGCGCCCACCACCGAGCGCGCCGCCGTGAGGTGGGACAGCTCGCGCATGCGCGCCGCGGTCGCGTCGGCGACGGCGTGCGTCTCCTGCGGCCAGGTGATGACCTCCGTGCGAAGGCCGAGCGCGCGGCCATGGCTCGCCACGGCGAGCGCGTGCGTGGAGCCGGTGGCGCCGACGGTGAGCACGGCGCGCCGCGGGTCCGCATTCGCGAGCAGCAGCTCGAGCGCCCGTGCCTTGTTGCCGCCGAGCAGTGGCGCGTCGAGGTCGTCGCGCTTGATGAGCAGCGTCGCGCTGCCGACCTGCCACTCCTCGACCGGCGTCTCCCGCAGCGGCAACCCGGCGCGCGGCAGCGACTCGGCGAGGCGCGGAAAGCGCGCGAGCAGCGCGCGCACCGGCTAGCCCGCCGCTGGCGCCGAAGCGCTCAACGGCTCGTCCAGATCGGGATCGTGGCCGTCGTCGGCGTCGTCACTCCTCGCCGGCGCGTCGGCGCGTTCGTCCACGTACAGCATCTGCACGATCACCATCACGGTGGCGAGCAGGGGCACGGCGACCATGAGGCCGAGGAAGCCGAAGACGAGCGCCAGCAGCGCCTGCGTGATCACGGTGAGCGCCGGCGGCAGGTCCATCCCCCCCTTCATGAGCAGCGGGATGAGGATGTGGTTCTCGAGGAACTGGATGCCGATGTAGACGACGGCGATGAGCAGCGCCTTCTCGGGCGAATCGAGGAATCCCATCGCCACGGCGGGAACGGCGCTCAGGATCGGGCCCACGGTGGGGATGAACTCGAACAGGCCGGCGAGCAGGCCGAGCGCGAATGCCGCCTTCACGCGCAGGATGAGCAGCGCGATGGTGCTCACGCCACCGATGACCGCCATGGCGATGAGCTGCGTGACGAGCCACTTGCGCAGCACGTGCGCCACCCGGCTCATCACGCGCGACGCGAGATGCCGGCGTCGCGGGGGGAGCAGCGCGAGCATGCCGCGACGATAGAGCTCGGGATCGGTGGCGAAGTAGATGCTGAGGAAGACGACGAGCAGGAGCCCGCCTACGGCGGCGAGGGTGGACTTGGCGAAGGGGAAGAGGAACTTCGTGACGCCACCGAGCTGCTCCTGGATGCGTCCCTGCAGCGGCGGCGCCCCGTGCGACGCGGTGTCGCGTGCGGCGGCAGCGAAGGCGGAGTCGACCGCCGCCCGGACTTCCGGCGACGGCACCGTGGGGGAAGCGCCTGGACTGGCGGCCGGCGTACCGACGTTCGTGGCAGGCGGGGTCGGGGCGGGCTTGCCGAGGAAGATGCCGAGCATCCCGTCCTGCTCCTTCTTCAGCCACGACTCCACCCGGTCGATGGCCTCGGGCAGCTTCTGCCTGAGCTCGGTACCCTGGGTACGGAGCGTCGGGGTGACCCAGGCGCCGAAGGCGGCGAGGAGCCCGAAGAAGGCGAGGACGATGAGCGCCGCCCCGATCCCGCGTGGAATGCGGAATCGCTGCAGGCGGTCCACGCCGGCGGAGACGGCGATCGCGAACAGCGCCCCGAGGAAGACGGTGAGGAAGAGGGCGTTGGCGAACCAGATGAGCCGCACCAGCAGGTACATCGCCAGCACGAGCGCCGCGGTGCGCACGATGTCGCGGCTGCGCCAGCCGACGGCGCGGTCGTGGCGCACGCGTCCACGCCCCACCGAAGGGGGCGGCACCGTGCCGCGGCGTTCGGGGCGGGTGGCATTGGCGTCGGGGTCGCCCGCCGGGCCACGTTGGAGGTCGCGTGCTGGGTCGCGGGTGGGGTCGGTCATGCGGCGGGCACGAGGAATCGGGCTGGTCGCGCGCCGTTGAGGCCAGTACCGTGCCGCAGCGCGTGACGCGAGGGTGCGAGGCGCTACATTACCGCGGGGCCCGACCCACGAACAGTGCACCAGACCCGAGGAGCCAGAGTGGCAGACCGCGCGAGCGCCGACAAGTTCGTCTATCTCGATACCGCACCCGCCGTGGAGCGGTTCATGGCGGAGATCGCATCGAGTCGCGAGCTGGCGCTCGACACGGAGGGAGCGAGCTTCCACCGCTACGTCGATCGGATCTACCTGCTGCAGCTCTCCACGCGCGCGAAGCACGCCGTCATAGACCCGCTGCCGATCGGGAAGCCGGAGGCACTGGGCCGGATGCTCGAGGACCCGAACGTGGAGGTGGTGTTCCACGACGCCGACTACGACCTGCGGCTGCTGGAGCAGGACTACGGCTGGAAGGTGCGCCAGATCTTCGACACGCGCATCGCGGCGCAGCTCCTCGGCTACAGCGCCTTCGGGCTGGCGGCGCTGCTCGAGCGCTTCTTCGGCATCAAGCTGGACAAGAAGCACCAGCGGGCCGACTGGTCCATGCGTCCGCTCACGCCGGACATGCTCGATTACGCCTCGCAGGACACGCTGCACCTGCTGGAGCTGAAGGACAAGCTGAAGGCGGAGCTGGAGCGACTGGGTCGCATGGAGTGGGCGCGCGAAGAGTTCGGGCTGCTCGAGGGGACGCGGTGGGAAGAGGAGGAGCCGGGCACGGCGTTCCTGAAGCTCAAGGGCGCGCGCGACCTGTCGCGGCGCGAGCTGGCCGTGCTGCGCGAGCTGGTGCCGTGGCGGAGCGGGGTGGCGCACCAGATGGACCGTGCCACCTTCCGCGTGCTCGGCAACGAGCAGCTGCTGGAGATCGCGCGCGTGCATCCGCGCACGAAGGACGCGCTGGGAAAGATCAAGGGAATGCCGCGCGGCATCCTCGAGCAGCGAGGGGGCGAGCTGCTCGACGCGGTGCAGCGCGGGCTCGCCGTGCCGGAGAACGAGCTGCCGAAGTTCCCGAAGGCGCCGCGGTGGGAGCGCGACCCGGAGTTCGACGCGCGCGTGAGCGCGCTCAAGACGGCGCGCGATGCCGCCGCGAAGCGACTCGAGCTGGATCCCGGCGTGCTCTGCTCACGCGATCGCCTCGAGGCGGTAGCGCGGAAGAATCCGGCGACGGTGGCCGAGGTGGCCGAGGTGCCCGAGCTGCGGCGGTGGCAGGTGAAGGAGCTCGCGCCGGCGTTCGTGGAAGCACTGAGACATCATAGCTAGTCGGGGCGGCCCGCGTGGAACGCGGGCCTGTCCGGGCGCCGGGCTCGCTGCGCTCGCCT
>DASURL010000232.1:0-28061 GCA_036280075.1 Gemmatimonadaceae bacterium | reverse complement strand
GTGGTCTTGCCGGAGCCGTTCGCGCCGATGATTCCGGTGAGCCCGTCCTCGAACGTGATGTACGTGTCGGCGTGCTGGCGGAAGTTGCAGAGGCGGAGGCTGTTGAGCCGCATCTACCCCTCCACGCTCGCGGGCGGCGGCGTCGCGCCGGCCTCGCGCTCCTCGGCGTCGCGCAGGTACTTGAGCCCGAGCTGCACGAGCGCGTCGCGATCCACGTCGCCGGACACGACACGCTCGCGCAGCTTGTCGCGGACGAAATCGGCGAGCGACGGACGCCGGCTCGGCGAGCCGTGGCCGACCGAGCGGATCATCTCCGGCCGGCGCGTGTCGAGGTGGAAGTGCAGCGCGCGACGCCGGAAATCGCGCAGCTGCCTGTGGTCGAGCTGGCGCGTGATGTGTCGGGGCAGGTCGCGGACGACGAGCCGCACCACCTTGTCCTCGATCCCGCCCGGACAGGCGTCCACGGTGTCGCGAATGCGCTCGTTCACTTCCTCGGTCGTGAGCCCGCGCGCCGAGACGGCCGGCAGGTCCACGAACTCGCGCGTGGGGGCGAGCGGGTGAAAGGTGTGCGCGCCGGTATCGAGATCGTGCTCGACGATCCCCTTCCCCGGCACGCCGGCCATGCCTTCCTCGATGCGCTCTCCCCACGTGTTCGTGGAGGTGTAGTCGAGCGAGCCGCTGTAGAACTGGTTCGGCGCGAGGCGGCGGTAGACGTGGTAATGACCGAGTGCGATGTAGTCCCACGCTCCTTCGTTCAACTCGGCCTGCGGGATCTCCTGCGACGTCGCCTCTCCGGTGGCGGCGTAGGGGCTGAGCATCCCCTCCACTTCCCCGTGCAGCAGCAGCACGTTGCGGCGGCGTGTTCCCGCCGGCACCAGCTTCGGCCGGCGATGCTGGTTATCGGCAACCGCGAGCACCGAGAGGTCGAGCGCCGGGAAGTCGAGCGCGCGCGGTTCGGCGTCCACCACGTGCACGCCAAGCGGAACGAAGAGCCGCAGGATGCATCCGGTCTCGGCGGCGCGTGGCGTGTCGTGGTTCCCCGCCACCATCACGACTTCGGTCTGCGGCAGCGCGGCGCGCAGGCGCGCGAACTGGAGATAGGCGTGCAGGATGGCCGTGTTGGTCGGCCGCACCTGGTGGAACACGTCACCCGCGATCAGCACCACGTCCGGCGCGAGCTCGATCACCTTGTCCAGCGCGCGCGTGAACGACTGCGCGACGTCCGCTTCGCGCTGGTTGATGCCGCGCGGAGTCAGCCGCTGATACTGGCGGTAGCCGAGGTGGAGGTCGGAGAGGTGGACGAGGCGCAGAGCGAGCGGGGTGTGAGTGCGCTAACCGGTTGTCCACGCGAGAGTTGAGCCCTCGCGGCCCTGCTGGAACCTAGCGCTGGATCAGCGCTTGTCCATCGTGCGAAGCCGTTGCGTGACGCGCGTGATGAAGCGCATCGGCGCGCGGCCGGTTCCGGCGGGCGGCGTGACGAACGAGCGAACGAGCACGGTGACCTGCGAGTCGGTCATCCAGCCGCGGGTGCGATCGAGCTGCATCGTGCCCCGGATGGCACCGGTGAGCTGCACGCCGTCGCTGGTGCTCGAGGGCTTGATGTCACCACGCATGGAGACGAAGGCGATCCGGCCCCCGCGCCCGAGGGAATCGAGTCGGAAGCGCGCGCTGACGTAGCCCATGCCGCGCGCACCGAGGGGCCCGCTGGAGGGAAGTGGCATCTCGCGCGCCCAGCTGTCGCCGACGCGAACCGGATAGCGCGGGAACACGGCTGGCATCGCCGCCATCGCGTCGGCGAAGTCCCGCGGGACCGGACGACCGCCGGCGTCGCGCGCATTTTCCACCGAGCCATCCATCGCGAGCTGGAGCAGCAGCCGCTGGCCGCGCAGCATCCGCTCCGCCGCGGCGATCTGGTCGGCGCCGTGGACGTCGCTGGTGTGCATGTCCGCCGAGTCCACGATGGTGAGCACGACGGTGCTCGTGGCGAGCGAGGACTGCACGATGGTGCGGGAGTCGATGACGACCGACGTGGCGAGGGGCCTGCCACGGGAATCGCCGTCCTCACCGGCGCTGCTCACTTCCGTCTGCTGCTCGAGTCGCGTATGAAGCGTGTCGCCGGCGCGGGGATGGATGCGCAGCGAGACGGCCTGGGCGTCGGCCGTTGCCGCGAGCACCGACAGCGCCACGCCGAGCGCGAGCAGCCTAGAACCCGTACGGATCATCCGACGGTGCGGCAGGCAGGGGCGCGGGAGCAGCGGCGCGCGTGGCGGTCCTGGGCGCCACGGCGGCGCGGAAATGCGACGCGAACGCGCGGCGCACGTCCTCCGGCCGCTCACGAACGATGGCATTGCGCGCGCGAAGGATCTCCTCGTCGCTCGCCAGCTGCACGGTATCCTGGAGCCAGCCGAGGGTGAGCGTGGGATCGAGGGTGCGCAGGGTCCGGAGCACCGCCGTCTCCAATGGCACGGAGGCCGCCGATGGATACCGGCTCACGCCGTCGCGGCCGCGCATGACGGCGGGGCGCGGGAAGCGAACGAAGATCGGTTGGGTGAAGTGCGGGTGTCGCACCATCAGTTGTCCCTTCTCCAGCGTGGCGAGCTTGGTCTTGATCGCCGGGCTGAGCACGGCGTAGCCAGGCGTGGCCAGCTCGTCGCCGTCCATGCGCCCGTACAGCGCCGTGCCCGAGTTGCCGACGACCCGCCGGTGCACCTGCGAGCGGAACTGCTGCGCGGCGAAGAGCACGAGCCCCAGGTAGCGCCCGCGCTCGGCGATGTCGAGCAGCATCTTGCGAACGTAGGTCTCCGGCCCGTCACCCGGGGCGTACTTGTTCAGCTCGTCCACGAACACCACGACGTGCTGCACGCCCAGGTCGCGCTTCTCGAGGTGCTCGCGCAGCTTCGTCACCACGCGGGCGAAGATCAGGTCCTGCGCGTCCTCCTCGAGGCCGGCGACGTCGATCACATACACCGTCCGGTCCTCGAAGTTGCCGAAGGGGAGGTCGCTCGTGGCGCCGTCGTCGGCGACGAGGCCCTTGCAGCGGAGGGAGATGTTGGACAGCCGGTTGCGCACCTTGCGGATGGTGGCCACGTGGTGGGTCCGCCAGCTCTGGTCGTCCTTCTTCTCGATGCCGCGCAGCACGTCGCGGAACCACACATCGAGGTCGGCGAACGACGTGACGCTGTGCACGCGCTCGAGCATCGGGTCGCTGAACCGCTTGTCGAGGACGTTCTCCTTGATGAAGTCGATCAGCGCGTCCGCCTTCGCATCCACGTCGTCCTTGTTGAGCAGCACCTCGGCGTACTGCAGCACCTCACGCAGCCCCCAGGTGAGGGGCGTGACGTTGTCGAGCAGCGCCTCGTTGCTGCGCAGCGTGTTGAGCGACACGCCGTCCGACTTGTACGGCGCGTAGTACTGCACCTGCTCGAACGGCGCGGCGGGAACGCCGCACTTCTCGTAGAGGGCGCGGTCCGCGGCATCGAGGTCACCGGGCTGGTCGAGGTAGCAGAGGTCGGGCCCCTTCACGTTGAAGCAGACGGCGGCCACGCTCCCCTTCTGCGCCGGGAAGTGCGTGAAGATGGACTGCAGCAGCCACTCGACCGCGCTCGTCTTGGTGGCGAGGCCGGAGACACCGCTGATGTTGAGGTGCGCCGCCTCGGGGCCGATGAGGAAGTCCGCATCCAGGAAGATGGGTGCATCGGTGCCGCCGGCCCGATACACACCGATCGGGATGCCGGTGCGCGCACCCTCCTTCAGGTAGCCGTCCATGCGCAGCGCGATGGCGACGTCGGCTTCGTCGGCCAGGAACACGGCGCCCATCGGCACCGGCTGCAGGGGCTCCTCCGGGACGTGACGGAGCACGGCGGCGGTGTACAGCCGGATCTCCGCACGGTCGGTCGGCTGGAGGCGCTCGCCATCCGGCGACCCATCGAGGCCCATCACGTCGTGCAGCGGCGAGGCGAGGTCGGTCCAGCTGAAGCCTTCGGTGACGATGCCGTACACCTGCGGCAGCACGCCATTCACCGGGTCGCGCCCGTCCACGCGCACGATGGTGCCGATGCCCACCGGCGAGTCGAGCGCGGTCCAGAAATGGAATTCGTGCGGCGTGTTCGGGCGGCGCTCCGTGGCGACCACCCGGCCCAAGAGAGAAGACATCCTTCCTCCGACTGCTCGTGAATCGTGAGACGTGAAGCGTGAGACGTGACCGCAATTGCGATTCACGCTTCACGTCTCACGGTCAGTTTATCGCCCGCAGGTACTCCTCGCAGTCCCGTACCCCGTACACCATCTTGTCCCAGCGGGCATCAGGGAGGGCGAGGGGGGAGGTCTCGGCGAGGATCCAGCGCGATACCTCGTCGGCGCGGGCGCCGATGCGGTCGAAGTCCTCCGGCGGCGGATACGCGGTCTCGACGCGCACGAGCCCCCACATGGGGTCGTGGCCGCGCGGGTCGCGCAGGCGCAGGTACCAGCTCGCCACCGTGGTGCGCCGCGGCGACGTGATGCGGAAGACGCTCGAGCGCTCCCGCGGGCCGAGGGCCAGGATGGCGGCGAGCGCCTCTCCCTCCGCGTACAGCGTGCGGTGGCTCTTCACCACGCCGACGGTGCACGATGAAACCGCCACTTTCTCGCTTCCGCTGATGCCGCCGTCGATGAACAGCGGGTCGTGCTCCATGTTGCACCAGCGTTCGGCGAGCTGCTGCTCGAGCTCCTCGCGATGCGCCTGCACGCGATGCACCGCGGCGTCGCGCAGTGCAAAGGGATGCGGCGCCAGCTCGGCCGCATCGTCGGTGAGGTCCACCAGCCGCGCGCCGTAGGTGACGCTGAGCGTCTCCCACGTGCCAGGCGACACGAGCCGTCGCGCACAATAGAGCCGCGTCTCCACGAGCGGGCGATGCCAGGTGTGCATCCGGCGGTGGCGTCGCTCGCGCACCACGGCCGCCACGCGGCCGAGGATCAGGGGGATGCCGGCGGCAAGGTAGCCCACCAGCTCACTCCGCTGGGTGCCGTCGAGAAAGGCACGAAATCCGACCGTGGGTGGGTCGAAGACGCGCCTGGCGCGGAGGGGGCCGCCTTCGAGCACGGTTGCGCTGATGAGCCGCGGGGCGTCGTTACCCTGGCCAGCGATCTCGAGCGTGCTCTCGCCCATCGCCGCCGGCCGCGCCTCGGGCAGCAGGGTGGCCAGCTGGCGCTGGACCGCGCGGACGTTCAAAGCAGGGCTGTCCATCTGACTCGTATGCACCACACTCTCCGCCGCGCACGCACCAGCAGCATCACCCCCTCCACCTCCCGCCCTCGCACGGGACGCGGGCTACGGGCGATCTTCGGGGGAATGACCGTCGCGAGCATGCTAACCGCCGCGGTCGCCTGTGACAAGCGAGCACAAGGCGAGGCGGTCGAGGCGCCATCGCGCCCGCAGACGAGCCTGGCCGGCAAGCCGACGGTGCTCTTCCAGCTGTTCGGCGATCCCACCGACCCCCGGCTCCTGCCGGTGGCGATCATGGGTCATGGCCGGATCGCGCCCATCACCCTCGACGCCATGGGTTGGCGCACCTTCGACAAGCTCTACTTCAAGCCGGGGGCACGGATGACCGTCTATCACGACGGGCGTCCGATGACGGTCGCCGTGGTGCAGCGTGGCATGTGGACCGACGGCACTCCCCTCTACCGGCTTCCCGGCTGTCGGGCGCCGCGGCCAATGGCGGCGGTCAAGCTGGATTCGGTGCCGGAGGCGATGACCACGCTGGACCTGATCGGCACGAGCGACTCCGTACCTCCGGTCACTCGTCCGGTACTCGGCGAAGCCGATCAGGACAGCGCACGGGCCTTCGCCGAGCGCGTGGCGGAGAAGGCTGCACTGCTGCCGGCGGCGCGGGCGGAGATGGACCTCAGCGTCAGGGCCATGTACACGGGCGCGTCCGGCATGCCGACCCTGCTGGCGAGCTTCCTGGAAAAGCCCTCGGCGTTCGGGCTGAGGCCCCGGCAGGTGTTCGCCCTCGGCGACTCCGCGGCAACGGGGTACACCGTGAGCTTCTACCACGCCCCGAGGGACTCGACACCCGAGTTCCGCCGCCTCGTGGATCATCTGGACCTCACCGGCGACGGCGTGGACGAGGTGGTGCTGGAGGGATGGCAGTCGGGGACGGACAGCTATCCGATCGTGCTCAAGTTCATCAACGGCCGCTGGCACGAGCTGGCTCGCGGCGCGGGCGTCTGGTGCGCCGACGCACCGCGGCACGAGTCGCCACTACACCTCGGCGGCCTCCCCGGCGTGAACTGACCGGCCGCTCACTCGACGCCGATATCCCACGCCTGCTGGAGGTCCTTCTTCGAGTAGGCGCGGAAGGCGGTGAGGGTCTGGGTACGCTGCAGCCCCGGCACCTTCGGGAATGCTTCCGTCACCACGCGGGCGATCTGGTCGTACTCGGCCACGCGCACGATGGCGACGAGATCCCAGTCGCCGCTCACCGAGTAGACCTCGGTGACTCCCTCGATGTCGGCGAGGTACTGGGCCGTGGTGGGAACGGACGACGGCTCGGCGCGAATGAGGACGATGGTGGTGATCACGGCGGCGTAGGCACGGGAAAAGGAGGCACGTTCAGGAGCCAGAGACCGGCGAGGCGATCCTGCCGGTCCACGTCGACCAGCAGGTCGCTGCCGAGGCGGATGGAGCGCGCCTCGCGCCGGTCCCCGATTCGAAAATAGACCACGCGCTCCGCGTCATCCGCTTCGGCGCGCATGGGCGCTTCCACTTCGAGGGTCGTGGGGGCGGCGCCCGAACCGGGGCGGAGGGGAATCAGGACGCTGGCGATCTCGGGGGCGGCGGGCGCGGCGAGGGCCGAGTTGCGGTGAACGTCCGGCCAGAGCGCCACCTCGATGCCGACGATGCGGCCGCCGCGGAGGTCGAGCACCAGCCACGATCCATCCGACCCTTCGATCTCGACGGAGGCCGACAGCTCGCCGGCGGCACCGCGGGCAGCGAGCGTGGCGGTGAAGATGTCCGTGTCGGCATCCCAGCGATAGTGTACCGCTGGTGGCGCTTCGGTGACGGGCTGCAGCTCGACGGCGATGGTCATGGGTCAGCTCCGCGAGTGGAGAGACGAACATAGCGCCTTTGGGGCGAGATGCATCGTCGTTCTGGCGCGGGGAGGGGCGGAAGGGGGATGGTCGGAAGGTCGGATGGTCGGATGGTCGGGAGGCTCACGGACCATCGACCATAGACCACCGACCATGGACCATCAGCCATCAGACCATTCCCGACCTCCCGACCTTCAGCCCGCCACCCTCCCCCACTACCTTCCCTATTCGTTGACAACTGGCCCTGACCGGAGTGGGGGATCGCCGTGGAGAGTGAAGCAAAGGAGCCGGCTGGCGTGAGCCGCGGCCAGAACGCCGTGCACGTGATGCCGTGGGATTGGGCTGCCGCCGAGCCCGTGCTCGCCACGCTGCTGGACCGGATCGACACGGCCCGCGCCGAGCCGCAGCTGCTCGTGATCACGGCGGACGCGGAGAATGCGGCGATGGCAGCCGCGGCCATCGTCCGCGTGTCGGGGAACCGCGACGTACGGGTGGTCGCCGCCACGGCGAGTCCGCGCGCGGCGCGACTGCTCCGCCAGTTCCCGTCCCAGGTGATCACCGGCGCCCCTGCCGAACTGGTGGCGCTCCTCCAGGGCTCCGCGCTCAAGCCGGAGAGCGTGCGCGGCGTGGTGTTCGCCTGGCTGGACACCATTCTCGGCACCCCGGACGCGCAGCCGCTTGAAAACCTGCTCAGCGAGCTCCCCAAGGAGGGCGCTCGCGTCGTGCTCGCCACGGAGACCACGCCGGAGCTCGAGGCGCTGGTGGAGCGCTATGCGCGCCGCGCGCGCCGCGTCGTGGAGTCGGCGGCCGCGGCGGACGTCGCTCCACTGTCGGCCGATTACGTGGCGGTGACCGACGCGTCGCGTCTCGTCACCCTGCGTCGCCTGCTGGATGCGCTGGACATGCCGCGCGCGGTGATCTATGCGCGCCACGCATTGGTTCGCGAGCATGCAGCCGCGATCGTTCGTTCGCTCGGCTATCCGGCGGATGCGGTTCGCGTGACAGGCGAAGCGTCCGGCGACTCCTCCGACCCACTCGTGCTCGCCGAGCTGCCGGGATCGCGCGAGGAGCTACGCCGCCTGGTGGGCGCGACGCCGCGGCCGATCCATGCGCTCGCGCTGCCGTCGCAGGTGGCCAGCCTGCGCGCGCTGCTGGGGGGAGGCGCCGTTGCGCCGATCACGCTGCTCGATGCGGCGGAACGGGCGCGCGGCCGCGAGGCCGCCCTGCGCGCGTCACTGCGCGACGTGCTCACCTCGGGCGACCTGCGCCGCGAAGTGCTGGCGCTGGAGCCGCTGCTGAGCGACTACGACGCGATCGAGGTCGCGGCGGCTGCCCTCCGCCTGCTGGAGCAGCAGCGGCCGGCTCGGGCCACGGCCGCGGCAGGCACGCAACCGATGCAGCGGCTGTTCGTGAACCTGGGGGAGAAGGACGGCGTCCGCACCCAGGAGATCGTGAACGCGATCACCACCGAGGCGGGCATTCCGGGCTCGCAGGTGGGCAAGGTGGAGGTTCGGGACACGCACTCGCTGGTGGAGGTGGCGGCGTCCGTGGCGGCGCTGGTGGCCGACAAGCTCACCGGCAGCGTGGTGCGCGGCCGTCGCGTGCAGGCGCGGGTGGACGCTCCGCGCGACGCACGCGAAGGGCGTCCGATGCGCGACGCCGGGCCACGAGGCGCCGGCCCGCGCGGTGGCGCGCCCCGTGGTGACCGGCCGGTGCGCAGCGGTCCACCGCGCGGTGCCCCGCGCGGCGATCGGCCCGATCGGCCGGCACGCTCGTTCGACAAGCCGCCGCGCAAGTTCGACCGCGGCGGCGCTGCCGGTCGCCCACCTCGTCCACGCCGCGACGACGCATGATCGGGGACATGTACCCCGCCGGCGAAGGCGGGTGGATCGAGGTCGTGTGCGGCGTCATGTTCAGCGGCAAGAGCGAAGAGCTCATCCGCCGCGTGCGCCGCGCGCTGATCGCGCGCAAGAAGGTCCAGGTGTTCAAGTCACACCTGGACGAGCGGTATGCGGGGCTGTACCACGTCTCGAGCCACGACGGACGCACGGTGGAGGCGGTGCCGGTGGACTCCCCGGAGCAGATCGCGCGCGAGGTGCGGCCGGACACGCAGGTGGTGGCGATCGACGAGGCACAGTTTCTCCCGCCGGGCATCGTGGAGCTGGCCACTGCGCTCGCGGCGAGTGGGCGGCGCGTGATCCTCGCCGGCACGGACACCGATTTCCGCGGCGAGCCGTTCGGCCCGATGCCCCAGCTGCTGGCAGTGGCCGAGCTGGTGGACAAGCTCCACGCGATCTGCGTGGTGTGCGGAAACGCGGCGAGCCGCAACCAGCGGCTCATCGACGGCCGGCCCGCGCGCTACGACTCACCGACGATCATGGTCGGTGGCAACGAGAGCTACGAGGCGCGCTGCCGGAGCTGCCACGCGGTGCCGAGGAAGGACGAGGGGCAGGGGCGGCTGCTTTGATGGTCCGCTGCAACTGAAGTACCGCGTACCCGGTAGCCCGTAGCTGGACCGACATCCGACGCCTCCAATGCACCGACATGCCCCGGCGGCACACTGTGTCGTGCGGGAGCGTTACGGGACATTGGAGGGGCCTGACGGCAGCTCCTGATACGCCGTACGAAGTACGTCGTACTTCAGTTGTTTTTTCCTTGCTCTTTCGGCCAGCCTCCCCCTACCTTGGCTCGCGTCCAGCCACCGGAACCCTACCCGTGCTCCTCGTCGGCCTCACCGGCAACATCGGCAGCGGCAAGTCGACCGTCGCGCAGCTCCTGAGCGAGCGCGGCGCGACGATCATCGATGCCGACGTGCTGTCGCGCCGTGCGGTGGAAACCGGCACGCCCGCGTTCCGCGCCATCGTCGAGCGGTGGGGGACGTCGATCCTCGGGGCGGATGGCGGCATCGACCGCGGAGCGCTGCGGCGCATCGTGTTCAGCGATGCCGCGCAGCTCGAGCAGCTGAACCGGATCGTCCACCCGGCCGTGGAACGGATGCGCGTGGCGCTCGTGGAGCAGGCGCGCCAGCGCGGCGACCGGATCGTCGTCTGCGACATCCCGCTCCTGTTCGAGAAGAAGATGACGGGCAAGTTCGATCGCATCGTGCTGGTGGACGCGCCGCGCCCGGTGCGGCTGGAGCGGCTCGTGCGTGAGCGCGGCCTGCGCGAGACGGAGGCAATGGCCATGATCGTGGCGCAGATGCCGGCCGAGCTGAAGCGGGCCCGCGCCGATTTCGTGATCGACAACGACGACACCCTCGCGGCACTCGACCGGCAGGTCGCGGAGGTCTGGGCGGCGCTCCACCAGGCGGCCGAGTCCGCGGTGACGGCGAGCGTCCACTGACGCGTTCCACGCTTGAACTGCGTGTGTGGGGCCGATAGACTGCGCTCACCTGAACCCTCATCCGCTGGAGCGCGCCGTGTCCGACATCCCGAAGGACCTCCTGTATACCGAGGACCACGAGTACCTCAAGCCGGCCGGCGAGCCGGGTGTCGTCTATATCGGGGTGACCGACTATGCACAGGGTGAGCTCGGCGACATCGTCTTCGTCGAGCTGCCCAAGGTCGGCGCGAAGTTCAACCGGCACGATGTCTTCGGCACCATCGAGGCGGTGAAGGCGGTGTCCGAGCTGTTCGCCCCCGTCGGCGGCGAAGTCCTCGAGGTGAACGGCCGCCTCGACGGCGAGCCTGCGCTCGTGAACAGCGACCCGTACGGCGACGGATGGATGATCAAGCTCCGGCTCGCGAACGAGGGCGAGAAGGCCGGGCTGCTCGATGCGGCGGCGTACGAGAAGAAGCTGGGATAGGGTCGGACCCGCGCGGCTGCGCCGCGCTCGTCTGACGGTCTGACACGCTCGGGCGGCTGCGCCGCCCTGCTCGTCTGACGGTCAAAGGGCACACCGAAGCTGGTTCGGTGTGCCCTTCGCAGTTTGCAGTTACGGTCCGACGAAGAGCGGCGCAAAGCGCCGCGAATGAGTCCGACGAGCAGCCGGCGGCAGAGCCGCCGGCGAGCGAGTCAGACGAGCGAACCGCGAAGCGGTGAGCAGGTCAGACGTTGTCCTCCGCATACGCGTCCGTCGGCAGGCACGAGCACACCAGGTGCCGGTCCCCGTACGCGCTCTCGATCCGCGCCACCGTCGGCCAGAACTTCCGCTCCCGCGTCCAGGGCGCCGGGAACGCCGCTTCCTCGCGGCCGTACGGATGCGTCCACGTGTCGCTCACCACGGCACGCATGGTGTGCGGCGCGTGCTTGAGGAGGTTGTCCACGCGGTCGGCGACGCCCGACTCGATCGCGCCCACTTCCTCGCGGATCGCGATCAGCGCGTCGCAGAAGCGGTCCAGCTCTGCCTTCGGCTCGCTCTCCGTCGGCTCGATCATCAGCGTGCCGGCCACCGGGAAGCTCACCGTGGGCGCATGGAAGCCGTAGTCCATGAGCCGCTTGGTGATGTCCTCCACCTCCACGCCGGCGCTCGCCTTGAGCCCGCGCGGATCCACGATGCACTCGTGCGCCACACGGCCGTTCGCCCCCTTGTACAGGACCGGATAGTACGCGTCCAGCCGGGCCGCGATGTAGTTCGCGTTCAGGATCGCCACCTTGGTCGCGAAGGCCAGCCCCTCGCCGCCCATCATGTCGATGTACATCATCGAGATCGGCAGGATGCTCGCGCTGCCCCACGGCGCCGCGCTCACGGCACCCGTCGCTTCCGCACCGCCCGTCGGCACGACCGGATTCCCCGGCAGGAAGGGCGCGAGCTGCTTCGCCACGCCGATCGGCCCCATGCCCGGGCCGCCCCCGCCATGCGGGATGCAGAACGTCTTGTGCAGGTTGAGGTGACACACGTCGGCGCCGATGTCACCGGGACGGCAGAGGCCGACCATGGCGTTCATGTTCGCGCCGTCCATGTAGACCTGCCCGCCATTGGCGTGCACGATGTCGCAGATCTCGCGGATGCTCTCCTCGAACACGCCGTGCGTGCTGGGATACGTCACCATCAGCGCCGCGAGCTTGTCCCGGTTCGCCTCCGCCTTCGCCTTCAGGTCGGCGACGTCGATGTTCCCGTTCGCGTCGGTCTTCGTGACGACGACGGCCATGCCGGCCATCGCCGCGCTGGCCGGGTTGGTGCCGTGCGCACTCTGCGGGATGAGGCAGACCGTCCGGTGCCCGTCGCCGCGCGACTGGTGGTACGCCGCGATCGTGAGCAGCCCGGCGTACTCCCCCTGCGAGCCGGCGTTCGGCTGCAGTGACACCGCCGCGAAGCCGGTGATCTCCGCCAGCGCCGCCTCGAGGTTCCGGAACAGCTCCTGGTAGCCCTGCGCCTGCTCCACCGGCGCGAAGGGATGGATCTTCCCGAACTCGGGCCACGTGATGGGGATCATCTCCGCCGTGGCGTTGAGCTTCATCGTGCAGCTGCCGAGCGGGATCATCGAGTGCGTGAGGGAGAGGTCGCGCGACTCGAGCGTGCGCATGTAGCGCAGCATCTCCGTCTCGGAGTGGTGCGTGTTGAACACGGGGTGCGTGAGGAACCCGCTCGTGCGCGCGAAGCGCTCGTCGAAGCGGTCGTCCACCTCGGCGGCGAGGCCGCCCGTCTCCGGCGCCGGACGGCCGCCGGCAAAGATGGACAGCAGCGCCTGCACATCGTCGTCGGTCACGGTCTCGTCGAGCGCCACGATGACGCGCGTGTCGCCGGCGCGGCGCAGGTTGATCCCGCGCGCGACGGCCTCGGCGATCACCTGCGCCGCCGTGCCCTCGCCGAGCTCCACGCACAGCGTGTCGAACCAGACGTCGTGGGACAGGGTGTGGCCGAGCTGCTCCAGGCCGGAGGCGAGGACCGCGGCGTGGCGATGGATGCGCCGCGCGATCGCCGACAGCCCCTGCGGCCCGTGCCACACGGCGTACATGCCGGCGATCACCGCCAGCAGCACCTGCGCCGTGCACACGTTGCTCGTCGCCTTCTCGCGGCGGATGTGCTGCTCGCGCGTCTGCAGCGCCATGCGCAGCGCCGGCCGCCCGCTCGCATCGCGGCTCACGCCGATGATGCGCCCCGGGATCATGCGCTTGAACTCGTCCTTCGTGGCGAAGAACGCGGCGTGCGGCCCACCGTAGCCGAGGGGCACGCCGAAGCGCTGCGAGTTGCCGACGCAGACGTCGGCGCCCCACTCGGCCGGCGGCGCCAGCAGCACGAGGCTCATGAGGTCCGCCGCGACGACCATCAGGCCGCCCGCGGAATGCACGCGGTCCGCGACCTGGCGGTAATCCAGGACTGCGCCCTCGGTGGTGGGATACTGCACCAGCGCGCCGAAGATCTCCTGCCCGAAGCTCGCCGTCATCGCGTCGCCGACGACGATCTCGATCCCGCGAGCGTGCGCGCGCGTCTTCACGACGTCGATCGTCTGCGGGTGGCACTGCGCGTCGACGAAGAAGGTGTTCTTCCCATCCGTGCCGCGGGCCTGCGACGCCATGAACATCGCCTCCGCCGCTGCCGTGCCCTCGTCGAGCAGCGAGGCGTTGGCAATCTCCAGCCCGGTGAGGTCGATGACCATCGTCTGGAAGTTCAACAGCGCTTCCAGCCGCCCCTGCGCGATCTCCGCCTGGTACGGCGTGTACGCCGTGTACCAGCCCGGGTTCTCGAGGATGTTCCGCTGGATCACCGGCGGCGTGAAGGTGTCGGCGTAGCCGTAGCCGAGGAAGGATCGACAGATGCGGTTGCGGCTGGCGATCCGCCGCATGTTGGCGAGCGCGTCGTGCTCACTCCAGCCGCCGTGGATGTCCAGCGGCCGGCTCATGCGGATGCCGCGCGGGATCGTCGCGTCGATCAGCTCGTCGAGGCTGCCGTAGCCCACGAGCTCGAGCATCTCCTGAATCTCGCCCTCACTGGGGCCCACGTGCCTCGGCACGAAGCTGTCGTAGCCGGTGTCAGGCGTGGTGCGGATCGTCGTCGTCATGTGTCTCGAGCGCCCGGCGGCGCTGGCAGGTTTCGCGGTCGGAGCGGTGGGCGGAGGCCCACCGCGCTATCTTCCGGCGACGCAGTCGATCGCGCGCCTCCATGAAGATAGCGACCCTCCCTCCGCGTGACCCGCCCGCCGTCGGCGGCGTCCTCACGGAGCGACTCGTGCCGCGCCACCCCTGCCCTGTCCTCGTCATGAACCAGCCCGCCTGCCCGCCGCGCCCACGCCTCCGCCGGCTACCGCTCGCCCTCGCCGCCTTCGTCCTGTCGGCCTGCCAGGGCTCCGAGCCCGCCGCCACCGCCACTGGAGAAGTCGGTGGCACGGTCGTGATCAGCCTCGCCGGGGAGGTGGGCACCCTGCTGCCCGGGCTCGTGGTCTCCATGACGGACCGCCAGGTGACCGACCTGCTCTACGACCGCCTGGCCGAGATCGGCGACGACCTCAACACCATCGGCGACGAGGGGTTCACCCCCCGCCTGGCCGAGCGGTGGGAGTGGGCGCCGGATTCGACGTCCATCACCTTCCACCTGAACCCCAGGGCGAAGTGGCACGACGGGCAGCCCGTGCGCGCCAGCGACGTGCGCTACAGCCTGAACCTGATCAAGGATCCGGCCTTCGGCTCTCCCGCCGCCGTGTACGTCGCGAACATCGACAGCGTCTCCGTCAGGGACTCGCTGACCGCCGTCGCCTGGTTCAAGCACCACACCCCCGAGGAGTTCTACGACATGGTGTACCAGGTGGTCATCATGCCGGAGCACGTGCTGGGCAATACGCCGGCGGCACAGCTCAAGACGGCCGACGTCGCGCGCAAGGGGATCGGGTCCGGTCGCTTCCGGCTCGCGCGGTGGGAGCCGGGCCAGCGCCTCGAGCTCGTCGCCGATACGGCCAACTACCGGGGCCGCGCGAAGCTCGACCGCGTGGTCTTCGCCTTCTCGCCCGACTTCAACTCGGCCGTCACGCGCTTCTTCGCCGGCGACGCCGACATCTTCGACCAGCTCCGCCCGGAGAACATCGCGAAGATCGCCGGTGACACGGTGCGCCACGCCGTGCGATACCCGAACCTGCAGTACGCCACGCTCGCCTTCAACCTCGTGGACCCGAAGCAGCCGACGCGTCCGCATCCGATCTTCAGCGAGCGCGCCGTGCGGCGCGCCCTCACCATGGCGGTCGATCGCGCCGCGATGGCGCGCAACGCCTTCGACACGCTCGGCATGCCGCTCCACGGGCCCTTCCCGAGCGGCATGGCCGTCGCCGACACCACGCTCCCGCAGATTCCCTACGACACCGTGGCCGCCCGCGCGCTGCTCGACTCCGCCGGCTGGCTCGCCGGCCCCGACGGCATCCGCGTGAAGAATGGCCGACGCCTCGCGTTCGGCATCTCCAGCCCCGTCTCGAGCGCCACCCGCCACCAGTATGCCGTGCTGCTCCAGGCGGCGCTGCGCAAGGTGGGGGCTGAGGTGCGGCTCGAGGAGACCGACTTCTCGACGTACGTGGCCAGGCAGAACACCCACGCGTTCGACTCCGAGCTCACGCTCTTCGGCACCGACCCGAGCGTGTCCGGGTTCAAGCAGACCTGGTCCACCGCGGGGATCGCCAAGGACGGCTCGAACTTCGCCGCATACTCCAACCCTGTCGTTGACGCCCTCCTCGACAGCGCGAACACCGCCTTCGATCCCGCGCGCGCGCGTGCGTACGCCCGCCGCGCGTTCGAGACGATCATCGAGGATGCGCCGGCGGTCTGGCTGTACCAGCCGCCGACCGTCATGGGCCTCGCGCGCCGCATCAGGACGCAGCCCATGCGCGCCGACGAGTACTGGGCGCACATGGCCGATTGGTCGATTCCGGCGGATCAGCGGATCGCGCGCGACAGGATCGGCCTGCGTCCCCTCCCCTGACCGGTGCGGAGGTACCTCGCCGGTCGGCTGCTGCAGGCGGTGGGCGTCGTGGTCATGGTCACGACGCTCACCTTCGTGCTGGTGCACCTTGCGCCCGGCGATCCCATCGCCGCCGCCCTCGACCGCCCCGGCGTCACCGAGGCCGTCCGCCAGCAGTGGCGGCAGAGCTTCGGCCTCGACCGGCCGCTCGGCGAGCAGTACGTGCGCTGGCTCGCCAACGCCGCACGCGGTGAGCTCGGCTGGTCGTTCTCGTACCGTCGCCCGGTGCGGGACGTGCTCATGGACGCGCTGCCGCGCACGATGCTGCTGGCCGGCCTCTCGCTCGCGCTCAGCTTCCTCATCGGCATCGCCGTGGGAGTGATGCAGGCCGAGCGTCCGGGCGGCGCGCGCGACCGCTGGCTTGGCCGCGTGCTGCTGCTGCTCTACTCGGTGCCCGACTTCTGGCTCGCCCTGGTCGCGCTGCTGGCATTCGCGTACTGGCTCCCGGTCCTCCCGGCCGGCGGCATCGTGGACCCGGTGATGCACGATTACCTGTCGCTGGGTGGGCGCTTCGCGGACCGGCTGAAGCATCTCGTGCTCCCCGTGCTCACGCTGACGCTGCTCTCCGCGGCGTCCATCGCGCGCTACCAGCGCTCGGCGCTGCTCGACGTGCTGCCGAGCGACTGGATGCGCACGGCGCTCGCCAAGGGATTGAGCTGGCGCGCCGCCGTGCGGCAGCACGCCGTGCGCAACGCACTGCTCCCCACCATCACGCTCGCCGGTCTCTGGCTGCCCGCGCTCGCCGCCGGCGCGGTGTTCATCGAGAAGGTGTTCTCGTGGCCCGGGATGGGGCTCGCGACCGTGAACGCCATCGGGGCGCGCGACTATCCGCTCGTCACCGCCGGCGTGCTGGCGATCAGCGTGCTCGTCGTGGTCGGTGCCCTGCTCGCCGACCTCGCCGTCGCCATCGTGGACCCGCGCATCCGGCTGAGCTGATGCCCGGGGCGGCTCGGGGACAATCGTTCGGCGCCCTGCTGCTCGCCCGCACGCTGCGTGACGTGCGCTCGCGCGCGGCGCTCGTGGTGCTCACGCTCGTCGTGCTCGCTGCCATCTTCGCGCCGCTGCTCACCCCGTACGACCCCGCGGCGCAGCTCGACATCGTGCGACTCCGCAGCCTCGCACCGTCGCTCGCGCACCCGTTCGGCACCGATCCGTTCAGTCGCGACGTGCTCTCGCGCGTGCTGTTCGGCGCGCGGGTCTCGCTGTCGATCGCGTTCGCGGCCGTGGCACTGTCCATCAGCTTCGGCATCCTGGTCGGGGTGATCGCCGGATATCTCGGCGGCGCGGTGGACGCCGTGCTCATGCGCCTCGTGGATGCCGCGCTCGCCATCCCGAGGCTCTTGCTCATCATCGCCGTCGTGGCACTGTGGGGGAGCGTGAGCGTGGTCACGCTCACCGTGCTCATCGCCGGCGTCGGCTGGTTCGCCGTGAGCCGCCTGGTGCGCGCCGAAACCCTCGCGGTGCGGGACCGCGACTACGTGGTGGCCGCGCGCGCGCTCGGCACGCCCCCGTGGCGCATCGTGCTGCGGCACGTGCTGCCGAACGTCGTCGGTCCCGGACTCGTGGCGGCCACGCTCGCCGTCGGCAACGTCATCCTGCTCGAGGCGGGGCTGTCCTACCTCGGCATCGGCGTGCGTCCGCCGACGGCATCATGGGGAAGCATCATCCAGGACGGCGCGGAACGTGTATCGGACCTGTGGTGGCTCACCATGTTCCCCGGGCTCGCCATCGTCCTCACGGTGTTCGCCTGCAATGCGCTCGGTGATGCCTTGCGGGATGCGCTGGACCCACGGCAGCTTCCCCTGACCGTTCCGGAAGACCTCGTCCATCGGCCATGACCGAACCACTGCTCGAGATCGAAGACCTGCATACGTTCTTCTACACCGACACCGGCGTCGCCCGGGCGGTGGACGGCGTGTCGTTCCGCGTGGCCGCGGGCGAGACGGTCGGCGTGGTCGGCGAATCGGGGTGCGGCAAGAGCGTGACCGCGCTCTCCATCCTCCGCCTCGTGCGCCCGCCGGGCCGCATCGAGCCCGGCTCGCACATCCGCTTCGAGGGCACGGACCTGATGGCGCTGGACGAGCACGCGATGCAGCAGGTGCGCGGCAACCGCATCGCCATGGTGTTCCAGGAGCCGATGACGGCGCTCAACCCGGTGTTCACCGTCGGCGACCAGATCGCCGAGGTGGCGCGGATCCACGCCGGCATGTCGAAGCGCGACGCGTGGGCGAAGGCGGTGGAGATGCTGAAGCTCGTCGGCATTCCCGCCCCCGAGCAGCGCGCGGGCGAGTATCCGCACCAGCTCTCCGGCGGCATGCGCCAGCGCGTGGTCATCGCCATGGCCCTCGTGATGAACCCGGCGCTGGTGATCGCCGACGAGCCCACCACGGCGCTCGACGTCACCATCCAGGCGCAGATCCTCGAGCTCATGGCGGACCTCTCGCGCCGCCTCGGCACGTCGGTGCTTCTCATCACGCACGACCTTGGCGTGGTGGCGGAAAACTGCGCGCGAGTGATCGTGATGTATGCCGGCGAGGTGGTGGAAGAGGCGACGACGGCCACGCTGTTCGACGCCGCCCACCACCCGTACACCGAGGGGCTGCTCGGCGCGATGCCGCGGGTGGGCGGCGAGGCCGAGCGGCTGGCCACGATCCCCGGGACGGTGCCTCCGCCCACCGCCTGGCCGGCCGGCTGCCGCTTTCACGACCGCTGTCCGTACGCGTGGGATCGCTGCGCCCGCGAGCACCCGCCGCTGTACCAGATCGGCGGCGGGCACGTGTCGCGCTGCCACCTGGCGGAGGAGCCCGAGCACCGCGCGCAGCCGCATCCGCCCCTCGCCGCGGAGCTCGGCGCAGCATGACGACGCCCACCACGCTGGCGCCCCCGCGCACGCGCGAGACCCGCGCGCCGCTGCTCTCGGTGCGCGATCTCGTGAAGCACTTCCCCATCCGGCATGGCGTGTTCGGCCGCGAGACGGGGCAGGTGCGCGCCGTGGACGGCGTCTCCTTCGACGTGGCCCCCGGCGAGACCCTCGCCCTCGTCGGCGAGTCGGGGTGTGGCAAGTCCACCACCGGCCGCGCCGTGCTCCGGCTCATCGAGCCGACCTCGGGCAGCGTGACCTTCGCCGGCGAGGACGTGCTCGCCCTCGGCGCGCGCGACCTGCGCGCGCTGCGGCGGCAGATGCAGATCGTCTTCCAGGATCCCTTCTCGTCGCTGAACCCGCGCATGACCATCGGCGCGATCGTGCGCGAGGGGCTCACCATCCACCACCTCGCCGAGGGCGCCGCCGCGGATGCGCGGGTGCGCCAGCTGCTCGAGGAAGTGGGGCTGCGCCCCGAATACGCGAGCCGGTATCCGCACGAGTTCTCCGGCGGCCAGCGCCAGCGCGTCGGCATCGCGCGCGCCCTGTCGGTGGAACCGACGTTCATCGTCTGCGACGAGCCGGTGAGCGCGCTGGACGTGAGCGTCCAGGCCCAGGTGGTGAACCTGCTGCAGGACCTGCAGCGCGATCGCGGGCTCGCTTACCTGTTCATCGCCCACGACCTCTCGGTCGTGGAGCACATCGCCGACCGCGTGGCCGTCATGTACCTCGGCCACATCGTCGAGCTGGCGGGCGTGGACGCGCTGTACACGCACCCCATCATGCCGTACACCCAGGCGCTCCTCTCCGCCGTGCCGGCGCCCGAGCCCGGCGTGAAGCGCGAGCGCATCCTCCTCACCGGCGACGTTCCCTCCCCGGCCAATCCGCCGAGCGGCTGCGTCTTCCATCCGCGCTGCCAGCACCCGGCGAAGGATGCGGCGTGCAGCGTGATCGTGCCGCCGCTCGAGGAGAAGGCACCCGGGCACTGGGCCGCGTGTATCAAGCAGCCACCGAGCAGCGTGACGTGGGACCAGCAGCGCGCTGCAGGGGGCACCAAGCCACCCGAATTCTTCCTGCCGCGCGCTGCCCTGCACCGCGCGGCACAATCCCCCCCCTCTCCACCACCTGCCGCATGACCCACGTCACTCCCTCCACCGGCCCTGCGGCGACCACGTACGACGTGCCGCCGAACCAGGCCATGGACGACCGCCGGTTCCTGGGACACCCGCGTGGGCTCGGCCTGCTGTTCCTCGTCGAGATGTGGGAGCGCTTCTCGTACTACGGAATGCGCGCCCTGCTCGTGCTGTACCTGGTGAATGCGATGCGGTGGGATCCCGCGCGTGCGTCCCTGCTCTACGGCGCATACACGGGGTCCGTCTACCTCACCCCCGTCTTCGGCGGCTGGCTCGCCGATCGCATCCTCGGCACGCGCCGGTCGCTCGTCATCGGCGGACTCGTCATCGCGCTCGGCCACTTCCTGATGGCCTTCGGGCCCTCGCCCGTCGCCGCTGGCGCCGCGTCGCCCGGCATGGCGGCGATGCTGCCCTTCTACATCGGCTTGATCTGCGTGGTGATCGGCACGGGCTTCTTCAAGCCGAACGTCTCCACGATGGTGGGCCAGCTCTACAACCCCGGCGACGAGCGCCGCGACGCCGGCTTCACGATCTTCTACATGGGGATCAACACGGGCGCGTTCATCGCGCCGTTCATCTGTGGCTGGCTCGGTGAACGCGTGGGGTGGGACTACGGCTTTGGCGCCGCGGGCGTCGGCATGCTGATCGGCCTCCTGATCTACCTGTACTACCGCGAGAAGATCATCCCGGGCATCGGACTGCCCCCCGGCGCGCACGCGCACGCGGCACGCGCCGTCGATGCCCCGGTTGCACGGGCCGCCGAGGCGCTGGCGCGACCCCAGCAGGCCGATCGTGCGCCGAACGGGACGATCCATGCCGCCGTGGGTGCCGTGGTCGGTGCCGTGCTCGCCCTGATCGGAGTGCACTGGCACGTGGAGCTCTCCAACGTGCTCGGCATCCTCATGGCGGCGGCCGCGGGGGCGGTGATCTTCGTCGGCATCCTCGGCACGCGGGGCGACGAGCGGCGACGCATGATCGCGCTGTTCATCGTCGTCACCTTCGGCATGTTCTTCTGGCTCGCCTTCGAGCAGGCCGGCTCGTCGCTCACCCTCTTCGCCGACAAGAACACCGATCGCGAGCTGGGGTCGTTCCTCGTGCCGGCGAGCTGGTTCCAGAGCATCCAGCCCCTCGCCATCATCCTGCTCGCACCCGTGATGGCGTGGCTCTGGCGCGCGCTTGCCCGGCGCCACCGCGAACCGTCCACGTCGCTCAAGATGGTGGCCGGCCTCGCCCTCGTCGGTGCCGGCTTCCTCTTCCTCGTCGTCGCCGGCGGACCCGCGGACCGCGGCGTGCTCGTCAGCCCGATGTTCCTCGTGTCGGCCTACCTGCTGCACACCGTCGGCGAGCTGTGCCTGTCGCCGGTCGGCCTGTCGTACGTGACCAAGGTCGCTCCGGCGCGCTTCGGCTCGCTGATGATGGGCGTCTGGTTCCTCGCCACCGCCGCCGCCAACTACCTCGGTGGGTTCCTCGCCTCGATGATGCACGAGGTGCCGTCGCTCTCGAAGTTCTTCATGATCCCGGTCGCGACGTCGTTCGGTGCAGCGATCCTCATGCTGCTGCTCGTGCCGGTGCTGAAGAGGCTGACGTCGAGCGTAGCGGACGCGTAAACGGCGGAAGGTGGGAAGGTCGGGAACGGCCTGCTGACCTTCCCACCTTCCGACGTTCTCACCTCCCGTCGGTTCACGGCCACGCGAAGATCGACGACGGCACGGTGGTCTCGCGTGCCAGCTCCACGTCGCGCGGCGTCCGGAAGACGAACGTCGTCCGGTCCCCGTTGCTGAAGCGGACCGTCCACCGCGCCCCGGCGCCGCGTGTGACCGGCACCGCGACGTCCATGCGCCAGAGCCGCGCCGAGTGCTGCGGCACCGCGGCCATGAGGCTCATGCCGAGGGAGGCCACCACCGGGCTCGTGACGCCGAACGGCACGTCGCCCGCCGCCTCCCGCCCCACGTCCGCGAACATCGCGATACCGGCGTCCGATGCGCCGAGGAAGTTGGGAACCACGTAGCGTTCCTCCGTTCGCCCGATGACGCGGACGCTCCCCGCGAAGTCCGATTCCTCGTAACCGCGCACTCCCCCCTCCGGAATGCCGAGGAGCAGCTGGAAGGGCATGCGCTGGCGGAAACCGGCGCTGTACTCGAGCGTGGTCTGGTTCTGGAGGCGAGGGGTCATGGCGAGGTAGTGCGTGAGCCGGCCACTCGCGAGCACGTCGTCCCAGCGCTCGCGCGCCGTGCCGCGGCGCGCTTCACCCTGCAACTGCAGGCGCACGGTGGACGCGCCACTCGTCGCGCCCACGTAGAGGTCGCTCGCCACGAACAGGTCCGCCTCGTGCACGCCGTCCACCGGCAGGCTGCGGCCCACCTGGAGTCCGGCCTGGAAGCCGACGGGCAGGTCCTGGCTCGCCGTCAGCGCATCGAGCCCCTCGAGTCGCACGTAGCTGATGTCACGCCGCCCGAGCAGCGCATTGATGCGCACCACGCGGTGCGACGGGTAGCTCATCGGCGACGGACCGACGTCGCGCAGCCGGCCGGAGTCGGTGAGCACGAGTCGGTCGCCGCCGCCCTCGTCCAGGCCGGTGAGGGAAACGCCCAGCATGTTCAGGCGACCCGGAACGCCGAAGCGCATCACGGCCCCGGCGTCGAACGAGCTGCGACGAAACGCCACCGCCGGCCGCTGGCCGTTCGGCTCCCGCAGCATGGTGTACCCGGTGCCGCTCCCCACGCGCACCCGCCACGCGACCCGCTGCAGGTCGGTGAAGAACGGCCGTGCGCTCGACACCCGCCACGACGCGCCAAGCGGCGTGCGTTCCAGCTCGAGACCCGCCGTCAGCAGCTGGCCGAGAAACTGGTGATCGATCAGGCGCGTGCCCACGCCATCGCGAAAGCCCCCCCCGCTCCGCCACCAGCCCGTCGCGTACACGCCCTGGCCGGCGAGATTCGCGTTCCCGAGCAGCAGCGAGGCGACGTGCGGCGTGCCGGTGCTGAGGATCCCGCCGATGATGATGGACGTCTCGTCGCTCGTGCGGACCTCGACATCCACGCCCCCGTCGCCATTGGCGACGACGAACACGCGAGCGTCGGCGATGAACGGCTGCGCGCGGAGGATGCGTTCCGACTCGGCCCGCCGGAGCTCGCTGCACGGATCCCCGTGCTCCAGCAGCAGGAAGCGACGGATGACGTCGGGCCGCGTGGTGCGGTGCAGCGCGCGCGCGGCGTGTGCGAGGGGCGGCACGCGGTCCAGGTTCCGCATCGCGGGAGCATCCGCGTAGACGATGATGTCGTCCACGCGCTGGCCGGCACAGACGACCACGGGCCGTCCCGATGGCGCGCGCTCCGATCCCTGCTGCGCAACCGAGGTGGCAACGGGAACGAGCAGGAGCGCCATCGCCTGCAGCAGGCGATGCGGGAGCACCCGCTACTTGCCCATGCGGCGCTTCAGCTCCGCGAGCCGCTGCTCGGCGGCGGCCTCGCGCTCGCTGCGGGCCCGCGCGCGGCCCATCGCATCCAGCTCGCTCGCGATGCTCGAGCTCTCGTCCAGCGCCGCATCCACCTCGGCTGCCGCGGCATCGTTCACCGAGGGCGCACCCGGGACGCCGAGCATCGCCTGCTTCAGCTCCGCCGTCATCTGCGTCACGTCCCGCTCGGCGATCGCCAGCTCCGCTTCCTGCGCGTCGAGCTTGCGCTCCAGCACCGCGGCGCGCTCCGCGTGATGCGCCTCGTACTTCTCGGCGAGCGCCACCGTCTCGCTGTCGTTGATCTCCTGCGCGTAGCCCTTGCGACGCCGCATCGTCTCCAGCTCGCGACGCTCGGCGTCCAGCCGCGTCCGGGTGACCGCCACGGCGCCGCGCAGGTCCTCGACCCCCATGCGGGCCGTCACCAGCGTCTCCTTCATGCGCGCCAGACCGGCGCGGCGCTCTTCGGGCGGGGTCGCGCGGTCCATCAGGTCGCGGAGAGTCTGGCGAAAGGATTCGAACATGCCCGGTCGGCCTCGGCGGGAGCGCCGCTGGCTCGTGCTGGAGCGCCACGGCGGCGGCGCTTAGGATACAGGCTCGACTCACGCACTCGCAACCTCATCGACGCATGCGGAACCCCGCCGTTGCCCTCACCGCCACCACGGAAGTCATTCGCGACGTCCTGCGCACGCGCCTGAATGCCGCGTACACCGATGCGGCTCGCGCGGCCGGGCTGCGGCCATTCATCCTGCCCGTGCTGCAGGCGGCGGACGCGGACGACCTGCTCGAGGGGATGGACGGCCTGATCCTCACCGGCGGCGAGGACGTGGCCCCCGCGCGTTACGGCGCGCAGCCGCACCCGGCCCTCGGTGAGGTGCATGCGGGACGCGACGAGTTCGAGCTCGCGCTCGTTCGCGCCGCTCGCGCCCGCGGCATTCCCACCTTCGCCATCTGCCGCGGCGTCCAGATCGCGAACGTGGCCCTGGGCGGCACCCTCGTCCAGGACCTCCCCAGCGAGTGGACCGCCCCCCTGCGCCACGAGAGCGGTGCCGGTCGCGGCGATCGCACGCACGAGGTAACCCTCGCCGCCGGCTCGACGCTCGCAAGCGCCTGCGGCGCGTCCGAGATCACCGTCAACTCGATGCATCATCAGGCGCTCGCTCGCGTGGCGAGCGGTCTCGTGGCCACCGCGCACGCCCCCGACGGCGTGATCGAGGGCGTCGAATGGAACGGGAGCGACTGGTGGATGCTCGGCGTGCAGTGGCACCCGGAAGAGCTGATGCACACCGTGGAGCCGTGGGATCGCGCCGTCTTCGCCGCCTTCGCCGACGCCGTGCGCCGGCACGCGCTCAGTTCAGCCGGCGCCAGCGCGCTTCACTCGTGACCTGCCGCATCAGCCGCTCGGGGGAGTAGCGGTCTGGAAAGAGCAGCGCATCGCTCACGTCGTTGAGCGCGGCACGCAGCAGCCCGAACCGCTCCGCCGCCGTGGCGTACAGCGTGGCCAGCCCGTGATTCTCGGCCAGGCGGTGGTCGGCGGCGAGCTGGAAGCCGCGACGGCCCATCTCCTCGTAGTAGTCGAGATCCGGGCCGCCGCGCCGCCACTTCCGGTGCTCCACGTAGTCGGGGAACAGGCCGCTCAGCCAGAGCGCGTAGTTGCCGAGGTGCGTGCGCACGAGGAAGCTGCGTCGCCCATCGGGGTCGTCCAGGTCGGCGGCGAGGTCGGCCAGCGCGACGTAGACCTGGTCGTCGGCGTCGGACACGCGCCAGGCGCGGTCGCGCACGCCGAAGTGCATGACGAGGGCGGCGAGATAGTCCGCGATCATGCGCTCACTCTCCCCGAGGCGGATGAGCGCATGACGCACCATCACGTAGGCGAACAGGGGGAGCGATGCGCAGGCACCCTGCCGCGAACGGAGGAGCGCGGCCGGAAGCCGGGGATCGTCGAGAAGCGCGTCGATGCCGCGATCGGCCAGCTCGCGCTCCATCTCGGCCAGCTCCGCGCGCGAATCCCGCGCGATGAGCCTGGCGGCGAGCTCGGCATCGTTGCGCGTCAGGTGGTGGCGAGTGTCAGCGAGAATCATGATGGTCATCTCCCCGTCGTCTGGTACCCCTGAGGCATCCAGGAGTCGCGGCCGCTTGCCTTTCACCTGTGACGATCGTCGGTTCCAATGAGCACAACGTTGGCACTCGCGGTCCGAGGGTGCTGCCCGCGTCCGGCGAACCCGCGGGCGTCCCGCGGGGTATGTCAGGGTGGCGGGTCTCCCCCCGCGGTCCCTACCTTACGAGCACTCGATTCACGCGTCCCCCAGGATCACGTGCTGTACTTCTGCATCCCCGCATACAACGAGGCTCCCACCCTCGGCCTGCTCCTCTGGCGCCTGCGCAAGGTGTTCCAGGAGCAGCCGCGGGAGTACGAGGTGCTCGTCTACGACGATGGCAGCACCGATGCCACGGCCGAGGTGCTCGAGCCGTACCACAAGGTGATGCCGCTCACCGTGCTCGGTGGACAGCGGGTGGGCTACGCCGCTGCGCTCGATGCGCTGTGCCGCGAGGCGTCCCGCCGCACCCGGTATCCGCGCCGCGATGCCCTCATCGTCCTGCAGGGCGACTTCACCGACCAGCCGGAGAGCCTCCCGGAGCTGATCCGCCGCTTCGACGGTGGCGCGGACGTGGTGGTCGGTGAGCGTCCGGCCGACACCCCGTCCGTGCCGCAGCCGGTGCGCCGCCTCCGCCGCGTCGCGCCGTGGGTCGTACGCCCGTTCGTGCAGGTGCCGGGCGTTCGCGACGTCTTCGGTGCGCTGCGGCTGTACCGCGTCTCCGTGATCCGTGACCTCATCAAGGAGCGCGGCAACGCGCCCCTCGTGGAAGGCGACGTGTGGAGCGCGAACCTCGACCTGCTGCTGCACGCCCAGGCCCACGCACGCCGGCTGGAGACGGTCGAGCTTGCACCGCGCTACGACGTGCGCGCGCGCGAGTCGCGCGTGCGTCCATGGAACGATGCCATGGCGCTGCTGCGCTTCGCACGCGCCGCACGCCGTCGCCGACCGGTGCGCGCATGACGGGGCTCGCGCGCCTGGCAGCCGGCATCCTGACGCTCGGAGTGCTGGGCGGCGTGGTCCCCCTGGATGCGCAGGACGACGGGGGCCCGTACCTCCCCGTCCCCTACGGCGTGGGCGAGCGCCTGGAATACGACGTCAAGTTCGGCCACATCAAGGTCGGCTCCGGTACGATGGAAGTCGCCGGCATCCAGGACGTGCGCGGTCGGGAGACCTGGCACACCGTGTTCACGGTGAAGGGCGGCACGTTCTTCTATCGCGTCAACGACCGGTACGAGAGCTGGATCGATCGGCGCACCGGGAACTCGCTGCGCTTCAGCCAGGACCTCAGCGAAGGCCGGCGCGACGTGGAACGCGACTTCGAGATCCTTCCCGAGCAGTCCGCGTACATCGAGGGCGCCGGCAGCACGACCCAGCCGAGCGTGCGCAATCCGCTCGACGACGGTTCATTTCTCTACTTCCTGCGCACCATCCCGCTCGCCGTCGGCGAGACGTACACCTTCAATCGCTACTTCCGGCCGGATCGCAACCCGGTCACGATCAAGGTGCTCCGGCGCGAGCGCATCCGCGTGCCGGCGGGCGAGTTCGACGCCATCGTCGTGCAGCCGATCATCAAGACGAAGGGAATCTTCTCCGAGAATGGCCACGCCGAAGTCTGGCTCTCCGACGACGACAACCGGATCATGCTGCAGATGAAGTCCGGGCTGTCCTTCGGTTCCCTCAACCTGTACCTCAGATCGTACCGTCCAGCCCAGCCAGGGGCGACGACCGCGGCACGGCCGTGACGGACGACGCCAGCACCGACGGCCCGCGCTACGGCGAGGCGGACCTCTCGCGCGTCCGCACCATCCCCGTCGCCGTCCGTCCCAACAAGGTGAGCGCGAGCGACTTCGCGCAGCCGCCTGGCGACGACCGCTCGTTCGCCGCCTTCGTGCGCGCCCTTCCCGACGTGCTCGTCGCGCGCGACTTCCGCGCCGTCGTGCACGCCATCGCTGATGCAGCGCGCCGCGAGCGCGGCGTGGTGGTGATGCTCGGTGGGCACATCGTGAAGACCGGCCTCGCGCCCGTGCTGATCGAGCTGATGCGCCGGCGCATCGTCACGCACGTCGCCATGAACGGCTCGGCGGCGATCCACGACTACGAGGTCGCGCGCTTCGGCGCCACCTCGGAGGACGTCGCCGCCGGATTGAAGGACGGCACCTTCGGCATGGCCGACGAGACCGGCCGCGAGATGAACGACGCGTTCACCGCCGGCATGCAGTCCGGTCGCGGCATGGGGGAGACGCTGGGCCTCGCGCTGTCGCGGCAGCGGACGCTCGCGAATCCGGAGCTCTCGATCCTCCTGGCGGCCTCTCGCCTCGGCGTTCCCGCGACGGTGCACGCCGCGCTCGGCGCCGAGATCATCCATCAGCACCCGGCGGCGAACGGAGCCGCGATCGGCGACACGAGCCACCGCGACTTCCGCCGGCTCGCCGCCGCGCTCGACTCGATCCACCGCGGGGGGGTCGTGCTCAACCTCGGGAGCGCGGTGATCATGCCGGAGGTCTTCCTCAAGGCGCTGACGATCGCGCGCAATCTGCACGAGGGGCGACCGACGGACTTCACGACCTGC
>DASURL010000231.1:0-3518 GCA_036280075.1 Gemmatimonadaceae bacterium | reverse complement strand
CACGCCTGCTACGTGCCCCTCACCGGTACTGTGTACCGGATCAAGGAGGACGGGCTGCGCACGGCGTGCTCGTCCACGTCGCACATCGAGTTCCAGTGGACGGACGGCGAGGGCGCGCTGCGACCGACCGGCGCCGCGGCGGGCGACCTGCTGCAGTTCGACGGCACGCAGTGGAAGCCGGTGAGCGCGGCATCGCTCGGCGGCGCTGGTGGCGTGACGGGCTACGAGGTGACGACGCTCACGGCGACGAATTCGTACTCGACGCCGCAGTTGGTGATCCTGTCGCAGTACACCGCGCTCTGCAACGGCAGCCTGTTTCAGTACTGCACGCAGGTGACCTATCTGTACAGGACGATCGCCCCAGCGTCCACCCTCACCCTGTCCTGTGCTGCCGGCAAGAAGGCGTTCGGTGTCTTCTCGGCTGCTGACGTGAGCAGCGACATCATCGCGAGCGGTCAGGTGAGCGCGAGCCTGCCTCAGCGCCAGCGTAATGGGCCGACGGTATTCGTCGAGCTGTCGCCCGGCGCAGTCCTCAGTCCGAGCACTCTTCCCAATCCGTCCCCAGGCCTCCCCTCCACCACGCCGGACAACTTCCAGGTGAAGGCGATCTGCGCCAACGCCAGCTGATCGCACGTCGCACTTCCGCTCCCTCCCCACCCTCCCCGGGCAGCACATGCGTCATTCCATCAATGCACTCCTTCGCGCGGTGGCGATCGCCACGGTCGTCGCGCTCTCCCTCCTGTCGCCGACCGCCGCCGCTGCACAGCAGGTCGTCGTCGACGGCGGCGCCCCCGTCGGTGACATCGGCTTCAATGTCTCCGACGACTATCGCTCCGCCGCCGCGTTCACCGTCGGCGCCGGTGGCATCGAGTTCGACGCGATCCGCTTCTGGGGGATCTACGGCAGCGGCAGCGCGTATGCGCCCGACATGTACTGGCAGATCCTCGGCGACGTCGGCGGCGTGCCCGACAACGCGTCCGTCGTCGCCGAAGGACATGGCATCGCGAGTGCGAGCGAACGGCTGATGGATGTGCCAATGGCCGGCTACAGCTCGTGGCAGTTCGACTTCGACACCGGCCTGCAGTCGCTGGGCGCCGGCAGCTTCTGGCTCGCCCTGCACGACGGGACGCTGGATTTCATGTCGCCTGACTACACCTGGTCCGGCCTGATCTGGGAGATGACGAGCGAGGGCACGCCGTACCAGAGCGAGTCCATCTCGGCGGGACTGGGCTGGGCTCAGCAGGGGGAGCAGTCGCTCGCCTTCCAGCTCCTCGACACGCGCCAGGTCGTCGCGACGCCGGAGCCGGCATCGCTCGTGCTGCTGGCGACGGGGATGGTTCTCATCGGTGGCGCGTTGCGCCGGCGGCGCGCGTAGCGCCGCGTGGCGCACCATCGGCACGGGATGGTGTCCGCGGCCCTCGTGCGTCTTGTGTGAGGCATCAGATGATGTATGTTTTGATGCCTCATCACCGGAACTGGCCATGCGCACGACCGTCACCCTGGACGAGACCCTGCTCGAGGAAGCCCACCGGCTCACCGGCATCGACGAGCGGACCGCGCTGCTTCACGAGGGGCTCCGCGCCCTGATCGAGCGCGAGAGCGCCCGGCGGCTGGCGCGACTCGGCGGCACGCAGAAGGCGCTGAAGCTTCCGCCCCGCCGTCGCGCGGGATGAGGATCCTCGCCGATACGTCCGTCTGGGTGGATCACCTTCGATCCGGTAACGCCGCCCTGGAGGCCGCGCTGGAGAACGGAGACGTGATCACCCATCCGTTCGTGATCGGGGAGCTGGCCTGCGGGAACCTGCGCGATCGCCGCGTGCTGCTCGGCCTGCTCGATGCGCTACCTTCTGCGCCGGTGGCGACGAGCGCGGAGGCGCTCGGATTCATCGAGCACCGGCTCATGGGCCGCGGCATCGGCTATGTGGACGTCCACCTGCTCGCTTCGGCCTTGCTCGCAGGCGACGCCAGGCTGTGGACGCTGGACAGGCGGCTCGCGGCGATCGCGTCCGCGCTGAAGCTGGCAGCCCGGATCTGAAAGCAGGTCCCGACAGCCGCTTCGCGGCTGCGGGATGACACCGCGGCCCAGCCAGCTACGCCTTGGGTCCCTGCTCCTCCTCGTCCATCTCCCCCACCACCTTCTCGTAGCACTCCGGGCAGATCCCGTGGCTGAACTTCGTGCTGGTGTGCTTCGACACGTAGCTCTCCACCGTCTGCCAGTAGTCCTCGTCGTCACGCACCTTCCGGCAGTACGAGCACAGCGGCAGGATCTCGCGCAGCGTGCGCACTTCCGCGAGAGCGCTCTGGAGCTCGCGCACCAGCCGCTCGCGCTCCTCCTCCGCTTCCTTCTGCGCCGTGACGTCGCGCGCGACCGAGTAGATCACCGACCAGGTCGCGTCGGGGGCAGCGTTCCAGCGGAGCCAGCGATACGTGCCGTCCTTGCAGCGGTAGCGATTCTCGAACTCCAGCGCGCGCCCGCCGCTTCGCACTTCCTTGTTCTGCGCCAGCGTGCGCTCGCGGTCGTCCGGGTGCACGAACTCGATGAACGGCCGCGACGTGAGCTCGAAGGTGCTCCAGCCGAGCGTGCGCTCCCACGCCGGGTTGAGCCGCTTGAAGTAGCCGTCGAAGCCGAGCTGGCAGAGGAGGTCGATCGAGAGCTCGAAGAAACGTTCCTCGAGAATCGGTTCTGGTATCATCAGAGGCGGGACGACGGGTCAGGACGCCATCGCGGGGGGGGGGACGCCGGGCGACACCCGTGGGGGACGAGCTCGGGTGACACGAGGAGGGGAGAACAAAACTAAGGGCACAGGTCGCGCGCGCCATCCCACCGCGCGATCCCGCCGCGACCCGCCTTCCCGGCTGAGCGGCCGCTCAGTAGCATCCGTCTCACCATGAGATACTACCGTCCGCTTCTCGTCGCCCTCGCGACGATCGCTCCTGCCGCGCCCCTCGCAGCGCAGCGCACCACCCGCCCCACCCCGCGCGCCGCCGCCGACACGGCCGCCGTGCGCTCGGCGTTCCCCTCGCTCCGCTGGCGCAACATCGGTCCCTTTCGCGGCGGACGCTCCGTCGCCGTGGCGGGTTCGTACGTCGACCGGCAGCTGTTCTACTTCGGCGCCGTGGATGGCGGGGTGTGGAAGACGACGAACGGCGGGCAGACGTGGCGGAACATCTCGGATTTCCGCGTGCAGCGCGGTGCACCCGAGATCGCCTCGGTCGGCGCGATTGCAGTGGCGCCGAGCGATCCGAACGTGATCTGGGTCGGCACCGGGGAGAGCGGGCTGCGCGAGGACCTCACCTACGGCATTGGCGTCTACAGAAGCACTGATGGCGGCGAGACCTGGGAGCACAAGGGGCTCGAGGACTCGCAGCAGATCGGGGCGATCAGGGTGAGCCCCACCGATCCCGACGTCGCCTACGTCGCCGCGATCGGCCACGCCTTCGGCCACAACAGGACGCGCGGCGTCTACCGCACCACCGATGGCGGGACGACGTGGAAGCAGCTGCTGTTCGTCGACGAC
>DASURL010000230.1:0-2561 GCA_036280075.1 Gemmatimonadaceae bacterium | reverse complement strand
CGGACACGACTGGAACTGCAGGATTGGTCCTTCCTGCCCTTTCCGTTCCGTCCGCCGTGTCCGCTGACGCTGCTTACGAGACCATCCTTACATCGACGCGTTGGCGAGGTCGCGCACCGCGCCCGCCATCTTGCGCACGCGCACTGCGTCGACGGCGCCGTTGGCATCCGCGTCGAGCTGCGTGGCGATGGCGTTCAGGGCGTCACGCCGCGCGGCGCCGCTCAGCGCCTCGGCGGCGTTGAGCTGCGTGGCGATGGCCGACGTGCGCGCGGCGGCGAGGCCGTTGCCGCGCACGAGCTGGTCGAGGTACGAGCGCACCACCGGGAAGGCGGCGGGCCAGGTGACCTTCGGCTGGCTCTGCGGATTGAAGTAATCCATGTGCACCAGCTTCGCCGCGTCGATCTCGTTCTGCGAGAGGTACTTGTTCGGGGAAAGCTCGAACACGTCGAGGCCGCGGGCGATCTCCGAGCCGTAGATGTGGCCGTTGTACCAGTAGCCGGCCCAGTAGCCCGCCGTCACGAGGCTGTTCCTGTCCACCGGTCCGCGGTCGAAGTACGCGACCTCGTATGGGTGGCTCGGGTCGGTGAAGTCGATCACGTCGAGGCCGCCCTGATACCAGCCCTGCACCATGATGTCGCGGCCAGGGATCGGGATGAGCGAGCCGTTGTGCGCCACGCAGTTCTCCTGCGGCGTCTGCGCCGCCGGCATCTTGAAGTAGGCGCGCTGGGTCAGGTGGTCGTTCGACAGCGTGAAGATCGCGTCGCCGCCCCACTGGATGGGATCATCGGCGCGGCACTTGGGCTGGGTGCCGCCGCCCCACTCGTCGGTGAAGAGGAGCTTGCTGCCGTCGTTGTTGAAGGTGGCCGAGTGCCAGAAGGCGAAGTTGGTGTCACCCACCGCCTGGAGGCGCTTCGGGTTCACCGGATCCTTGATGTCGATCAGCAGGCCGTAGCCGCCGCACGCGCCGCCGGCGAGGCCGATGGCGGGATAGACGGTGATGTCGTGGCACTGGTTCGGCCCGGTGCGTGGGCCCATGCCCGCCGGACGCTGGCGCGGCGGCGCATCGCTCGGCGCGGCGCCGTGCGCGCTGGCCGCATCGAGGCCGTTGAAGATGCGCGCGTAGTTCACGATCTGCGCCTGCTCCGGATGCGCGACCGGCACCTTGATCACTTCCACGCGGAAGCGCGACGTGTTCGCCGAGTCGATGGGCGCGTCCACGCAGCCGGCGAGCTCCTCGCCCGAGCGCACGCCGGCCGAGCCGGAGACGTACACGTACACGACGCCCGGGTCGTTCTGGTCGGGGACGAGCGTGTGCGTGTGCGAGCCGCGGCAGGTCTGGACGTCGATCACCTTGCGCGGGTTGTCGATGTCCGAGATGTCGTAGATGCGGACGCCGACCATGCGGTCCGTGCTCACGCGGTCCTGGATCCCCTGCGTGCCGCAGTCGGTGCGGTTGCCCGTGCTCTCGGAGGAGAGGAACAGCAGGTTGCCGTACACGGACGGGTCACCCTGGCCGGTGGCGCAGACGACCGCCTTCTTCAGTGCGGGGCTCGCCGGGTTGGAGATGTCCCAGATCTGGAAGCCGCTGAAGTTGCCCTGGAAGACGAGGTTGCCGCGGAAGGCGAGGTCGGAGTTGGCGAAGGTGAGGCCGCGCGGGCCGCCTTCCCCGGTGAGCACCGGAGACTTGCTCACGTGCCCGACGAGCTTCAGCCCGTTGATGGCGGAGCCGGCGTCGGTGAACCCCGCCTTGAGCCCGACGCGCGGGTCGGTGGTGGAGGCGGCCGTCGGGATCGGCGGCAGCGACACGGGTTGGACGCCCGCCGCGCTGCCCGAGGCGCTCATGGAGCCGCCCGTGGACGTGGCGCATGCAGCGACGAAGGCGCCGATGGCGAGGGTGAGCGAGCCGGTCGCGTATCGCGCGAGCTGGCGACTCGTGGGACGTACTGAAGTCATTGCTGCGATCTCCCCGTGATGGTGGTCAACATGCGCTGCATGCGCTCGATCTCCGCGCGCTGGTCGGCGTCCACGCCCGTGGCGTAGCCGAAGATTTCCGGCGTCTGTCCGGCGCCGGGGGTGTCGAACAGCTTCTGCACCATGACGAGCGCGCCCTCGTGGTGCCGGATCATGTCGGTGAGGAAGAGCCGGTCGAACTCCGTGCCGCGCGCGCTGTCGAGCTGGGCGAGCTGCGCGGCGGTGAGCATGCCGGGCATGAGCATCTCGTGGCTCATGTCCATGTGCATGGTGCTGTCCATCTTCATGGTGCTGTCCATCTTCATGGTGCTGTCCATCTTCATCGTGCTGTCCATGGCCATGTGCATCATGTGCATGGAGTGCGGATCATTCGGATCGGGCACCATCTCGCCGCGATCGCGCAGCCAGGTCTGCATGAGGTCGATCTCGTCCTGCTGTGAGCGGATGATCTTGTCGCAGAAGATGCGGAGCTGCGTGTTGGTGGTGTGCGTGGGGCACCACTTCGCCATCACGATGGCCTGGGCGTGGTGGCCGATCATCCCCTGCATGAACTCCACATCCGCCGCCGTGTAGCCGACGCGCGCCGGCCT
>DASURL010000229.1:0-9845 GCA_036280075.1 Gemmatimonadaceae bacterium | reverse complement strand
GCTTCCCGAGGCGTGCTCGATGGCGCAGGTGTCCAGCCACTCCGGGTGCGGCTCGGGGACGCGCTTCATGAAGAAGCACTTCCCCTTGGCGCCGTTGGGGTAGCGCTTCATGACCATCGCCCGCTCGCGGAGGTGCGGGAGGAGCCAGGGCGAGACGTCGGCGTAGTACTGGAGGAGGTCGCGCTTGGTGATCCCGCTCTCCGGCCAGAAGAGCTTGCCGAGGTTGGTGAGGGTCAGCTTCCGGCGGGCGACGGTGAGCTCGACGTCGCCATCGGTCTTCGGGATCTGGATCGTCTTGCGGGGCGCCATGGCGGGCACAGGAGGCAAGTCCTGTGCATCCCGGCTCGTGGCGCGACGAGCCGGGAAAGCGGGAGGAGCGGATTTTCCGGATGTAGACGAGAAAGGCCGGATAAAACAATATGAATTGTTCTATCCGGCCTCTTCCGGTTCTATCCGGTCTATCCGTTCCTCACGCTTCCTCCGTCAGGGAGATCAAGCAGCCGCCGTGAGCTGGCTCGTGCAGTGGGGGCAGCGGGTGGCGGCCTGGTCGATCGTGCTGCGGCAGAAGGGGCAATTGCGGACCGGGGCGCCGGGGCCGGCGGGCTTGATGAACGCCTTGCTGATCCGCCAGACGATGAAGCCGATGATGAGGAAGTCGACGATGGCGCCGAGGAAGTCACCGACGCTGAGGACCACGGAGCCCACGTGCCAGGTGGCGGTGCGCCAGGCGCCGCCGGGGACGGCGAAGGTGACGATGGGCATGATGATGTCGGTGACGAGCGCCGTCACCACCTTCGCGAGCGCCGCGCCGATGACGACGGCGAGGGCGAGCGAGAGGACATTCTCCTTGATCAGGAACGCCTTGAACTCTCTCCACATGGGGGGCCTTGCCTTGTGAGGCGTACGACAGCGGAGCTGCGGGGCGGGGAGATCTTAGCGCGCAATGCGGGCTGGTGCGAGAGGAGAGGGGGTCCCGACACTCGCTTCGCTCGTGCGGGATGACACTCGCGCGATGGCGCGTGCGGGATGACACTCCTTCCCGGAATGCGACTTGCCCCCTTGGCGTCCAGGAGAACACCGAATTCACCTGGTGAACACGCAGCGAGGAGAGCACAGCATGGCGACGAACGATCAGCGCGACATCCGGACTCCGCAGCCCGACTCAGCGGCGACCGACCCGCAGGACGCCGCACGGCAGGAGCGGATCCATGAGGACGCCGAGGCCACGCGCCGCGAGGCGGAGCGGGTGCGCGCCTCAACGCCGAGCGAGGTGCGTGATCGCACCGTCGGCGAGATCGTGCAGGAGGAGGAGCGGCGCTCGCGCGAGTGACGCCGCGTGGTCCGGCTACGCGCGCTCGAACAGCGCGTAGCCGGACATCTTCCGCATCGCCTCGCGACGAGCGGGGCGGTTGAGGTAGCCCAGGAGCCGCCAGAGCCACATCAGCTTCATCTCGCGCTTCAGGCGACGCGCCTCGTCCATGCCGCTCCGGAACTCGATCTCGCGCCAGCCGAGCTGGCCGAAGAACTCGGCGCTGTCAGGTGGGGCGAAGCGGAAGGGAGCTCGCCCCGCCTCCACGTTCTTCCCCCACATCCGCTGCATGATCTGCAGCAGCATCGGGGTGGCGAGGTCGGCGATCCACCACCGGATGCTCGGTTGCGCGTGCAGCGATTTCGCGAGCTTTGCCACCTGCTCGTCCTCAAGATAGATGAGCAGCCCCTCGGTGACGACGAGCGCGGTGCGCGCCACGCCGGCCACGCGACGCAGCACCTCGTCACGCTCGGCGGGATTCGCCAGGTCGGCGGTGATCGCCTCGTAGCGACAGCGCGGCGTCTCGCCGCGCATGGCGGTGGCCTTGTGCTCCGTCATCGCCGGGAGGTCGACGTCGAACCATTGCAGCGTGGGGGGCAGAGGAAGCCGCCAGGCGCGCGTGTCGAGGCCGGCGGCGAGGTTGATCACGGTGTCCACGCCGTGATTGCGCACGCGGTCCAGGATCATCTCGTCGAACACCGCGGTGCGGACGATCATCGCCCACGCCATCTGCCGGCCACGCTTCATCTCGCCCACGATCTCCCGTCCGCGCTCGCCGGCGAGGCGGTCGGCGAAGGGATCGCGGAAGATCGCGTCGCGACGCTCCGTCTCCATGGCACGGTAGACGGCGACCCAGCGGGCGGTGTCGGAGACGTTCTGGATGGGCATGAGGACCGTTAACCGCGAACCGTTAACCGAACGGAGTGTGGTGTGCAGGGCGAAGGAATAATGAAGGGGGGCACGCGATCCCGCACTGCGGTGCGGCAGGCCGGTCACTCCCGACAGCTCCGCGCCGTGTCCTGGGTCCGCTCGCACTGGGCTGGCCATAACGACGAGGGGTAACGCGGATCATGCGGATGGAGCGGATCGAACGGGTTGGCTCCGCTTCGGGCTGGGCTCCTGGCACCGAGACTCTTCCCTACACCTCCAAAGTTTCTGAATTGATTGGAACGGCGCCGGGACGCTTAGCGGCGCCTGGAGCCATCCGAACAGGAAAGCTCCTGCCGTTTCAAGCCGTTTCCGTCGTGTCCTCTCACGCTGCAGTTCAAGCCGATCGGCATCTGCCGGATTGTCGGTGATGCCCGTCACATGCTGCCAGCGCATCCGGGGCAGCAGGTTGGGCGGGCGTGACGAGGCGCGAGCGGGAAACGTCCTTTCTCACACATGAGCCCGATGCAATCGGTAGTGCAGCGAGCGGCCTGGATCCACAAGACGGGGAAGATCATCGCGGTCGCGGCATCGACCTGCGCGGCCCTCGTCTCGGTGGTCACGGCCCTCTATTCCTACGGCGTGATCGGCAAGTCGGAATCGCACCAGTCCATCGGCAACCTGGGCGCCGCATGGGTGGGGCTGAAGCCGGCGTTCGACAGCGCGTCCGCCATTGGCGACACGGTCCACTACGCGGCAACGATCACCGACAAGAGCGGCAGCATCCTCGTCGGCGCTCGGCCCACCTGGACGACGGGGGACACGACGGTGGCGCTCGTCCTTCCCGACGGGTCGGTGATCGCGCGCGGCCCGGGCGCCACCACGGTGAGCGTGGTCGTGGGTGCGCTGGTGGCGCACTCCAAGGTCGTCGTGCGGCAGCGCGTGGCATCAGTGGTGCTCGACGGCGTGCACGGCGACAGCGGGCTCGTGATCGCCGAAGGCGCCACGATGCCACTCAAGGCGAAGGCGCTCGACGCGCGCGGCCACCTGGTGGCGGGGGTGCACGCGGAGTGGCAGGCCGACGACAGCAGCGTGGTGGGGCTCGACAGCTCTGGCGTCCTCAGTGGGCGCGCCGCGGGACGCACGATGCTCGCCGCGCGGATGGACGGCATGACGACCCGCTCGCCGGTCACGGTGGTGACGACGGCGGCGGCAATCGACGTCGTCGCGGGCACCGACCAGCATGCGACGGCGGGGAGCACGTTGTCGCGCGCGATCGTGGTGCGCGCGACGAACCATCGCGGTGCACCGGCGCCGAGGCAGGTGGTGACCTTCCGGACGGCGGATGGGCAGGGGAGCGTGGACCCGCGCACCACGATCACCGACGCCGACGGCCGCGCGCGCACCACCTGGACGCTGGGTGCCTATCCGGGGCGGCAGACGCTGCTCGCCACGGTGGACAAGGTGGATTCGGCGGCGGCGATCGTGGCCGAATCGGATCCGGTGGTGAGCAACACGCGCGTGACCGTGCTCAACGATCACCTGAGCGCGCAGGCGGGTGCGACGATCGGCGACTCGGTGGCGGTGCGCGTGACGGATTCCACGGGTCGCGCGATGGTGGACGTGCCGGTGCGGTGGACGGCGCTCGCCGGCGGGTCGGCGGAGGCGATCGATGCACGCACCGATTCCACGGGGACGGCGCGCGCACGGTGGACGCTGCCGAAGAAGACCGGGGTGCAGCGGCTGCGCGCCGAGGTGGGAAGCACGAGCGCGCACGGCATCCCGCCGGTGACACTGACCGCGCGCGCCGTGGCCGGCGCGCCGCAGAAAGTGGCGGTGGTGAGCGGCGACGACCAGCATGCGGCCGCCGGCTCGGAGCTGCCGAAGTACGTGGTGATCGAGGTGACCGACGCCAGCGGGAGCGGCGTGGCCGACGTGCCACTCGCCCTCTCCCCCTCGGGTGGCGTGGTGCCGGACAGTGCGCCGCATACCGACTCGCTCGGTCGCGCGAAGGTCCGCTGGACGATGGGGCACGGCGCGCGCGAGTACACCCTCGCCGTGCACGTGGACGGGATCAAGGAGCTGCTCAAGGTGAACGCGCGCGCCACGCCGGCGAAGGCGGCGAACCTGTCGTTCGAGGACGGGCCGTCGAGCCGCACGCACGCGAAGGGCACGCACTCGCTCTACGCGCTGGTGACCGACGTCTACGGCAACCCGGTGCCCGAGGCGACGGTGAGCTTCACGACGAAGTCGGGGATGGTCAAGCCGTCGCGGGCCGTGACCGATGTGAAGGGGCGCGCCGCGCTCGCGTGGACGCCGGGCGCCGCAGCCGGCGAGCAGACGTTGCGCGGAAGCGTCCGCAGGACCGACGTCACGGGCAACTACGTGGTGGAAGTGGCGGGACGCGAAGCGCCGAAAGCCGCGAAGTCCACGAAGCCCGGCACCAGCACGAAGAAGCGGGCCCACTGATACGACTGATACGACAGGCAACGGGGGCTCGATGCATTCGCATCGAGCCCCCGCTCTTCATGCGTGACCGGTCGCGTGCTCAGCCGCCGCAGCCGGGATTCTGGCTGGCCAGGTCCACGATGCAGCTCACGGTGATGCCACCCGACGTGAGCGACACGTTCACCTTGCTCGTTCCGTTGAACGTGGCGCTCAGGTGCGACGTGGTCGTCGTGCCGGCCAGGGCGTGCGTCGCGTCGATGGTGACGGAGCCGGACTTCGGCCATTTGTCGGCACGCGACGCGGGCAGCACGAGATCGTTCACCGTGGTGGAGACGCTGAGAATGTAGGGTGCGCCGACCTGGGCATCCGTGCCGGTCACGTTGATCAGCGACGTTCCGGCGAGCGTGTGCACGCCGCTGAGCAGGCCGCTCAGCGTGAGGTCCTCGTTGCCGGCGACGCTCACGCTGCTGCCGTTCGCCGTGAAATTGCCCATCAGCGACGTGTTCATGTGCACCGCGTCGGTGGTGGCTGCATCGAACTGCGACTGCGCCGTGCCTGCGGCGTCCAGCAGCGTGAACCAGCGCGAGAAGGTGACCCCCGATGCGGTCACGGTCGGGCAGTAGAAGCGCTGCGACGTCGCCTCGTAGCTGCAGCTCGACGGCGTGGGTGCCGAGGCGCTCGGCGTGGCGGGCAGCGAGGGGATGAGCGTCGAGGCGACCGCGGGGACGTTCATCTCGGTGAGCACGGCACCGAGGTCGGCAGGCTGGCGGTCGGGCGCAGTGGAATCGGAGCACGCCGCGCTGAATGCGGCGACGGTGACGAACGACAGGGCGCGGAGCGCACGAGCCTTCATGGAATCTTCTCCTCGACAGGGTACGAGCGTGGGACTTCGACTCAACCTACCGCGGCCCCCGCACGCGTGAAGTGCGCCACGCCACAACACCGAACGCAGAACGGGGGAGCGGCTGTGGCCGCTCCCCCGTTCACTTCACTACCGGTGCGATGCTACTTGAGCCGCGGCCTGGTGGAGCGCGGCGCCTTCTCGCACTCGGGCCAGGTGGTGGGGAAGCGATACCCGCGACCGGCACGCGCATTGTTGTTCGACGCCGCCATGCGCGCCTGCATCTCTTCGGCGACCTTCGCCAGGTCGGCGCGGCCGCGCGAGATCATCGTGGGATCCTCGCTCGCGAGGTAGGCGAGCATTGCCGTGAGCGTGGCGTTCTTCTCCAGGTCGTCGAACACGACCTTGTCGTACGTGTCGCGGTCGGTGTGCCAGGTCTCGTTGCCGTAGTTCCAGCCGAGCGCGCCGAGGCCGAATGCCGGCAGGCCGGCGCAGCCGAAGGCGAAGTCGTCGCTGCCGCCACCGGCGGGGAAGCCGACGCCGCCATACTGCACCTGCTCCTGGAACAGGGGCGGGAGCTTGCTCATCCAGGCGCGGATGTGGACGTCGGCATCGGGGAGACCGCCCGCGGCGAGGCGCACGATGCGGCCGGTGCCGTTGTCCTGGTTGAACAGCGCCTGCAGCCCCTTCATGACATCAGGGTGATCCTCGTAGAAGGCCTTCGAGCCGACCTCGCCTTCCTCCTCACCCGTCCAGTGGCCGACGAGGATGGTGCGCTTCGGGTGCGGATAGACCTGCTTGAGGATGCGCATCGCCTCGAGCATGGTGAGCGTGCCGGTGCCGTTGTCGGTGGCCCCCGACGAGCCGTCCCACGAATCGAAGTGCGCGGAGAGCATGACGTACTCGTCCGGCTTCTCCGTGCCGGGAATGCGGGCGATGGTGTTGTACACCGGCTGCTCGCCGAGGAGTTGCGCATCGAGGTTCATGCGGATGCGCGGATGGTTGCCGCGCTCGGCGAGGCGGAAGACGAGGCCGTAGTCCTCGCAGCTCAGCGACAGCGTTGGGGCAACCGTGTTATATGTCTCAAAAATTTCGCGCGTGCCGAGTGCCTGCTTGGGGCGCGAGGTGAGGAGGCCGGCAATGCCCGTCTTGTCCATGCGGAGGCCGAGCTCACCGCCGCCGAGGGCGAGGCTGTAGCCGGTGCCGCGGACGTTGCGGCCGCCCCACTCGCGATTGACTTCGGCGCGAAGGGAGTCCATGCGCTCGCGCGAGTCGGCGGTGGCGAACTGCGCCCAGTCTTCCGGCGGGCGGCAGGTCGGCTGCGGGGCGCTCACGAGCACGAGCTTCCCCTTCGCCTGCGGGAGCCACTTCACGAACTCCGTGCTGTCGTTGAAGCGCGGAAGGATGATCGCCTCGGCGGTGACGTCCCTGCCCCCGGTGCCGGGGCTGTAGCCGACCATCGTCGCCTCGAGGGTGCGCACGCGTGGCGAGACGAGGTCGATGTGCGAGTACCCGCGACGCCAGCCGCGCCAGGTGCCGTACTGCTCGTTCTTCGCGTCGATACCCCAGCCGGTGTACGTCTTCACGAGCCAGTCCTGGGCGCGCTTGGTGTCGGGGGCGCCCTGGAGCCGGGGACCGAGGGAATCGAAGAGGGTGGAGGCGAGCTCCATGGTGTGGGAGCTGTCCATGCCGATGGCCCAGATGCGCTGGAGCACCGGGTCGTTCGTCGTGAATGGGGCGGCAGCGGACTGCGCGCGCGCGACGCCGAGTGGCGCAGCGAGGGCGAGGGCGGCGGCGGCGGCGAGGAGCCGGGTGCGCATCAGACGGGACGGGAGAGAGAGGAGGGTAGGAGGGCAGGAGGACCGGAGGACCGGAGGACCGGAGGACCGAACGGTCATCCGGGCCATCGGTCCTCCCTTCTAAGGATACGCCGCGGTGTGGCGGGACGCTGGGGCGCAGTGGCGTCCGGCGCATCCCGATGACAGAATCCCGCATGTCTCCCGCACCAGAGGAATTGTCACCGCCCCCCGCCGGCCGGGAATTGCGCAGCGCGGGCTGGCCGCATGCGCTCGCGCGCTCGCTCGCGTCGGCGCGCATCACGGCGAACCAGGTGTCGATCGCGAGCCTGGTGTTCGCCGCGATTGCCGGATGGGCGTTCTGGCGCGCCGGGCGCTACCCGATGCGCGCGGGTGACATCTTCATCTTCATGGGCGACCGGGCTCGCCGCTGGCGCACCTACTCGGCGTGGTGGCTGGTGCTCGGCGCGGCGGGGATCCAGCTCCGCCTGCTGTGCAACATGCTGGGCGGGCTGCTCGCCGCCGACGGCGGGCCGAAGACGACGGCGGGCGAGCTGTTCAAGGAGATCCCCGATCGCATCGCCGATGCGATGATCCTCGCCGGCGCGGGCTACGCGCTGGGACGTGTGGGGTGGGGGCCGGCGCTCGGCTGGAGCGCGGCGGTGCTGGCCGTGCTCACGGCGTACATCCGCATGCTTGGCGGATCGCTCGGCTTCGCGCAGGACTTCCGCGGGCCGATGGCGACGCAGCACCGGATGTTCGTGCTGACGATGGGAGCGCTGATCGCGGCGATGGAGATCGCGATCCGCGGGCGGGTGACGGCGCTGTGGATCGCCGTGGTGATCATCGTCGCCGGCACCGCGCTCACGGCGGCGCTGCGCATCGCGCGGATCGCGCAGCAGGGGGAGGCTACATGACTACAACCGGAAGGACGATGCGCCGCCTGAAAATCAGCGGCGCATTGTAGAGGCCCGGATGTCGGTCCTCATTCGAAGTACGAGCTACGCGGTACTTCGGTTGTAGTTGGCTGGTCCTTTACCTGAACGACTCCAGGCAAGCCCCCGGCCCCCCGTCGTAGCCCGCCTTGAAGTTTCCCATCCGCTGGTCGCGGGTGCCGTGGCCCATGAGGGCCATGCGGAGCGCGATGCGCGAGTCGATGCGACGGTTGCCGGTCATCCGCGGGGTGGGATCGGCGGCGGCAGCGAGGCCGAAGAAGGCCTCCTGGATGTCCCCCTTCTCGAGCGTGCCGTCCTTCGCCGACTGCTGGGCGAAGGCGCCGGCGAGGCAATCCGCAGCGGCTTCGTTCTCGTACGGGACGTTCGACCAGTCGTCGAGCTGGGCGGCGACCGCATGTCCCATCTCGTGGGCGATGATGCCGACGGCCACCATGTCACCGTCGGTGCCGAGGGCACGGGCCGCTTCCTTCGACTGCTCGGCGACGAACACCTCGTCGAAGAAGATGGCGTTCAACGACGGGCAGTACTCGGCGTTGTTGCCGCCCATCACGCCGCACGCCGTGCGCACGGTGCCACGGTAGCGGAGCAGCTTCGGGGGGACGAAATCCACGCCGAGCTGCTGGAAATCCGCCGACCACATGTCCACCAGCGCGCCGTAGGCAGACGCGATCTCCTGGTTGGAGGCGGCGATGTCGCGTTCGGTGACGGAAGCGGCCTCTGGCGCACTCGCGTCGTGCAGCTGGCCGGCCTGTGCCGACACGGCCGAGCCGGCGGCGAAAACGATTGCAAGCCCGAGCTGGCGGGCCCGAAGTGCGAATCGATGCATTTGAGTACCTCCACTGGATGGTACCCGTGCCGGTTCTGATGGTTGCTGCCGCAGGGGTCGCTGGCGCGCACGCTTCTCGCAAAATTCCCGGTGATGCCCGACGACGCCCTGCTTCCCTTCCACCCCATCGTCCGCCAGTGGTTCACCGAGACCCTTGGCGAGCCGTCGGCGCCGCAGCGCGCCGGCTGGCCGGCAATCGCGCAGGGCGATGACACGCTGATCCTCGCGCCCACCGGCACCGGGAAGACGCTGGCGGCGTTCCTCTGGGAGCTCAACGCGCTGATCACGGACGGGTTGGAGGCGCCGCTGGCCAACGCGGTGCACCTGCTCTACGTCTCCCCGCTCAAGGCGCTCAACAACGACGTGCAGCGCAACCTCGAGCGTCCGCTCACCGAGCTGGCGGCGCGGTTCGCCGAGGAGGGGGAGAAGTTCCCGGAGATCCGCGTCGCGGTGCGCACCGGCGACACGCCAGCGAGCGCACGCGCGCGGATGCTGCGCAAGACGCCGCACATCCTGATCACGACGCCGGAGTCGCTGCACATCCTGCTCACCAGCGTGCGCGGCCGTACGATGTTCAGCGCGCTGCGCGCGGTGATCGTGGACGAGATCCACGCCGTGGCGGGAACGAAGCGCGGCGCGCACCTGGCGGTGACGCTGGAGCGGCTCGCGCGGCTGGCGCCGGAGGCGCCACAGCGGATCGGGCTGTCGGCAACGCAACGGCCGCTGGAGGAGATTGCGAGGTTCCTTGGGGGATGTCAGGACGGAGGGCCGAAGGACAGGAGGACCGGAGGACCGAGAGACC
>DASURL010000228.1:0-6574 GCA_036280075.1 Gemmatimonadaceae bacterium | reverse complement strand
GACGCTAGATTGCGGCCATGTCCGCTGAATGGCAGCTCCGCGCCCGCTCGCTTCCCCTCGACCGCCCACTGGTGATGGGGATCGTGAACGTGACGCCGGACAGCTTCAGCGATGGTGGGCAGTTCATCGACCCTGGCGCGGCGGTGGCACACGCGCGGGCGCTGCTCGCCGAAGGCGCGGACATTCTCGACGTGGGTGGCGAGTCCACGCGGCCGCAGAGCGCCACGCCGGTGCCGGCGGAGGAGGAGCTCCGCCGGGTACTCCCGGTGGTGCAGGCGCTCGCGACGGCGTGTCCCGACGCGGTGATCTCCGTGGACACGGTGAAGTCGGCGGTGGCCGAGGCGGCGGTCGAGGCAGGCGCGCACATCGTGAACGACGTATCCGGGCTGCGCCTGGACAGCGCCATGGCGGACCTGTGCGCACGCACCGGCGTCGGCGTGGTGGTGATGCATTCGCGTGGCGGCGTGAGCGACATGGCCACCTACGCCCACGCCGAGTATGGCGACTTCCTGGACGAGATGCTCGGCGAGCTGCGGGAGCGCGTGGACGCCGTGGAGTCGGCCGGGGTGCGGCGCGACCACATTGCCGTGGACCCGGGGATCGGCTTCTCCAAGCGGCCGGAGCATTCACTGCTCGCGCTGGCCTGCCTCGAGCGACTCGCCGCGTGGGGATATCCGGTGGTCGTGGGCGCCTCACGCAAGCGGTTCATCGGCCAGCTCACCGGTGCCACGCAGCCGCGGCAGCGGCGTGACGGCAGCATCGGCGCCGCGGTGGCGGCTTACGATCGGGGCGCACGCGTGCTCCGCGTGCACGACGTGGGTCCCACGCGCCACGCGCTCGACGTGGCGGCGGCGATCCGTGCGGCCGGGGCCGCGCGCGCATGAGCGAGCTGGCCCAGCTCCGGCTCCTCCACCCCGGGTGGCGGGACGTGCTGGAGATCCTGATCGTCTCGTACGCGCTGTACAGGGTCCTCCTCCTCTTCCACGGTACGCGGACGCTGCAGATCGTCACCGGGCTGGTGATGCTGCTGGCCATCTACTCGGCGGCGTGGGTGCTGAAGCTGGAGATGATCACCTACGTGCTCGGTTTCGTCTTCCAGTACGGCGCGATCGCATTGCTGGTCGTGTTCGCACCCGAGCTGCGCGCGGCGCTCGCGCACCTGGGGCAGGCGCGGTTCGCCCGCCTGTTCAGGCAGATGGCGCAGCGCGAAGTCGCGGAGGAGATCGTGGACGGCGTGGAACGTCTCAGCCGCTCGGGCATCGGCGCCATCGTGGCCATCGAGCGCGAGGTGTCCCTCGATCCGTGGGTGGAATCGGGGTCGCCGATGGAGGCGAAGGTCTCCGCCGACCTGCTGGCGACGATCTTCACGCCCTACTCTCCGCTGCACGACGGCGCCGTGATCGTGCGTGGTGACACGATCATCGCCGCGGGCTGCATCCTGCCGCTCTCGCAGAGCGTCCTCGCCGATCGCTCGCTCGGCACCCGGCATCGCGCGGCGCTGGGGCTGTCGGACGAGAGCGATGCGATGGTCGTGGTGGTCAGCGAGGAGACGGCGACGGTGTCCGTGGCGAACCGCGGGCGGCTGTACCGCGAGCTGACGCCGCAGGACCTGCGCGACCTCATCTCCGGCGCCGGACCGGCGCGCGTGCCCGCCGGCGCGGCAGGAGTGCCGGCCTGACGCCCCGCCGCGCTGCGTGGCTTGCCGGCGCAGTGCTGCTCGCGTGCTACCTGTCGACGCTCGCGCCGGGCGTCACCTTCTGGGATGCCGGGGAGTTCATCACGGCCGCCTGGACGTTCGGAATCCCCCATCCGCCGGGCACGCCCCTGTACGTGGCGCTCGGGCACGCGTGGATCCTGCTGCTCTCCCCGGTCGTCGGCGCGGCGCTGGCGATGAACCTTCTCTCCGCCGTGGCGACATCGGCGGCGGGAGCGGTGACGGCCTGGCTGCTCGCGCGCCCGCGGGGCGCCGGCGGGGCGGATTCGACGGAGGACGCCCGTGCATGGGGCGCGGTGTCCGCGACGCTCGCGGCCGGGCTGATGGCGTCCGCCTGGGCGAACGCGACGGAGACGGAAGTCTATGCCGTCGCCCTCCTGCATGCCGTGCTGCTGCTCGCCTGCGCCGACAAGGCGGGCGAGGCGGTGGGCCGATCGGGGACGCGGCGGACAGCGCTGACGGCGTACCTCATCCTGCTCGCACCGGCAGTCCACCTGAGCGTGCTCGTGACGGCGCCCGCCGCGATCATGCTTGCCGCGCGCGATGAGGCGGGGCGATGGCGCGGGCGACGTGCCATCGCGCTGATCGGGGCGGTCGTGGTCGCGGCGGGAGTGGGGCGCGGTTCGCTGCCGCTCGTGGCGGGAGGGGCGCTGCTCCTGGTCGCGGCGGCGCTGCGCCGCGAGCGGCGGTCCGCAGCGACACGCATCGCCGCGTTCGTCGCACTGGCGCTCGTCGCGTCCAGCGCGGTGCTCATCATGCTCGTGCGCGCGCGCCACGACCCCGCACTCGACCAGGGAGATCCTTCGACGCTGGCCGCGCTGGCCGACGTCGTCGCACGGCGACAGTACGACGTGGCGGGGCTCTGGCCGCGCCGGGCACCGGCCTGGCTGCAGCTCGCGAACCTCGTGCAGTACCTGGATTGGCAGGCGGCGCTCGGGTGGGGGCGTGGCGTGTTCACCACCCCCGCACGGGTAGCCGCCACCGTCGTGTTCGGCCTGCTCGGCGTCGTGGGTGCGCGCGCACTGCGGCGGCAATCGCGCCGGCTCGGGAACGCCACCCTGGTGCTGCTGCTCTGCGGCACGCTCGGCGTCGCCGTCTACCTGAACCTTCGCGCCGGCGCGTCGCTCGGGTGGGGAATCCTTCCGGACAGCGCACCGCACGAGGCGCGGGAGCGCGACTACTTCTTCGTTTACGGCTTCTGGGCGTGGGGATGCCTGGTCGGCTGCGGGGCGCTGGCGCTCGTGCGTGCGCGGCGCTGGCCGGCGTGGAGCGCACTCGGCGTGGCACTGCTCCCGCTCCTCGGGAACTGGAGCGTGATGGACCGCCGTCGCGAGCCGGAGCGCGACGCCGCCCGACGCGTGGCGCACGCGATCCTCGGGAGCGCGCCGCGTAACGCGGTGCTGTTCCTGGCGGGCGACAACGACAGCTACCCGCTCTGGTACGCGCAGGAGGTGGAAGGCCTCCGACGCGACGTCTTTCCGGTGACGATGCCACTGCTCTCGGCGGCGTGGTATACCGACCAGGTGGCGCGGCGAACGGGCCTGCGGTGGCCAGCCCACGAACCGGTTCCGGGGACGGAGTGGCGCCACGAGCAGCAGGCGGCGCTCATCGCCCGCGCGGCGCGCGCGGCGGGAAGGCCCGTGGCGGCGTCGGCGCTGCTCACGAGCGCCGAGCGAGCGCTGCTGGGGAGCGGCTGGGTGCTGAGCGGTGTGGACTTTCGCTCCGGAGCGCCCGTCGGCGTCGACAGCGGCACGGTCACGGTGGACCGGGTTGCCACGGTGCCGTGGATCCCGACGTCAGCGTGGCCGTCGCACGTCGGAAACAGCGTGGACATGGCGCCGCAGACGATGCTCGCCCTGCTCGAGTGTCCGCGCCTCGCCCGCCCGGAGGGGATGCCGGAGGCGCAGCGCGACTCGCTTGAAGTGCGTTGCAACTTTCGGTAAATTCGCATGTTATGCCATTTCAGGACCTGCCTTCGCGGCTGGCCGCGGTACGGGAGCAGATCGAGCGGGCACAGGCGCGGGGCGGGCACGGCCAGGAGGTCACGATCGTGGCCGTGACGAAGACCCACGGGCCCGACGCGCCGCTCGCGGCGTGGGAGGCCGGGCTCCGGGACGTCGGTGAAAACAAGGTGCAGGAGGCGTTGGCGAAGATGCCGCAGGTGGATCGGCCGCTTCGCTGGCACCTCATTGGCCACCTGCAGCGGAACAAGGTGAAGCAGCTGGAGGGCTTCCACCTGATCCATTCCATGGATTCCGCACGGCTGGCCGACGCGCTCGCTTCGTTCGGCGACGAACGGGGGAGGCCGGTCGACGTATTGATGCAGGTGAACGTGTCTGGCGAGGGGACGAAGGGCGGGTATCCGCCGGCCGGCGTGCCCGCGGAGGCCGAGCGGTTGCGGGGGCGATCGGGAATCGTTCTCCGGGGCGTGATGACGATGGCACCGTTCGACGCCGACGCCGCCACGCTCCGGCAGGTATTCGCCGGCGCGAGGAAGTGCAGGGAGCTGCTCCGTGAGGCTGGACACCCGGCCACGGAGCTGAGCATGGGGATGTCGGGCGATTACGAGGTCGCGGTGGAAGAGGGCGCCACCCTGGTGCGCCTCGGCACCGTCCTGTTCGGAGAGAGAGCCGCCTAATGGACGAGACCTTTCACCTCACGCCGCTCGATGCGCGGCGCTACGACTTCGGCCGCGCGATGCGCGGCTACGACCCGGCGCGCGTGGAGCGGTTCCGCGAGCAGGTGGCCGAGGAGCTCGAGCGCCTCACCCGCCAGACGGTGGACCTCGACACCAAGGCGAAGAGCTTCCACGAGCAGCTCCGCGCCTTCCGCGAGCGCGACAAGGCGCTCAACGACGCGCTCGTGAGCGCGCAGCAGCTGCGCAACGAGATCCGCGAGTCGGCCGAGCGCGAGGCGTCCCTGATCGTGCGCGAGGCGCGCGCGACGGGCGAGCGCGAGCTGGAGGAGATGCGCGGCGAGATCCGGCGGCTGGAGATGCAGCTCGCGGAGCTGGAGCGCGCGCGCCGTGCCCACCTGGCGCAGTTGCGGCAGATGGCGGAGCGCCAGCTCGCCGAGATCGCCGCGGCGGAGCAGGAGTCGGCGCCGCGCGTGCCGGCGTCGCCGCTCGGCGTGTCGCCGAATGGACCGGCGTCCCCGGTGGAGCAGGGATGAGCAGCGTGCAGCCCCTGGAGATCGTGACGACCGATCCGAGCGCCCACACCGCGGCAGTGGTGGGGGCGGCGGCGGAGCGTGTGCGCGAGCGATTCGGTCGCGCACCCGACGCGGCGATCGTGCTCGGCACGGGACTCGGCGGCCTGGCGAAGGAGATCGAGGTCGAGGCGACCATCCCGTACGCTGACATCCCCGGCTTCCCGCTGTCGACGGTGGAGAGCCACGCCGGCCGGCTGCTGTGCGGCACGCTCGGCGGAAAGACCGTGGTGGCGATGCAGGGTCGCTTCCATCGCTACGAGGGGTACACGCTGCGGCAGGTGACCTTCCCCGTGCGGGTGCTGCGCGCGCTCGGTGCGGAGACGCTGATCGTGTCGAACGCCGCCGGCGTGATGGATCCGTTCTGGAACCCGGGCGAGGTGATGCTGATCGCCGATCACATCAACCTGCTCGGCGACAACCCGCTCATCGGCCCGAACGACGACCGCCTCGGCGTGCGCTTTCCCGACATGTCGGCGCCGTACGACGAGGCGCTGCGCGCGCTGGCGCGCCAGGTGGCGCTCGAGCAGCGCATCGTACTGCGCGAGGGCGTGTACGTGGCCATTAGTGGGCCGGCACTGGAGACGCGCGCCGAGTATCGCATGCTGCGCACGCTCGGCGCGGACGTAGTGGGGATGAGCACCGTGCCCGAGGTGATCGTCGCCGTGCACGCGGGAATGCGCGTGCTCGGGTTCTCGATCATGACGGACAAGTGCCTGCCGGATGCCCTGGAGCCGGTGACCCTGGAAACGATCATCGCCAACGCCGGCCGGGCGGAGCCGATGCTGACCGCGCTCGTCCGCGGCGTGCTGGAGCGAATGTGACGGCGGCCAACGTGACGCCGCGCTTCGCGCCGGTGCCGCCGGAGCTGTCGGCGGACGGGCTGGAGCGCGAGCTGCTGGAGCGGTGGAAGCGCGAGGACCTGTTCGCGCGCACGCTCGCCGCGCGCGAGGGTGCGGAGCCGTTCGTGTTCTTCGAGGGCCCGCCGACGGCGAACGGCCGGCCGGGGATCCATCACGTGTTCGCGCGGACGGTGAAGGACCTGTTCTGCCGCCATCGCGCGATGCAGGGGTACTTCGTCGATCGCAAGGCGGGATGGGACACGCATGGCCTGCCGGTGGAGATCGAGGTCGAGAAGCGGCTCGGCATCAGCGGCAAGCAGCAGATCGAGGCGCTGGGCGTGGCGGAGTTCAACCGGCTCTGCCGCGAGAGCGTGTTCACCTATCGCGCCGAGTGGGAGCAGCTCAGCGAGCGCATCGCCTACTGGCTGGACTACGAGGACGCATACGCCACGTACACGAACGAGTACGTGGAGAGCGTGTGGTGGGCGCTGGCGACGCTGCACGCGAAGGGGCTGCTGTATCGCGGGCACAAGGTGCTGCCGTACTGCCCGCGCTGCGGGACGTCGCTGAGCAGCCACGAGGTGGCGCAGGGCTACGAGGACGTCGAGGACCCGAGCGTCTACCTGGCGCTGGACCTGGTGTCCGTTGGCGGTTCGCCGGTGGCAGAGGTCGAGGGGATGCCGGGCCGTTCGGCGCGACGGATCCTCGTCTGGACGACCACCCCGTGGACGCTCGTGTCGAACGCGGCGCTCGCCGTGAAGCCGGAGCTGGAGTACGTGGAGCTCCGCCGCACCGGCAAGCCGGACACGCG
>DASURL010000227.1:0-5168 GCA_036280075.1 Gemmatimonadaceae bacterium | reverse complement strand
TCGCCTCGAGCTACAAGGGCGTCGAGCGCGTGTTCGCCATCCAGGCGGGGCGCGAGATTCGCGTGGTCGTGATGCCGGACGACGTGGACGACGTCCGCATGGCCACGCTCTCCGAGGAGATCGCGCGTCGCATCGAGGCCGAGCTCCAGTATCCGGGACAGATCAAGGTCGTGCTGATTCGCGAGACGAGGGCGGTGGATTTTGCCCGCTGAGCTGACGAGCGCCGCCCCGCCGGCCCACGGAGCGCGGCTCATCGACGGCACCGCGCTCGCGGCGAAGATCCGCGGCGAGGTGGCGGCCGAGGTGGCCGGGCTGCGCGCGAAGGGCGTCGTGCCCGGGCTCACCGTCGTGCTCGTCGGCGACGATCCCGCCAGCGCCGTTTACGTGGGCGCCAAGGAAAAGGCGTCGCGCGAGGCGGGCATCGCCGGCGAGACCATCCGGCTTCCGGCGAGCACGAGCCAGGAGGCGCTGCTGGCGCTCGTCGAGCGGCTGAACGCCGACCCCGCGGTGCACGGCATCCTCGTGCAGATGCCACTGCCGAAGCACATGGATCCGGACACGGTCATCGACCACATCCGTCCCAACAAGGACGTGGATGGCTTCCATCCGGTGAACGTCGGCAAGGTGCTGATCGGCCAGGCCGACGGCTTCGCACCGTGCACGCCCGCCGGCGTCCAGCGCATGCTCATCGAGAGCGGCGTCGAGACGCGTGGCGCCAACTGCGTCATCGTCGGCCGGAGCAACATCGTCGGCAAGCCGATGGCGGCGCTCCTCGTCCAGTCCGGTCCAGGGGGCGATGCCACGGTCACCATCTGCCACAGCCGCACGCGCGACCTCGCCGCGCACACGCGGCAGGCCGACGTCCTCATCGCCGCCGTGGGGCGGCCGCGCATGATCACGGCGGACATGGTGAAGCCGGGCGCCGTGGTGATCGACGTCGGCGTCAATCGCATTCCCGACGCCACGCGCAAGAGCGGCACGCGCCTCGTCGGCGACGTGGACTTCGACGCCGTGCGCGAGGTGGCGTCGCTGATCACGCCCGTGCCCGGTGGTGTCGGGCCGATGACGATCGCCATGCTGCTCTCGAACACGGTGCGCGCGGCGCGCCAGCTGGAGCGCGCGTGAGCCCACGTCGCGCCAGCTCGAGCCGTGCAAGCCAGGTGGCGGCGCCGTCGCTGTTCGACGCGCCGCCAGTGCAGGACCCGGCGTACGTGGAGGTCGGCGAGGCCTTCCCGGGCGCGAGCCCGGCGTCCGCCATCGCCGTGTCCACGCTGACGCAGACGGTGAAGGACGTCGTCGAGGGCGCCTTCATGCCGCTCTGGGTCCGCGGGGAGATCAGCGACTTCAAGTCGCATCGCAACGGCCACTGGTACTTCTGCCTGCGTGACGCCGCGTCGCAGATGCGCTGCGTGGTGTGGTCGCGCGACCAGCGCGGCATTCCAGCATCGCCCGATGACGGCATGCAGGTGACGGTGCTCGGCCAGCTCGGCGTATATGCGGCCCGCGGCGAGATGCAGTTCATCGTGAAGCGCATGGCGGCGGAGGGAGACGGGCTGTGGCGCAAGGCGCTGGAGCTCACCCGGCGTCGCCTCGAGGCCGACGGACTCCTCGCCCCCGAGCGCAAGCGCGCCTTGCCGCGCCACCCGCGGTGCATCGCCGTCGTCACCAGCGCGAGCGGCGCCGCGTTGCGTGACATCATCGCCGTGACGCGGCGCCGCGCGCCCGGTACGCAGATCGTCGTCGCGCACGCCGCGGTGCAGGGCGAGAGCGCTCCCGCCGAGCTGTGCGCCGCGCTCGATCGCGTGGCGCGCTGGGGATGCGCCGAGCTCGTGATCGTCGGCCGTGGCGGCGGCTCGCGCGAGGACCTGCGCGCGTTCGACGACGAGCGCGTCGCGCGTGCGGTGGCCGCCTGTCCCGTGCCGATCATCTCCGCCGTCGGGCACGAGGTGGACATCACCCTGTGCGATCTCGTGGCGGACCTCCGCGCGCCGACACCGTCCGCCGCGGCCGAAGCCGCCGTGCCCTCCCGCGATGAGCTCTCCCTCGAGCTGCGCGGCCATCGCCAGCGCCTGGTGGCGGCGATGGAAGGCTGCCTCTACGAGCCGCGCCGACAGGCGATGATCGCCTCGCAGGAGCTGTCGCGGTTTGCGCGGCGTGCCATCGAGGGACGTCGCCACACCCTCGCTTCGCTGGCCGGCCGGCTCGACGCGTTGAGCCCCGTCGCCACCCTCGGCCGCGGCTACGCCGTCGCCACCGACGGCGCCGGTCGCACGCTCGGCAGCACGGCGGAGTTCGAGGCCGGACTGCCGTTCTCCCTCCGCCTTCGCGACGGACGGGTGGATGCGCTCACACAGGCCGTGCACCTCGACGGCCGCGAGGAGGTCGCATGAGCAGCATCGAGCAGCGTCTCGCTCGCCTCGAGGAGATCGTCACCGAGCTGGAAGCGGAGCCGCTGGAGCTGGCCCGCGCGCTTGCGCTGTTCGAGGAGGGGGTCGGCTGCCTGCGCGACGCCGCCGGGACCCTGGCGGAGGCGGAAGGACGCGTCCAGAAGCTCATCGAACTGGCCGACGGCGCGCTCGGGGTGGAGGCGCTCGATGACGACGAGTGAGGTCATCACGAGCTTCGCCGCCGATCGTGCCGCCATCGGCGCGGCGCTCGAGGGCTTCTGCGAGCGCTACCTCGACCAGATCCCGGCCCCGGTGTCCGATGCCATCCGCTACAGCCTGCTCGGAGAAGGGAAGCGGATGCGTGGTATCCTGCTCCTGAGCGCGTTCGAGGCAGCGTCCGGCGACGGCGATGCGTCCGACCTCGCCGCCGCGGTGGAGGTCGTCCACGCCTACTCGCTCGTGCACGACGACCTGCCGTGCATGGACGACGACGACGTGCGACGTGGTCGCCCCACCGTCCATCGGGTGTACGGCGTGCGCGCGGCGACCGCCGCCGGCCTGGCGATGGTGCCGCTGGCCGCCCGGTGCGCCTGCGATGCGGTGCATGCGCTCGGTCTGGGGGATGAGGTGGTGGAGTCGGTGGTGGCGGAGCTGATGCGTGCCTCCGGCGCTGGCGGCATGATCGGCGGCCAGCTGCTCGACCTAGAGGGGGAAGGGCGCCCGCTGCAGCTCGGCGAGCTGGAACGGATCCATCGCGCCAAGACGGGTGCACTGATCAGGGCCGCCGCCACGCTCGGCGGCCGCGCCGCCTCCGCCTCGCCCGAGCGGATCGCCGCCCTGGCTACCTACGGCGCCGCCGTCGGACTCGCCTTCCAGATCGCCGATGACGTGCTCGACGTCACGGCGACCACCGATCAACTTGGAAAGACTGCCGGCCGCGACATCGCCCTGCGCAAGAGCACCTATCCGGCCCTTCTGGGGGTGGCCGGAGCACGGCACCGTGCGGAGGCCCTCGTCGAAGAGGGATGCGCCGCACTGGCGGCCGTCGGGCTCCTGACCCCGGCGCTCGAGTTCATTGCCCGCTTCACGGTCGAGCGCACCTCTTAGATTTCCTGTTGCCATGTCTCTTCTCGACCGAATCGATTCCCCGGCGGACCTCCGTTCGCTGTCCCGTGACGAGCTCCGCACGCTCGCCGATGAGCTGCGCGACCGCATGGTGGACGTCTGCTCCCGCACCGGTGGGCACATCGGCGCCGGCCTCGGGGTGGTCGAGCTGACCATCGCGTTGCACTACGTCTTCCAGACGCCGGTCGACCAGCTGGTGTGGGACGTCGGCCACCAGGGGTATCCGCACAAGCTTCTCACCGGCCGCAACACCCGCATGGAGACGCTGCGCCAGGAGGGAGGCGTCTCCGGCTTCCTCAAGCGCAGCGAGAGCCCGTACGACGCCTTCGGCGCCGGCCACGCGGCGACCGCGATCTCTGCCGCGCTGGGCATCGCCGCCGCCCGCGACATCAACGGCGAGAAGTTTCGCGTCGCCGCCATCCTCGGCGACGGCGCGCTCACCTCGGGGCTCGCCTACGAGGGGCTGAACAATGCCGGTCATGGCGACACCGACATCGTCGTCGTCCTGAACGACAACGAGATGTCCATCGCGCCGAACGTCGGGGCGATGCACAAGTATCTCGGCTCCATCCAGCGCAATCCGCTCTACAATCGCATCCGCAACAAGATCGGCGAGCTCGCGGACAACGCGCCCGGGCCCGTCGGTGCCCTCGTGCGGAAGTGGGAGGAGAGCCTCAAGTCGTTCCTCACCCCGGGCGTGCTGTTCGAGGAGCTCGGCTTCCGCTACTTCGGCCCGATTGACGGCCACGACGTCGACGCCCTGCTCGACACCTTCGGCGCCGTGCGGGCCATGAGCGGCCCGCGGCTCGTGCACGTCATCACCCAGAAGGGAAAGGGCTTTCCGGCGGGCGAGCACGCCACCGGCGAGAAGTGGCACGCCCTGCCGCCGGGCTACGATCCCTCCACCGGGAAGTCGCTCAAGCCGTCCACGGCGAATCCGTCGTACACTGCCGTCTTCGGCACGGGGCTCGCCGAGCTGGGCGCCGAGAACCAGAAGCTCGTGACCATCACGGCTGCGATGCCCAGCGGCACGGGCACCGCCGCCTTCGCGAAGCAGCATCCCGACCGCTTCTTCGACGTGGGCATCGCCGAAGGTCACGCCGTGACCTTCGCCGCGGGCATGGCCACCCAGGGCGTTCGGCCGGTGTGCGCCATCTATTCCACCTTCCTGCAGCGCGGTTACGACAACATCATCCACGACTGTGCCATCCAGTCGCTGCCGGTGGTGTTCGCCATGGATCGCGCCGGCCTCGTGGGCGAGGACGGCGAGACGCACATGGGGCTGTACGACATCGCTTACATGCTCGCCGTGCCCGGCATGACCGTGACGGCCCCCAAGGACGGACGCGAGATGCTGGCGCTGCTGCGTACGGCCACGGTGCACGCCGGGCCGTTCTCCATCCGCTATCCTCGCGACGCGTCGCCCGACGAGGTGCCGTCGATCCACGACATCGAGGCCGCCCCGTACGGCACGTGGGAGGTGCTGCGCCAGGGGACGGAGGTGGCCGTCCTCGCCGTCGGCACGATGGTCCTCCCGTCACTCGCGGCCGCCGACCTCCTCGCGCGCGACGGCCTGAACATCACCGTGGTGAACTGCCGCTACCTCAAGCCGTACGACGAGGTCACGCTGGCGGCCATCCTGGCGCAGCATCAACG
>DASURL010000226.1:0-12489 GCA_036280075.1 Gemmatimonadaceae bacterium | reverse complement strand
CGAGGAGGCGCTCCGCGCGGCGGGGATGACGAACCTCTACCTGCTGGATGGCGGCATGGCGTCATGGGTCGCCGCCGGCCTGCCGGTGCGGCGCGGCGTGCCGCGCATGTCGCTCGAGCGCCAGGTGCGCATCGCGGCGGGTGGGCTCGCGGCGACGGGAGGCTTCCTCGCCCTCCTGGTGAACCCGCTCTTCGCCATCATCCCGGCGTTCATCGGCTCGGGACTCGTCTTCGCCGGCGTCACCGACACCTGCATGCTCGGCATGCTGCTCGCGCGGCTGCCGTACAACCGGCCGGCGAGCTGCGACGTGTCGGCGATGGTGCGCGCGCTCACCACCGGCGCCGCTCCCGTCCTCGGTCGCACCGCCAGCGCGGGCGGCGCGGCGGGCGCCAGCTGCGGCGCCTGAGCCGGCATCGGCATGCTCGTCGTCGGCCTCGCGCTCGCGCTGCTGATCGGCCTCTCCCTTGGCCTCCTCGGCGGCGGCGGCTCCATCCTCACCGTGCCGGTGCTGGTGTACGTGCTCGGCTTCGCCGCCAAGCCGGCGATCGCGATGAGCCTCCCCGTGGTCGGCATCACGAGCCTCATCGGCGCCGCATTGCACTGGCGGCTCGGCAACGTGCGCGTGGCCACCGCGCTGCTGTTCGGCATCCTCGCCATGGTGGGCGCCTTCGCGGGAGCGAAGCTCGCCGTGTTCCTGAGTGGCGCCGTGCAGCTCGTGATCCTGGCGGTGGTCATGCTGGCCGCTGCGGGCTCGATGCTGCGCGGCGGGAGACGCGGGACGCCCGGGCCGGCGGGTGCGCCCTCGACCGCGCCGCGGCTCGCGATGATCGTTCCCGTTGCCCTTGGTGTAGGCGTGCTCACCGGGCTCGTGGGCATCGGCGGTGGCTTCCTCGTGGTGCCGGCGCTCGTGCTGCTCGGCGGCGTGCCGATGCGCGAGGCGGTGGGCACCTCGCTGCTGGTGATCGCGATGAATTCCGCTTCGGGGTTCGCGGGCTACCTTGGCACGGTGGAGCTGGACTGGGGCTTCCTCACGGGCTTCACCACCGCCGCCGTGGCGGGGGCGCTCGCCGGTACCGTGCTTGCCGCACATGTTCCACAGGCGGCGCTCAAGCGCGCCTTCGGCGTGTTCCTGCTGGCGATGGGCGGCTTCGTGCTCTTCCGCAATCGCGACGTATTCATGACCTCCCGCATTTCCGAACGACTTTCCCCACCGAGAGACACTCATGTACTTCCAGCGCTTCTTCGACACGCCGCTCGCCCAGGCGAGCTACCTGATCGGCTGCCAGCGCACGGGTGAGGCGGTCGTCATCGATCCCAACCGTGACATCGGCCAGTACCTCGCTGCCGCCGAAGCGCAGGAGCTGCGCATCACGCACGTCAGCGAGACGCACATCCACGCCGACTTCGTGAGTGGCGCGCGCGAGCTGGCGCGTCACGCCGGCGCACGGCTCCTCCTGTCCGACGAAGGCGATGCGGACTGGAAGTACGCCTACGCCGCCGAGGACGGTGCGCGCCTGCTGAAGGACGGCGACCACTTCATGGTGGGCAACATCCGGCTCGACGTGCGGCACACGCCCGGGCACACGCCGGAGCACATCAGCTTCCTCGTGACCGACACCACGGCTGGTGCGGGCCCGTGGGGGATCCTCACCGGCGACTTCGTGTTCGTGGGCGACGTGGGACGTCCCGACCTGCTGGAGAAGGCAGCGGGGGTGAAGGGAACGATGGAAGCCGGCGCGCACGCGCTCTTCCGGTCGCTCGAGAAGTTCCGCGCGCTTCCCGACCACCTGCAGGTGTGGCCGGGCCACGGCGCCGGCTCCGCCTGCGGCAAGGCGCTCGGTGCGGTGCCGTCCACCACGGTGGGCTACGAGAAGATCGCCAACTGGGGCGTGGCCACCACGAACGAAGGCGAGTTCGTGCGCATGGTGCTCGACGGCCAGCCGGAGCCGCCGCGCTATTTCGCCGAGATGAAGCGCATCAACAAGACGGGCCCGCGCGTGCTGGGAGGGCTGCCGCGACCGGCGCGGCTGCCGGCAGCGGCGCTGGACGAGCTGCTGCAGCGCGGCGACGTGGTCGTGGACACGCGGCCCGCTGCCGCCTTCGCGGCTGGCCATGTGCCGGGCACGCTGAGCATTCCGCTCAACGGCAGCTTCACCACCTGGGCGGGGTGGCTGCTGCCGTACGATCGTGACGTCTACCTCATCGCGGACGACGCACATGCGGCCGGTGAAGCGGTGCGAGACCTGGCGATGATCGGGCTGGACCGTGTCGCGGGCATCCTGGGCACGGAATCGTTGAGCGCGTGGAGCGCCGCGGGGCGTACGCTCGAGACGGTGACGCAGCTGACGCCGGGCGAAGCGGCGGCGCGGCTCGAGCGCGGCGAGGTGGAAGTCATCGACGTGCGCGGCCGCACCGAGTGGGAGGCCGGCCACCTGCCGGGAGTGCAGAACGTCCCGCTCGGCTACCTCGCCGACCGGCTGGATGCACTGCCGAGCGACAGGATGGTCGTCCTGCAGTGCCAGGGTGGTGGCCGTTCGTCCATTGCCGCCGCGCTGCTGCAGTCGCGCGGGGTGAAGAACGTCGCCAACCTGGCGGGCGGCTACTCGGCGTGGCAGGGCGCCGGTCTTCCCGTGACCCGGGACGACGCGAGCGACCCCGAGCGTCGCCTGTCCACGGCGACGGTGTGACAGCTACCTGATTCACGAGGAATCGCGAATGGCCAGGACACGACTCACCCCAGCGCAGATCGACCTCGTCGCCGAGCGCTTCCGCGCGCTCGGTGAACCGGCGCGGCTGAACATCATGGTCGCGCTGCGGCCGCGGGAGTGCACGGTCAGCGAGCTGGTGGAGATCACCGGGATGGGCACGGCGAACGTCTCCAAGCACCTGCAGGTGCTGTACGCGGCCGGGTTCGTCACGCGCCGCAAGGAGGGGCTGTACGTGTACTACGGACTCTCCGGCGACGACGTGTTCCAGCTCTGCGATGCGATGTGCGGACGGCTCGACGCCGAGGCGACCGAGCGGAAGCGGGTGCTCGCGGGCCGCTGACAATGCAGGCACGTACCGGTCTTCTCGTGGGGGCATCGGTGGCGATGCTCGGCTCGGTTGCCGCCTGGCGGGCACGATCGGACGCGGTGCGCGCCGACGGAGACTGTGACGCGAGCGTCGTCGCGACGCCGGCGGTGCAGGACACGACCCCCGAGCTGCGACTGGTGCTCAACCTGCCGGCGTACAGGCTCGACGTCCTCGAGCATGGCCAGCGCACGCGCAGCATCGCGGTGGCCGTAGGCCAGCGGAAATATCCAAGCCCCGTCGGGCACTTCCGGCTCGACTACGCCACGTGGAATCCGTGGTGGCACCCGCCCGATCGCGCGTGGGCGCGCCACGAGAAGGTCACGCCGCCCGGATGGTCGAATCCGGTGGGTCGCGTGAAGCTGCACGTGACCGACCTCGTGTTCATGCATGGCACGCCGCTCGAGGACTCGCGTGGGAGCGCGGCGTCGCACGCCTGCATCCGCATGTCCAATGCGGACGCGATCACCCTCGCCCGCCTGGTCCATGCGTATGCCGGTCCGCCCGTCTCGCCGGCGCTGCTCGACAGCCTGGTGGCGGATACCTCGCGGACGCGCACGCTCGTGCTGTCGCGCACGGTCCCGGTGGACTTCGACTACGACCTCGCCGAGGTGCGTGACGGCGCGTTGTGGATCTACATGGACATCTACCGCTTCGCGGGGACACGCGTGCCGCCCGTCCGCGTGCAGGCGCAGCAGGCGCTCGCGCAGGTGGCTGGCGACACGATGCTCATCGACTCGGCGCGCGTGCGGACGCTCGTGCGCTCGGCAGCGCGCCGGAGCGTGCAGCTTCCGCTGGACAGCCTGTTCGTCCGGAGGCTGCCGGCCCGACTGCCACGGGGCGGCGCAGTCGGGCCCTGATCCTCACATCTCGGGCACGAAGCGCAGCAGCGTCTGGCCGTTGCCGTGCTTCAGGCAGAGCCCGAGGTCGTAATCGTCGCGATCGCAGAGGATGGCGACGCTCTGCACCTCGGACACCCCTCGGCTGAGGTGCGATGCGCCGGCGTGCGAGCCGCCGATCATGAGCTCCACGCGGCAGTCGTGCGGATCGTAGCTCGCACCGAGGAAGGCGTACCCGCTCTCCTGGCGCTGGGCGCCGATGTCCGGATCGTCCACCTCCAGCTCGCAGCGCCGGCCGGCGTTGCGGTGGGTGAAGTCCGCCAGCGCCTGCTGCCACTGGGCCGGATCCTTCGTGCTCGTGGTGCCGGTGAGCTGCCGCTGCATGCGATCGAGCGCCGGATACGACGGCTCGGGAACGACGAGCACCGAGCACGCCGCGCCGCGAACGAGTGCCGTGGTGACGCTCCCGACCATCAGGCGCGTGAGGAAGGACAGTCCCTGGCGCCCGGCAACGATCAGGTCCGCGTTCGAGCTGCTGGCGAACTCGAGCACCCGCTCCACCACGTTGCCCTCGATGGCGCTGGTGGTGACGCTCACACCGGGCGGGAGCGCGAGCACGGAGCGCAGGCGGGCGAACCGATCGGCGAGGCTGTCGGCGTATCGTTGTTCCATCGCGACGACGCTCGGCGCCTTCGCGCCGCTGGGCTGCCAGACGTGCACGAGGTGCAGCGTGGCGCCCTCGGCGAGGAGGGGGATCACCGCCTGCGCGGCGAGTGCGCTGCGCGCCGAGAAGTCGGTCGCGACCACCACGCGCCTCGGGGCACCGTCGAAGCCGGCGCTGATGGCGAGAACCGGAGCGGAGGAGTGGCGCATCACGCGCAGGGTGGTTTCCGCGGCGAGCAGCCGCTCCACCGCGCGGTGCCGGCCCAGCCCCATCACGAGCAGCGATGCACCCAGATGCGACGCGCGCAAGGTGAGCACGGAGGCCACGTCGCCGAGCACGACCTCCCACGTCATGTCCGTCGAGTCGTCGGCGACATCTCTCACTTCGCGCTCCACCATCCGCGAGATGCTCTCGCGGAGGTCCAGCTCGGCTTCCGCCGCGGGGACGTAGACGGGAGCGCCGGCGACCTCGGAGACGAAGATGGGCGGGAGCACCGACACGACGCGAACGTTCGCGCCGAGCCGCTCCGCGACCTGCTTCGCCGCCTCGAGCTGGTGATGGATGTCCTCGCGGCCGACGGCCACGATCACCGGGCCGCGTCCCCGGTGCGCGCGCCTGGCTGGCTTGGGGCTGACCACTTCGCGCGTCAGCGTGGCTGTATCCGGCATGAGCTGTCCTCCGCAAGGTGTTCGTGACGAGACCAACGGTTCGAGCGCGAGTGTCTACGGCGTGATCGCCACCTTCAGCACGCCATTCCGCCGGTTGGCGAAGAGGTCGTAGGCCTCCTCGATCCGCGCGAGCGGGAAGCGGTGCGTGAGCAGGGGGGTGAGGTCGAGTCGTGCGTGGCGGACGAGCTCCATCAGCCGGCGCATGCGCTCCTTGCCGCCCGGACACAGCGTGGTGACGATGGTGTAGTCGCCGATGCCGGCACCGAACGCCTCGTACGGAATGTCGAGCTTGCCCGAGTAGACGCCGAGGCTGGAGAGCGTTCCCCCCGGGCGCAGGCAGCGCAGGCAGGTCTCGAAGGTGCCCTGCGTGCCGAGCGCCTCGATGGCCACGTCCGCGCCGCCACCGGTGAGCTTCTTCACCTCGGCCACCACGCCGGTGGTGCGGTAGTCGAGCACGACGTCGGCGCCGAGCCGCTTCGACATCGCGATGCGCGTGTCGTCGCCTTCCACCCCGATGACGAGCGCTGCGCCCATGAGCCGCGCACCGGCGGTCGCGCAGAGCCCGATCGGCCCCTGTGCCAGCACCACCACGCTGTCCCCGGGGCGCACGCGGCCCGACTCGGCGCCGCTGATGCCGGTGGAGGCGATGTCGGCGAGCAGCACGACCTGCTCGTCGGTGAGCTCATCGGGAATGCGCGCGAGGTTGGCCTGGGCCCAGGGCACGCGCAGGTACTCCGCCTGCGCCCCGTCGATCGTGTTGCCGAAGCGCCATCCGCCGAGCGCCTCGTAGCCGGCGCCGTGGCCGCACTGCGACTGGTGCCCGCTGAGGCACGCCGAGCACTGCCCGCAGGGAGTGATGGCGCCGACGAGCACGCGGTCGCCGACGGAATATCCGGTCACCCCCGCACCGAGCTCCGTGATGACTCCGACCGCCTCGTGGCCGATGATGAGGCCGGGTCGCACGGGATACTCGCCCTTGAGGATGTGCACGTCGGTGCCGCAGATCGTCGTGAGCGTCACGCGGATGATGGCATCGCCGGGGCCGGCGGTGGGTCGCGGCACTTCACGCACCTCGAGCTTGCCCGGCTCGACGAACACGACGGCGCGCATGGTGGCGGAGGTGTCCGGGCGGAGCGCCGGAGCAGCCTGGTCAGTGGGATGGACGAGCGTTGCCATGAAACCCTCCGGAAACGTGGGACGGCAGCGGCGCGCGCGAGTGCGCGTGATGCCACGTCGGGAGGGTGCGTCGCGCGCCGGAGGGTGGGCATCAGGCAATGGCGGACAGCCGCCAGCTCGCCGCGCCTCGCCGTGTCCGTCGCGACGGGACGCGCGCGCACACTGTCAGGGATCGCCTGAATGCGGCGCCTCGGGCGCGCCGGCATCGTCGAGCGAGGCGGCAGCCACGGCAGTCGTGCGCGGCCGCCCTCGCGATCGGAGAGCAGGGCGGCGCATGCGCGCCGGGGAGACATGCGGCGCGTGAGCGCCGGGAGATGAACCATGGCCACGATGACCCCTCCCTCGATGCCAGCCGTTGCCGCCACTCCGGACGGCAGGACGGCTGCTCCCTCCGCTGCCGCGCCGACACCATGGATCGTGGACCTGTCCGAGGTGAGCCGCGCGAACATCCCGCTCGTCGGCGGAAAAGGCGCGAACCTGGGCGAGATGCTGCGGGCGGAGCTGCCCGTACCGCCGGGATTCGTGCTCACCGTCGCGGCCTACGAGCGCATGCGTGCCAGCCACGACCTCGGTGCACGCATCGATACGCTGCTGCGGACGGTCGATCCGGGAGACCCGGCGGCGCTGCAGCGCGTGTCGAAGGAGCTCCGCGAGATGATCACCAGCGTGCCGCTGCCGCACGAGCTCTCCGAGGCGCTGGAGCACGCGTACGACCGGCTCGCGGAAAGCACGCCGGGCACGAGTGAGCCCATCGTTGCCGTGCGGTCATCGGCCACCGCCGAGGACACGACGGAGTTTTCCTTCGCCGGCATGTTCGAGTCGTACCTCGGCGTGCGCGGCAAGGCGGCGCTCGCCGATGCCGTGCAGCACTGCTGGGCCTCCACCTTCAACGCGCGCGTGCTGTACTACCGGCTCTCACGCGGCATGCCGGCCGAGATGCCGGTCGGCGTGGTGGTGCAGCGCATGGTGGCGTCGCAGAAGTCCGGCGTGATGTTCACCGCCGACCCGGCCACGGGCGACACGAGCCACGTGGTGATCGAGGCGGCGTGGGGACTGGGTGAGGTGGTGGTGGGCGGCCAGGTGACCCCCGACCGCTACGTGGTGGACAAGCACTCCGGTGTTCCGGCGGAGCGGCACGTGGCGGAGAAGCAGTTCATGCTCGAGCCATTGCCCGAGGGAGGGACGCAGCGCGTTGAGCTCGCGCACGACCCGCGCGGCCGCGGCGCGGTGCTCACCGATGCCGAGCTCGCGTCGCTCGTGCGCTACGCCACGTCGAGCGAGCAGCACTACGGCGCGCCGCAGGACATGGAGTTCGCCATCGCCGGGAGCGAGATCTTCATCACCCAGACGCGCCCGATCACCACGCTCTCGCATCTCGCCGCCGGCACGCCGGCGAAGGAGGCAGCACCGACGGCCGCCGCCACCCCTGCCACGCCACCGATGCCGCTCGTGCGCGGGATGGGCGCGAGCCCGGGGGTGGCCACGGGACGCGTGCGCGTGCTGGCGAGCGCCGCCGAGTCGAGCCGCCTGCAGCCTGGCGAAGTGCTGGTGGCGACGATGACCTCACCCGACTGGGTGCCGCTGATGCACCGCGCCTCTGCCATCGTCACCGATGCGGGCGGGATGACGAGCCACGCGGCCATCGTGTCGCGCGAGCTCGGCATCCCGTGCGTGGTGGGCACGCGCACCGCCACGCAGGTGCTGCAGGACGGCACGCTGGTGACGGTGAACGGCAAGGACGGCAGCGTGGTGGCCGGAGCGGTGCCGGCGCCGGGCACGGTCCAGCGGCCCGCGCGCGCTGCACGCAGCGTCGCGGCACCGCTCCTCACGGCGACGCGACTCTACGTGAACCTCGGCGAGCCGGAGCGCGCAGTGGAGATCGCCGCGCGCGACGTGGACGGCGTCGGCCTGCTGCGCGCCGAGTTCCTGATGATGAGCGCACTGCAGGGGGTGCATCCGCGCGAGCTCATCGACCGCGACGACACGGACGGCTTCGTCCACCGGATGGTGGAGGGGCTCACGACGATCGCCGCCGCGTTCGACCCGCGCCCGGTGATCTACCGCGCGATGGACTTCCGCTCGAACGAGTTCCGCTCGCTGGAGGGCGGGGCGAAGCACGAGCCACAGGAAGCGAACCCGATGATCGGGTATCGCGGCGCCTTCCGCTACACGAAGGAGCCCGACCTGTTCGCGCTCGAGCTGCGCGCGCTGGCCGACGTGCGGCGCACCCACGCCAACCTGCACCTGATGCTCCCCTTCGTGCGCACGGGATGGGAGATGCGTCGCTGCCGCGAGCTGATCGACGACAGCCCACTTGCGCGCGCAGCCGGATTCGAGCTGTGGGTCATGGCCGAGGTGCCGTCGGTGGTGAGCTGGATGGACGAATACGTGCGGCTCGGCGTGACCGGGGTGTCCATCGGCTCGAACGACCTCACCCAGCTCGTGCTGGGGGTGGACCGGGACAGCGAGCTCCTGGCGCCGTTCTACGATGAGGGCGACCGCGCCGTGATGGAGGCGATTCGTGCCATCATCGAGCGGGCGCACGCGCTGGGCGTCACGGCGTCCATCTGCGGGCAGGCGCCGTCGGTGCACCCCGACTTCGCCACGCGGCTCGTGGAATGGGGGATCGACTCCATCTCGGTGAACCCGGACGCGATCGAGCGCACGCGGCGGAACGTGGCGATTGCCGAGCAGCGGCTGCTGCTGGCGGCGGCGCGCCGAAGCTCCGGCTGATGGTGAACGGCGCGCGCTCAGCGTGACAGGCGAACGCGCGCGCCGTCGCGAAGCTGGTCGGGCGGGAGGAGCACCACGCGCGCGCCCGGCTGGAGCCCGCCGGTGATTTCGGCCACTCCACTTCCCACGTGGCCCACCTGCACGCGGGTGCGCACTGCGCGGCCGTCGCGCACCGCGTACAGCTCCCACGCCTCGCCGTTGCGCAGCAGCGCGCTGGCCGGCACGCTGAGGGCGCGGCCCTCCCACGTCACGATGCTCGCGTCCAGCCGATAGCCATCGCCGAGCGTGTTGGGAATCTCCGCAGGATCGATGACGACGGTGAGCCGCTGCTCCTCCACGCCGAGCGCGGAGAGACGGGTGCGCGCCGAGGGCTCGACTACCCGTACGGTGCCGTCGAGCGGGGGGCCGCCCCAGCCGCGCAGGATGACGTGCTGCCCAGCCCGCACCGCCGCCGCATCGCTGCTCAGCACGTCGGCCGACACCTCCAGCGCGCGCGGGTCGCCGAACTGCAGCAGCGGCGTGCCGGCAGCCACGACGCGCGCACTGCGGTCGGGGACGGACAGCACGCGCCCATCACCCGGTGCGCGCACCACGGTGGCGATCCCGGGCTCCTCCACCGCGGCATCGAGCGCGGCGCGCGCCTGCGCGAGGTCGGCGAGCGCCACGTCGCGCTGCGCGCGCACCGTGCCGAGCTCCGCACGCCGGCTGGCGACGGTGAGGCTGGCCAGCTCCAGGTCGCGGTCGGCGATGGCGCCCGCCTGCAGCAGCTGGCGCGCGCGGGCTTCGTCGCGCCGCGCCTGTGCGAGCGCGAGCTCCGCCTGCGAGAGCTGCACCGCGAACTGCAGCGTGCTGGCGCGCGCCGCATCCACGCGCGCCTGCGCGGCGCGACGCTCCGTGGAATGCAGGGGCGGCGTGGTGATGGTGGCGAGCGGCGTGCCCGCGCGCACCTCGTCCCCGGCACGGACAGCGAGCCGCTGCACCAGCCCACTCACCGGCGCCGTGATCGTGAACGGCTGCCGAACGCGCGTGACGGCGTCGGCGTCGACGGTGACGCGCACGGGGCCGGTGGCGGCCACCGCCACGTCCACGGCGATCGCCTTCGGCCGGAGCGCCAGCACGAGCGCCGCCCCCACGAGGATGGCGAGCACGATGAGCGCGAGGCGAAGGAGGCGGGGGCGCTTCGAGCGGGCGGGCGCCGGGGGTGCCGGAGGACGCACCGCGGGTGGCTCGGGCGCCGCGGGGCGTGGCGTTGGAGCGGCGGGCGGCGCGGGCGGCGCGGTGGTCGTGGCGACATCGAGGATGGCCGACATGGTTCACTCCCGGGTCTTGAGCACGGCGACGAGATCGAGGCGCGCCGCGCGCCGGTACATCAGCGCTCCGGCGAGGATGGAGGCGACCAGCACCACGATGGTGCCGGACACATAGGTCTGCGCGCGCACGACCAGCGGCACCTGGTACTGCTCGCTCTCGAACGCGCGCGCGAGGTAGCCCGACAGCAGCCAGCCGAGCAGCCAGCCGAGGGGGACGGCGAGCAGGGTGAGGATCCCCTGCTCACCGAGGAGAAGGGCGCCGACCTCGCGCGTGGTGAAGCCGAGCACGCGCAGGCTCGCCAGCTCGCGCCCGCGCTCGGAGAGGGCGATGCGCGCGCCATTGTACACGACGCCGATCGCGATCACCGCCGCGAACGCCACCACGAGCACCGAGGTGACGCGGAAGCCGCGCCCCATCATGCGGTCGAACTCGTCGAGCATCGCGCGTCGCGACGAGATGCCGATGACGAGCGGCATGTCGCGCATCTTCTCGTACAGCGCCTCGCTGGGGGCGCCGGCGACCTGGAGCACGGCGCCATTGACCTGCGGCGCATCGCCGGTGAGGCGGTCGAGCGCGCCGAGCTCCATGTACGCGTTCGGCGACATCAGCTCGTCGAGCATGCCGACGAGCACGACGGGGCGGGTGGCATCCTGCTCGAGCAGCTCGGCCCGCAGCGTGTCGCCCACGCGCGCGTCGAGCACGCGGCCGAGCGCGGCGCTGATGACCACGCCGTCGGGAGGCACGGGGCGCGTGCGGCCGTCCACGTCCACGAGGCGGTGCAGCATCGCGCCCGACTCGAGCCCGGTGAGGGCGAGCGTGCGCGCGTGGCCGGCATGGTGCAGGCGCACGGGAACGACGCGCGTGAGCTCCACGCGCGTGACGCCGGGCAGGGCGGCGAAGCGCGTGCGCACCGCGTCGGGCACCGAGGTGGCGAGCGCCACGCCGAGCGTCTCGCGGTGCCCGATGCGGAACTGCACCTCGATCATCCGCCGCGAGGCGTCGTAGAGCGAGAGCGAGCCCGACATCAATCCGAGCGCGGCGGCGACACCGGCCGCCCCGAGCATCGCGCGCGCCGGATGCCGCTCGATGCCGCGCAGCACCATGCGCACCGCGGCCGGCACGTTGCCGCCGAGTCCGAGGCGGTCGAGCAGCAGCGGCCCGTAGCGCGTGGGGAGGGGCGGCTGCATCCCCGCCGCGGGGGCGAGCCGCGCCGCGGCGAAGACGGCGCGCGCTGCGCCAGCGAGCGTCGCCAGGACGAGCACCGCCATCGCGATCAGCATCGCGATCCAGTCGATGCGGAACCGCAGGCCGGGGATGCGCAGGATGTCGCCGTAGAGCGAGGTGAAGCGATGACCGAGCCAGGCACCGAGCACGATGCCCACCACCACGCCGAAGGCGACGGCGATGGCGGCGTACGCCAGGTAATGCCGGGCGATCGTGGTGCTGGAGTAGCCGAACGCCTTGAGCACCGCGATCTGCTCGCGCTCGGTGGCGACGAGGCGCGTCAGCACCATGCCGGCGAGGAACGCCGCCACGCCGACGAAGAAGGCAGGGAAGGCCATCCCCATCACGCCGAGCTGCTGCAGCTCGTTCTGCACCACGCGGTGCGAGAGCTGGTCCTTCCGCTCGATCGCGCCGCGTCCGCCATAGGGCACGAGCAGGCTGTCCACCGCCGCGATCACCTCGGCGGCACGTGCACCCGGACGCAGCTCGAGCGCCACGTCATTGAACGCTCCGCGCATGCCGGTGGCATCCGTCACCAGGTCGGCGGGCGCCCACAGGATGCCGAAGGCGCGCTCGTCCACCGCCATGCCTCCCCCGGCTTCCTCATAGAGGAAGTCCGGCGCCGCGCCCACGCCGACGATGCGCAGCGTGGCACGCCGCTCGTTGATCACCGCGACGAGCGTGTCACCGAGGGCGAGGTGGTTCGATTCCATGAAGCGGCCGTTGACGAGCACCTCGTCGTCCGCGCCGGGCGTGATGGCCCGTCCGCGCAGCACCGACACGTGATCGATGTGATCGTCGG
>DASURL010000225.1:0-2100 GCA_036280075.1 Gemmatimonadaceae bacterium | reverse complement strand
GTGTCGCCGGCCTCGCTCCACGGCGTGGGCGAGGCGGTCGAGGAAGAGCACCCGGTTGGGCAGCCCTGTCAACGCATCGTGCGTGGCGTCGTGCCGCAGCGCTTCCTGGGCCGCCTGGCATTCCGCGAGGGCGGCCCGGAGGACCGCCTCGGCGCCGGAGCCCGGGTCCGGGCTCAGCGCGTCGCCAAGGGTGGCGCCGCGCGGTCGTGGGGTCGGGGAGCGATCAGGCATGATCCATGGTAGGACGAATCATTCCGTCGGCCGCCACGACCGATGCCGCGAGTCCGTCGCCTATTCCTTCGCAGCGTGATAGTACCCCGCCACCGCCCACCCCACTGCGCGCTTCGCGAACAGATCCGCCTCGCCGTGCACGGTCTCGGCGAGCAGGCGCTTGAGGTCCACGAGCACCCGCTCGACCGGGATGCCGGCCTCGCGCTCGGCACGCGCGAAGGCGCGCACCAGCGGCTCGAGCGACCCGGGCACCCCGAGGCGGACGCGATGCGCCTCGATCAGCGCCGCGACGAGAGGCGCGCGCGCTGGGGTGGGTGCGTCAGGGGTCACTGACGCGGTAGCGGTGGGGTGAATCGACAGGGCTCGGCATGGCTCGCTCCTCGTATCGCGGCGCAAGGTAATACGCCGACGGCCGGGATGCACGGTCATGGCCGGTGACGCGCCCTGCATCGTCGCGCGAGCGTCCGCTCGCCGTGATGGGCGGTCACGATCCTTGCATGGACGGCGGGCGTGACGATGCATACGCTTTCACCCAGCCTGCAGTCGCTGGTCAGTCATCACCTGGCAACGATGGATCACGTGGCCCTCCTCCTCGCGCTGCGCGAGGGGGGCGAACACGCGCATTCTGCAATGGAGCTCGCGAAACGCACGGGATTGGACGAGGCCGTGGTGCGACGCGTGCTCGACGACCTCGTCTCGGCGCGCCTCGTCGGCGGGGGAGCCGACGGCTTCCGGTACGATCCCGCACGCGACGTCGCGCCCGCGATCGACGAGCTCGCGGAGCTCTATCGCACGAAGCCAGTGAGCCTCGTCCGAGCGATCTACGAACGTCCACCGCGTGCCGTCCAGTCGTTCGCCGATGCATTCCGGATCCGAAAGGAGGGAGAGTGATCACCGCGCTTGTCGTCTATCTCCTGTGCGCGCTCACGAGCCTCGGATGCGCGGTGCTGCTCTTCCGCGGCTACCGCCAGTCTCGCGCCCGGCTGCTCCTGTGGAGCGCACTCTGCTTCGCCTGCTTCTCCCTCAACAACATCCTGCTCATCATCGACGTGCGAATGGTGCCGGAGCACGACCTGTCCGTGCCTCGCACGATCCCCTCGCTCGTCGGGATCGCGCTGCTGCTCTATGGCCTGATCTGGGAGACCAGGGCATGACGAACACCCAGCAGGCCGCGCTGTTCATCTCCGGGCTGCTCACCAGCGGCTATGCCGTGGCCGCGCTCTTCTTTCTCCGGTTCTGGCGCCGGACGGGCGATCGCCTGTTCGCCTTCTTCAGCGCCTCGTTCGCGCTGCTCGTCGTGCAGCGTGTGCTGCTGGCGTGGGCCGCCAGCGGAAACGTGGATGCGGACTGGCTGTACCTCGTCCGCCTGCTTGCCTTCGCGCTCATCCTGTTCGCCATCATCGACAAGAACCGGGTCGCGCGCCGGTGACTTCGATGAGCGTACCGCGTACCGCGTACGCAGTACGAAATACGGCAGTCGTCGTCACTTCAGGAGGGCATCTCGGCGCCCGTCACCACCCGCCACGCGTCCCGCGCGATGAGCAGCTCCTCGTCCGTGGGGATCACCCACAGCTCGACGCGTGAGCCGTCCCGGTCGATCCGCCCTTCCCTGGCGTTGGCGTTGCGCTCGTCGTCGAGCTGGATGCCGAGCCAGTCCAGCCCCGCGCAGATGCGACGACGGATCTCCACCGCGTGCTCGCCGATGCCGCCGGTGAAGACAATGGCGTCGGCGCCGTTCATCTCGGCGAGATATGCGCCGAGGTACTTCTTCACCCGCTGGCAGAAGATCTCGATCGCCAGCCGCGCGCGGCGGTCCCCTTTTTCCTCCGCTTCCGCCATCAGCTCGCGCATGTCGGCAGTGAGGCCGGA
>DASURL010000224.1:0-2988 GCA_036280075.1 Gemmatimonadaceae bacterium | reverse complement strand
GCCGAACACGCCGGCAATTCCCCTGTTCTACGCGGCGGACGTCCAACTCTCGGCGATCGTCCGCGAAGGGATGGAGGCGCGCTGGGCCAGGCACGCGGCGATGGCGCAGCGCACCTACGAGTGGGTGAAGACGATCGCGGGACGATTCGGCGAGGCCATCCGCGTGACGGCACGTGCGGGACATCGCTCGCCCACGGTCACGAGCGTGATGCTGCCGCCGTCGCTCACCTCGGGGACGATCACCCGCGCGGTGCGGGAGCGCGGCTACACCATCGGCACCGGCTACGGAAAGAACCGCGACACCACGGTGCGAATCGGGCACATGGGCGACCACACGCTCGAGGGCCTGGAGAAGTGCCTGGCGGCGGTGGAAGTGGCGCTTACCGAACTGCTCGTGAGCCGTGAACCGTAAAAGGCGAGGGGAGCGGAAACTGCCGGATCAGAACTGAAACGGCAGGATCTGTCCCTCGCGCGATCGTTGCTCCGCGCACCGAGGGCCAGCCTCTACATCTTCAAAGTCATTGAAGGAATTGGAACGGCCTCGGAACGCTCCATGGCGAATGGAGTCATCCCGGACGAGGAGAGAATCCTGCCGTTCCAGCTCAAATCCGGCTCTTTCCGCTCCCCGTGCCGTTGCGGTTGCAGTTCCGGTTCACGGTTCACGGTCAACCGTTCACGCGTATTTCGCCGGCTCGCCGAGCCCCGACAGCTGGTGGTTGTCGTCGCTGAGGAGGCCCATCGTCTCGTCCCAGGTGCGGACGCGATTGCGGCCGGAGCGCTTGGCGGCGTAGAGGGCGGCGTCGGCGCGGGCCATGAAGCGCGCCACGTAGTCATCGCCGAGGTCCGGCGCGCCTGACACGACGCCGATGCTGGCCGTGATCTGGAGCGGCCTGCCGCCGGGCTTCGCGGGCGGGAAGGGGTGCAGCTCGATCAGCTCGCACAGGCGAGACGCCACCTGGAACGCGCCGGCGCTCGCCGTATCGGGGAGGATGATGGCGAACTCCTCACCGCCGATGCGCGCCACCACGTCGCCGGCACGCGCCGTGTGGCCGAGCAGCGCGCCGAGGGCACGGAGCATCTCGTCGCCCACGAGGTGGCCGAAGGTGTCGTTGACCTCCTTGAAGTGATCGAGGTCGAGCGCGAGCAGCGCCATCTCGCTCCCGGCGCGCTCGGAGCGGGCCACCTCGCGGGCGAGGGCCTGGTCGAAGCCGCGACGGTTGAGGCATCCGGTGAGCGGGTCGGTGAGCACCATGCTGGCGAGCTGGGTGCGCACGCGATTGTAGGCTCGGCCGACGCGCGTGATGGCGTCGGGGCGGCTGTCGGCGGCTTCGTCGTACGACAGGGAGAAGTCTCCCTCCTCGGCGCGCTCGAACAGGTCGACGATGGCGCGCAGGCGACGGCGCACGGTGCCGGCGTGGACGATGATGAGCGCGGTGGCGGCGGCGCCGACGGCGACCGTCCAGAGCTGCTCGACGCGATCCACCGCCGGCTGGATGCCCCACGCAACGGAAAGCAGCAGGACATAGCCGAGCGCCGCGATGGCGACGACTCGCCACGCCTGGCGCTGGCCGAAGTAGACGTTGGCGACGTGGATGATGATCACGGCGCCGAAGAGCGCACGATCGTAGTGCGCCGCCGTGGTGCCGAAGAAGGTCATCGCGAAGATGAAGGCCAGGTCGCCCGCGAGCGCGAGGGTGACGACGATCGGCCTGGCGCGGCGACGACGCTCGACGAAGATCGCCGTGGCGCCAACGAAGGCGACATAGCCGAGGGCGATCATGAGGAGGATGCTGGGATCGGCAAGGCGGCCGAAGCGATAGCCGATGCCGAGCTGCACCATGACGGCGACGACGGCCGCCGCGACGCGCGAATACGCCTGCACGGCGAGCACGTCCGCCGCCGCCGCGTCGCGCTGCGTGTCACGCGAGGCTGGCGCAGGCGCCCGCGATGGCCGGCTTGCCGGAATATTGGTCAGGGTGACCGGTTTACGGTCGAGGAGCGGGGGAGCGTTCATCGGCAATCGTATAGGCCAGCCACGTGCCATCGGCTGTGTCCGGCCCAAGTTGGCCTGCTGCTGATACTTGGAATCTACTACACCGCTGAGCCCGCCGAGTGCGCTCCCGGGAAATGCGGAGGGGAAGTCAAAGTGCGATATCGGTGTTCGTGATTGCCATCACAAAGCGGCGCAAACACTACGAGCACCGGGAGATACGGTGGGGACATTCCGTCCTGGCGGAGCCAAGAACATCTCAGAGGAAACCCCTGAAAGGACGGAAACAGCAGGAATTTTTCCTGCTGTTTCCGACTTTTCCGCCGTTTTCCTCTGAAATGCTTTTTTGATGACTCAAGCAACTCCCACAGGGACACGCTGGGCAGCCACGACACCGAGTGCTGGCGTGATCGTCCGCCGCTCACCGACCTGCTGGCGCCACATCGCGTAATAGAGGCCCGTGCGCGCGAGGAGTTCGTCGTGGCGGCCCTCCTCGACGATCCGTCCCCGCTCGAGGACGTGGATGCGGTCCGCGTGCATCACGGTGCTCAGGCGGTGGGCGATGAGCACGGTGATCACGTTGGCCGCCTCCGCCACGTCGCGCATGGTGCGGCTGATCTCCTCCTCGGTGAGCGAGTCGAGGGCGCTCGTCGCTTCGTCGAACACCAGGAGGTCCGGATCGCGCAGCAACGCTCGGGCGATGGAAAGCCGCTGCTTCTCGCCCCCGGAGATCTTCATCCCACCCTCGCCGATCACGGTGTCGAGCCCCTGGTCGGCGCGCGCGAGCAGTGACGTCGCCGCCGCGCGACGGAGCACGTCGAGGCACTCGGCATCCGTCGCGTCGGGGCGCACGAACTTGAGGTTCTCGCGGATGGTGCCGCTGAAGAGCTGCGCGTCCTGGGTGACGAAGCCGATGCGCTCGCGGAACTTGTCGAGGTCCACCCGCTCGCTCGACACGTCGTTGTAGAGGATCTGGCCCGTCCCCGGGCGGTACAGGC
>DASURL010000223.1:0-2807 GCA_036280075.1 Gemmatimonadaceae bacterium | reverse complement strand
GACTCGACGACGGTGACGGGCGTCATGCCGCGCTCCCTTCCGCCAGCGCCGGCAGCTCGGCCGCCGCACGGAGCATCTCCACGCGGATCAGGCCCACGTTGGCCGAGGTGTGCGCGACGACGATCAGCACCATCGGGCCGGCCCCCACGGCGCACAGGCGGCCCATCGGCGCCTCGAGCTGCATGAACGACACGGCGCCCAGGTGCGCCGCACGCGCCGAGAGCCGCGCCTTGCGGTAGAGCGACGCCGCCAGCGCGGCCACGCGGTCGCCGGACTGTCCGATCTGCATGCTCGAGTCGATCACGATGCCGTCCTGCTCGCTGGCCACGAGCGCCGCGCGAACGCCGCGCTGCCGGGTGAGCCCATCCAGCATGGGAGTGAACTGGCTGCTCACGCGGCACGCTCCCCGAGCCAGCGCGCGGCGCGCTCCGCGCAACGGTCGAGCAGCCGACGCACGAGTCCCAGCGGTGTGGCACGCGACGTCGCGAGCACCAGCAATCCGTCATCGGGCGACGGCGCCATCGCCACCACCGCCACCTCGGTCTCGAACACGATGGACGACCAGTCGCCAAGGGCGAGGTGGCGCGTGGCCCGGCGGGCGGCATCCGTCACGCCGCTCAGCTCCGCGCCGACCTCCTGCGCCACGTCGTTCCCCTCGTAGTCGAGGTAGGCACCGCCGAGCACGAGGCCCTCGCGGTCGAGGAGCAGCGCCGTCTGGTCCACGTCGCTCAAGACGTCAGCGAAGAGGAACCGCGTGTCGTGCACCGGATCGAGCGTCGGCGCGGACACGGGCTCGTCCGCGCCCTCGTACCCAGGCTCCGTGGCCGGCTCGCGTGCTGGCTCGCTCATCCCGTCCTGCCCTGGCCCCAGCGCCGCCCGCACGTTGGCGAGCGCCTGCACGATTCCCTCGTCGGCCGGCGCGGCGGAGGCGGCGGCGCCGAGATAGCCCTCGGCCTCGGCCAGCCGGCCCTGCTGGAAGCAGATGAAGCCCATGCCGCGCAGCGCGCCCACGTGGCCGTCGGCCAGCCGCAGCACCATGTCCCACTCGTCGAACGCGCGTTCGAGCTCGCCGCGGTCCACGGCGATGCGCGCCAGCAGGTCGTGGCCGTCCGCGAGGTGCGGGTGGCGCTCGAGGCCGCGCACCGCGACGCGCTGCGCGAGGTCGAGCTGCCCCTGGCGGCGCAGCGCCTCGCCCAGCGGCACGAAGACGAGGCTGGACGGATCGCGCGCCAGCTCGTCGCTCAGGCGGCTCACGTCGTCAACCATCGACGTGTGCCTCCACGAGGTGCATCATGCGCGTCAGCGTCTCGAGCGCGGCATTCACGCGATTGGTGTCGGGCGATGCGGGGGCCAGGCGGAGGAAATGCTCCCAGCTCGCCCGCGCATTGGCGAAGTCCCCCACGCGCACGGCGGCGAACCCGAGGTCGAGGTGCACGTCCGGCGTGAGCGGATCCACCTGCACCGCACGCCGCAGCTCGTCCACGGCATCACCATGACGCCCGAGGCGCGCGAGCGCGCGCGCGGCGAGGCGGTGGCCTTCCGCCAGCGCAGGGTCGGAGGCCAGCGCCGAGCGCGCGGCATTGAGCGCCTCCTCGAACCGCCCCGCCGACAGGCTGCTGCGCGCCCGGTCGAGCGCCGACGATTGCCCGCGCACCGCACCGAGCGAGGTGGGAGTCTGCCGGTCGGGCTGGTTGAGCACCACGACGCCGGTGGTCACGAGGCCATACGCGATCTTCGCCACCTCGAACTCGCTGCGCCCCAGCGAGGCGGCGATGGCGCGCAGGTCGTGCGCACCGTCGATCGTCATCAGCACCTCCCACTCGTGCGGCAGGAGGTCCACCGTCGAATCGCGATGCTCGTCGGCGGGGGCAAGCGCGGGCACCACGCCGAGGCTCGGCACCTTGTCGGCGATGCGGGACCATTCGTCGATGCGCCGCGCACCTTCCATGAGCAGCGACTCGGTGGAGATGCGGATGCGCGCGTCGAGTGGAATGTCGCCGATCGGCTTCTCCTCGAACGAGAAGAATCCCTCGCGCCACGACATCAGCTCGAACACCACGTTCTCGATCGCCTGCCGCAGGTGGCGCTCCAGCTCCTTCCGCGAGATCACGCCGGCCGACACGAGGCGGTCGCCGAGTCCCTCCCCCGGTCGCTCCGGAAGCGCCTGCGCTGCCGCGACGTCGGCGTCGGTGATCTTCCCGGCCTGCCGGAGGATGCGCTCGATCGACGTCGGATTGCTCCGCACGCTGGCGTGCAGCACCTTGCCGCCGTCGAACAGCACGTAGCCTTCGTCGTCGCGCAGGTCGGAGGTCACGCGCAGCGAGCCGGTCTTCCGGCTCAGGTCGAGCAGCTGGAAGACGTCGTGGATGCCGAGCTCGCGAAGCGGTCCTTCGATCGCCATCTCAGGCCGCTCCCTTCGCGAAGATGTTCTGCAGGTCGCTCGCGGTGCGCGAGGCGCGACGCGCCCGGCGCGCGAACTCGCCGGCCGGCTCGCGCTCGATCACGCGCGTCCAGCGTTCGATCGCCTCGCGGAAGCGCTTCTGCTCGTTGAGCAGCACGCCGTCGTTATAGAGGGCGCCGACGTGGTCGGGATCGAACCGCAGGATACGCCGGAACGCCTGCACCGCGTCGCCTTTCTGCCCCATGGCGAGCAGCGTCTCGCCCAGGGCCAGCAGCGCATCCAGGTTGTATGGGTCGCGCTCGAGCAGCCCGATGAGCAGGGTCATCGCCTGCGAGGCGCGACCGGTCTGCGCCTGGATGCTCGCCAGGGCCAGCGTCGCCTCGGCATAGGTGGGTACCGCGTCGAG